>NZ_JBHULV010000041.1:0-44555 GCF_042684645.1 Pedobacter alpinus
TTTCGCAACTCAAAATTAGAATTATACAGGCCTTTTTTGTATATTATTTGTTCGGACAGTTATGAATTTATATAGGTTTCAATCTTCAAAAACACAAGCAAAACCTATACAAGCTTCAAAAGACAAATTTCTTCGCAACAGAATTTATCGAAAATTACGACCAAATAATATTGACTCTTGATAAAGGTCTTAAAATTGGTAAATACGATCAATGGTTAATTGGAGATTTGCCAACATTTATTTTCGCAAATGTCGTTGACCCTTGGACTATGTTCAAGATGTTCCTTACGACAATCCTAACCCTTACAACTTTATTGAAATAGATATTGTGAACAATGAAAATGGAGAAGTAACTTGGAAATGGGGTAAGCTTGAACCTAACATGGACGCCAGCTGGAAAGAATTTTCCTATAAATGCAGAGTAAAAAAAGAGAACGACCTATGGAGAATTTCTTATCTACAAGGTTTCGACTTTGAAGAAAGCACCAGAAAAGATGGGAAATTTTAACCTTAAACCATGCTTTTAAAAATGGCACTATAAAAACTAATAGCACAACATAAATTTCTTGAAGCACTAAACAATATTTATCCAAGTATTTTTATCATGAGGTGATATAAACTATTTTTCAGATTTACAATTTGAAAAAAATATGATTAAACAGTCAAACTTTTATAATTGTTATTTGTAGTAATAAAAACACATTAAAATTAGTTCTATGAAACAACTATTAAAAGCATTTTGCTTGCTCATCTCCATCCCACTTCTAGCCTGCCAACAAAATAAAAATAAATCTATCAACCAAACAGCTCCAATAAATCAGAAAGAGGCAGCGGCAACAACAAAACAGTTTAGTGATTATTGGTATAACGGTAAAGCTGAGTTAAATAGTTACGAATTAAAACAATCTCGCTACGGAGAAATGCGTGATGGAGAAGTGGTATTGGTTTTTGTAACAGAACCTTTTTCAATCAGCAAACAAGTTAAATTAGACAACCCTGATGATGCCGGAAAAGACAATATTTCTGTAATGAAATTGAACAACATCAGAAAATTCAATACAGGCATCTATGATTATTCTGTTTTAAGTTCAACTTTTACACCTATAGATTTTTACAATTATCCAAATACATTAAAATCTAATATGAGCATACAAGAGTGGTGCGGACAAACTTATACTCAACTCAATCTAAAAGGAAAAAATTACCAATATCAACAGTTTTCTTATTTTGAATCTGAAGGTGATATTGAAAAAAATATCCCTAAAGCCATGTTAGAAGATGAGTTGATGACACGCATCCGTATTAATAACGGGCAGTTGCCATTGGGGGAAATTGATATTATTTTTTCTACGCTTTATAGTCGTTTGGCCCACAAAGAATTAAAAGTGAACAAAGCTAAAATCAGCAAAACAGAATCAGAAACAGTAATAAATTACACTATTAATTACCCAAGTATAGAAAGAAAAATCACTATTGATGTTGAAAAAGCTTTCCCTTACAAAATACTTTCTTTTACAGAAGATGACGGAAGCGGATTAATTACAGAAGCTAAATTAAAAAAGACTTTAATAGAACCTTATTGGAATCAGAATAGCGTAGTTGATGAAGCTAAAAGGAAAGAGCTACAATTGATGAAATAATCATAATAAAATTATAGCACTATATTCTTTAAATTGCTTATGGTGCTAATTTTTGGTATCTAAACAAAATTATTTAACCTAGAGGATTTAGATCACCAAAACTTAAACCAGCTTTTTTTTATCCCAATTATTAAAAAATCACCCTCATCTTTTACAGGATATACAGGCAAATAATCGCCTTGCCCTTCTGCCCCTCTCCCATTTTCTAAACGGTATTGAAACCTGTGAATGGGGCAAACCAAATACCCCTTTTCGCACCAACCTTTAGATAAATCTGCACCAGCGTGAGGGCATTTTGTTGCGGTAGCATAATAACAATCATCTGTTTTAATCAAACACAGCTTTTTACTAGCAATCTCGATCAATTGAATTTCTACATCCAACAAATCACCTTTAGCAATAGATAACCATTCTAACATCCCCTATTTATTAACTTTATGGTATCTAATCATTTCTCCATAATCCATCTTTTTCGCCATCGCATCCACAGTCTGGGTCAACCTTTTTACTCGGGTAACTTCAGTTTTAGCTTCATTAATCCACCTTATAAAATAATTCTGATGAGATTTTGCCATACTGTAAAATTGGTTAATGGTTCCTTCAACATCATGTAACCAATTTTCTAAGTCATCTGGAATTTCATATTTAAAGTCTTTGTCTTCTTCTATCGTTAAACTTACTATAGCACCTTTTCTTTTACCTATTTTCTGTTGAATTTCCTTTTTTAAGGGCAAAATAAAATCACCCTCACTCATTGGGCATAAAGCTATGCCGCTAAACTCCACAGCGTCAATTTTACCTTTTACCCTAAAGCCAACTTTACAATCTGGTTTCAATTCATGAGCAACATCTGCAACAAGTGCTAAGTAAGTCCAACCCGTTTTTTCTCCCTTCTGGTCAAATTGCTCAATCATTAAATTCAATTGCATCATACTTTAAATATAAATGATAAATTTTTAAATACAGAAATCATCATTAGAAAATCCAAAAACTACTAAACAAAAAAGGAGCCTATAAATAAGCTCCTTTTTAATTCTAAAACGGTGTTTTGTTTACTTACTTAACTGCATCAACAATAGCTGCAAAAGCTTGTGGATCGTTCATTGCTAAATCAGCTAAAACTTTTCTGTTTAAACCAATATTTTTAGCAGCTACTTTTCCAATAAATTGAGAGTAAGACATTCCATGCTCACGCGTTGCAGCGTTAATACGTTGTATCCATAATCCTCTAAATTCTCTTTTCTTTACTTTTCTATCTCTGAAAGCGTATTGTAAACCCTTTTCAACAGTATTTTTCGCAACGGTATAAACCTTGCTTCTTGAACCCCAATAGCCTTTGGCTAGGTTCATGATTTTTTTTCTTCTTCTTCTCGACGCTACTGCGTTAACCGAACGTGGCATAATTTAATTGTTTTTGGTAAGAGGTGAATCCGCTACCTTGCGGAAAACTTAAACCCAATCCCTGGTTAATAATTTAGTTATTTACCGATGCAAAGCATACGTTTAACGTTTCCAGTATCACCATCAGATACATAGCTGGTTTGCGTTAAGTTACGTTTTTGCTTAGTCGATTTTTTTGTTAAGATGTGACTTTTATAAGCACCCTTCTTTTTGATTTTACCTGTTCCAGTAAGCGAAAAACGCTTTTTTGCACTAGAATTGGTTTTCATTTTTGGCATAATAATGCTTTTTAATTTAACCTGTGTATATTAATTTTTTCCCGTTTTAGGCGCTACTGTTAAGAACATACGTTTACCTTCTAATTTAGGTAATAGTTCTACTTTTCCTACGTCTTCTAAAGCTTGGGCAAATTTTAATAATAAAATTTCTCCTTGCTCCTTATAAACGATAGCTCTTCCTTTAAAGTGAACGTAAGCTCTTACTTTCTCTCCGTTCTCTAAAAAAGAAACCGCATGTTTCAATTTGAATTGAAAATCGTGATCATTGGTATTAGGACCAAACCTAATTTCCTTTATTACCGTTTGTTTCGCATTAGCTTTAATTTCTTTAAGCTTTTTCTTTTGCTCGTAAACAAACTTGTTGTAATCAACAATTTTACAAACCGGTGGATTAGCATTTGGTGAAATCTCAACTAAGTCAAGATCCATCTCTTCTGCCATTGCCAACGCTTTTTCTATTGGGTAAACTCCTTGCTCAATATCCTCGCCTACTACCCTAACTTCCCTAGCTCTAATACGTTTATTAATATTATGCGCTGGTTCTGTTATTCTTCTGCTCCTATTTGGATTTATTTTAGGTCTAATGATTGTCCTCCATTTTTAAATTTAAACTAAAATTTGTTTTTGAAGATGACTGCTAAACTCTTCAATACTCATACTCCCTTGGTCACCTTCCCCATGTTTTCTTACAGAAACCGTACCATCTTCCATCTCTTTCTCTCCAATAATCAACATAAAAGGAATCTTTTTAACTTCAGCATCCCTAATTTTACGCCCAATTTTCTCGTCGCGAAAGTCAATCAGACCGCGAATATCGGAATTATTAAGTGATTCTAAAACTTTTTTTCCATATTCTTCATATTTTTCAGAAATAGGCAAAACTATAAACTGTTCTGGGGTTAACCATAAAGGAAAATTACCTGCACAATGTTCTATCAATACCGCTACAAAACGCTCTAAAGAACCAAATGGAGCTCTATGAATCATTACTGGACGGTGTTTTTGATTATCACTTCCTGTATATTCTAATTCAAATCTTTCTGGTAAATTATAATCAACTTGGATGGTTCCTAATTGCCATTTTCTACCTAAAGCATCTTTTACCATAAAGTCTAACTTAGGACCATAAAAAGCAGCTTCTCCAGTTTCAACTACAGTAGTTAAATTTTTCTCGGCAGCAGCTTCAATAATGGCAGATTCTGCCAAATCCCAATTTTCATCAGAACCTATGTATTTTGATTTATTATCTGAATCTCTTAATGAAACTTGAGCAGTATAGTTTTCAAAACCTAAAGCCTTAAAAACATACAATACCAAATCAATTACTTTTTTAAACTCTTCTTTAACTTGGTCTGGCCTACAAAACAAATGCGCATCATCTTGCGTAAATCCTCTTACTCTGGTTAAACCATGCAACTCGCCACTTTGCTCATATCTGTAAACAGTTCCAAACTCGGCTAACCTAATAGGTAAATCTTTGTAAGAACGTGGTTTAAATTTATAAATCTCGCAATGGTGAGGGCAATTCATGGGTTTTAAGAAAAACTCCTCACCTTCATGTGGTGTTTTTATAGGCTGAAAAGAATCTGCTCCATATTTATCATAATGCCCAGAGGTAACATACAAGTCTTTATGTCCAATATGCGGAGTAATCACTTGCTCGTATCCAGCTTTTTGTTGTGCTTTAGCCAAAAAACTAACCAATCTTTCTCTCAAAGCTGTTCCCTTTGGCAACCATAACGGCAAACCCATCCCCACTTTTTCAGAAAAAGTAAAAAGTTCTAACTCCTTACCTAGTTTACGGTGATCACGTTTTTTAGCTTCCTCAATCATGTGAAGGTACTCTGTCAACTCACTTTGTTTTGGAAAAGTTACTCCATAAATACGAGTTAATTGTTTTCTGCTTTCATCACCCCTCCAATAAGCACCAGCAACATTCATCAGCTTAATGGCTTTTATAAAACTGGTGTTTGGTATATGTGGCCCACGACATAAATCAGTAAATTTACCTTGGGTATAAAACGTAATTTTACCATCTTCTAAATCTTTAATTAAATCTAATTTATACTCGTCGCCTTTTTCTTCAAAGTATTTTATAGCATCCGCCTTTGAAATAGCTTCTTTTTTAAATTCTGCTTTTGTACGGGCAAGCTCTAAAAATTTATCTTCAATTTTCTTAAAATCATCAGAAGAAAACTCCCTATCGCCAAAGTCAACATCGTAATAAAAACCAGTTTCTATGGCTGGGCCAATTCCAAATTTTGTACCTGGGTATAAAGCTTCTAAAGCTTCTGCCAGCAAATGGGCAGATGAATGCCAAAAAGTTGATTTGCCATCAACATCATTCCATGTTAATAATTTAACACTAGCATCAGCATCAATAGCCATACAAGAATCTACTACTTTGCCATCCACTACTGCTGCTAAAACATTTCTTGCTAAACCTTCCGAAATTGAAAGTGCAATTTGATGGGCATTAACCCCTTTTTCATATTCCCTAGTTGAACCATTGGGAAGTGTAATTTTAATCATCTACAATATGATTTATAGGTTGTAAAATTTTGTTAATAATACACTCATACAAATGAGTGTTTTTGTGAGGTGCAAAGGTAAAAGAAATTTGATAGAAAATGTTAAAAATTGTTCTATTCAATACAAGCATTAAGAACGGCTAAAAGTTCTATTGATAAAGGTTAAATTATAATAATTAACAAATTCTGGGCATTTTAACACGCTTTCCGCTATATCTTTTTGGCTGTCATCCTGAGCGGAGTCGAAGGAAAGCCAAAAAGGATGCCGCTGCAATCGTTAATGCAAATAATCCCACAAAAAAAGGCTGCTTTTTATCAAAACAGCCTCTACATATAAAATCAATAAATTACTTCACCGCCTTTTCTTCTATCGTAACTGCAGCAACTGCACTGGCAACCAAACCAGCGGTAGCCAAATACCCAGCAATGGAAGTGATTAATGCAGGCAAAACAATAGGGCTCGCCAACAAGGCTGTACCAATACCTCCTAATAATAACCCAGCTATTTTAATGCGTTCAAAAAAATTAGGTGATGGCGAGCTTAAACGCTTTCTAACACTCAGGCTTTTAACTGTTGTTTTCATTTTTTTCTTGTTTAGTCAGACTATTTTTAGGGCTTCCGTATCCTTCCATTCGCCATTCTAAAAAGCTAATTTTTAATTTAATCAACTCATTAGCCGATTTTGATTCTGCTTGTATCAAATGAGCAGTATGACTTAAAGAACTCACCTCTTTCTGCATACACTTAAAATCATGGTGCAGCTGCCTAATAAACCAAGCAATAACAGATAACATGATAGACAACAAACTTCCTATCAAAAGAGTAATATTGACACTAAATTCCATAATACCCTCCTTTTAAATCAGTTTCGTCAATCACCTCTATTTTTGTTCTTCCTTGTTTCAAAAGCAAAGTGCTCAAAGCCAAATAAGCATACTCGTATGCCAAAGTTGATTGGTGTACTTGATACTCTTTTGCAGTTAAAGCCCAATAATGTCCCGTCAATGGGCACCCTTTAGTGTCTTTTATCGTATTGCCAATATGGAAAAATACACTCTTAAAATTAGGAATACCAGAAATCTCAATCATGCCTTGATGTGTTTTTGGAAATCGTGGTCTATACAACGCATTCATCGAAGCGGTAACATTAAATTGAAGTTCATAAACACCAGATGGTATGCAGGTCAATCCTGCCTCCTTAACTTTACTAATTTTATCCTCCAACAAATAGCATATAAAACGGTTTTCAATATATAAATGGCTCAAGGTGCTGTTTAAGCCAGATGACACCCTGATATTCCTAACTTTTTTCATAATCTTAAATTTTAAAATAAATTAGTTTATTACTGTTTCCAAAACGGTTTCGTTACCAGGCAAATCATAAGCTTTGAAAATGATTTTAGTCCCAGTGACTTGGGAATTTGCAATTGAAGTAGTGTAATTCCATTTCACTTGGTCCGCACTTAATATCGCGTTCCCTTCTTCTATTAAATCTCCGTTGTCCGCTTCAATCACTACTTTAACTTCTACAACCCTAAAATCATCTATTACTTTTGCACTCACAACATCCCCTACTACACCTAAATAACCATTTGTGGTTGCTTGCCCTATAAATTCCGGTGCCGCCTGTGCGTCCATAAATGCCCTATTAAATGCAGATTGATTTCCCGTTGCTGATAATTCATAATCAGCTTTCAACACCGGGTCTATAATTGCACCCTTGGCATAAATTATAGCCAATTTAAACTTTTCTTGAATTGCTAATTGTGCTGCTGTAGCAATTCTATTCTTATCCAAACTCGGTCTACTAGAAACAAAGGTTCTATCACCCCTTCTTTTAAAAACCAACATTTTTCCTACTAAGCCCCTTAATCCATAAGTGACTACATTGTCTTTTGATTCTGCCATTTTTTATATTTTTTAAAGATTAAAAATTGAAGCTCCACTGCCGGCAGGCTTGCTTTGTCAATTCAAATGTATGCAGCAAACCAATCAAAAAACAACCTTTAAAACCCTCTGAAACAACTTGAAACACTTTGAACTAAATTAACCCCAATTGAACCAACCAACCAACCAACCAACCAACCAACCAACCAACCAACCAACCAACCAACCAACCAACCAACCAACCAACCAACCAACCAACCAACCAACCACAGCAGAGCCACCCAGCCAGTCCGGCCTCAGAAGGTTTGTTAATTGCACTTATAATAAGATAGCTGGCTTTCACCAGCTATCTATAACCTGGCAAAAAATTAAATATCCCACCATGCTAAACATTCTGGCCCTGTAGCTGCAATAAGCCCTCCTGCAACCGATCCAATTCCACCAAATAATCCACCAAATAATGCTCCCAAAGCAACAGCTTTGCCACATTGGCCTTTTCCAACAAAAATCTTCTCCATTTGTTCGTTTTCTAATTTTTCCATATCCTTACAGTTTAGCTCTTCAACATTAAAGAGGATATAAAGAGAAAAATTATGCATTGAAACTTCTATTCGATAAATGAATAAAAAATTATTTGCTTAGTTAACAAAAAATTAATATTTTGTTAACATTAAACTATCTACTTATGACTGGTGAAAAAATCAGAATTCAACGCGTCATCAAAGGTTACAGTCAAGAATACATGGCGTTTATGCTCAGTATCTCCCAAAGCACTTACTCTAAAATGGAAAGTGAACAGGTAGAAATAACCGTTCAAAGACTTTTTGAAGTCGCAGAAATTTTAAAGGTGGAAATTACCGCCTTACTTCCCGAATCAAAACAAGGAAACATAGTTAACCTCAATATTTTAGCTAAACTTTTTTCCTTAGTTAAAATCAAATTCCGAAAGTATATGGCAAAATCAAAATTTTCAAATGCAGCATAATTGATGAGTATAGGATAAGTATAAGATAAGTATAAGATGAGTATAGGATAATTTTGTCTTCAAATATCCCTTAACTTTATTAATACATCATATTTTATAGTTTAAACCATACTATCCGGCTGTTCGCCATGTTAGCGGAGCGCATGTCGAATTTAAAAATAAAAAGGATTTCTATTCCGCCCGCATTTATTTGTAAAATACTTTTGGAGCGGTAAATCAGCGCTCCTTCTTTTTTGATGTGCCACGCCCTTTGGAAAAGCACCTGTGCAACAAAAAAATGGTTTGGTTCTTTCCATTATGAAAGAACAGAAGAAAACAGATTTTCATTAGATAGAACCTATTTATTATTCCAATTAAGGTAATTAGATATACCAAGGCATTGTTTTTGCATTTCGTAAAATGAACACGGTAAGTAAATACTGATATGAAGTAGCTCTTCATTTTTTTTAGAAAAAGCTTTAAACTTAGCTTATGAATTGGAAAAAATTACTAATAGAAAGCACAATAGGTATAGAAAAATTTGTAGATGATTTAACATTTAAAATCCGCAAAAAATTAAAATGGAACTCTCCTGTAATCATAATGCCTTACAGAAGCTATGGCAGAAAAGATTACCTATACATTATAGGTAGAGTGTTAGAAAACAAATTGATAAAACCAGCCGAAAGCAAAGAAAGCTTAATAACAAATTTAGCCAATATGTATAAACGGTTTCAGAGTGATGAAGTGCCTGGCGTAACCATTCAAATTGATTATCACGGAGAAAAACATCAGGTTATTAGTGATGATGAAGGATACTTTAAACTTGTTTTTAAGCCTAAACATATTCCAACAGAAACAAAGCTTTATCATTTAGTTTCTTTAAAAATCATAGAAGCTCCTATTCCTTTTACGAAAGATAATTTTATTGCAGAAGTAATGGTTCCGCCTGTTGATGCAGAATTTGGCGTAATTAGCGACATTGATGATACGGTGATAAAAACATCAGCGACAAAAATTTTGGCGATGGCAAAAACAGTTTTCCTAAACAATGCGCATTCTCGCCTGCCTTTTGCAGGTGTTGCTGCATTTTACCAAGCTTTAATGTTAGGCAAAAAAGGCAAACAAAACAATCCATTCTTTTACGTTTCAAGCAGTCCATGGAATACTTACGATTTATTAAAAGAATTTTTAGACCTAAATAAAATACCCGAAGGCCCTTTACTACTCCGCGACTTTGGTTTGCAAGACAATAAGTTTTTTAGCAGTGGCCACATGGAGCATAAAACCAAAGAAATTGTTAATATATTAGAAACATACCCCAACCTAAATTTCATTTTAATTGGCGATAGCGGCCAACAAGATATTTATATCTATACAGAAATTGCGCTTAAATTTCCTGAAAGAATTTTAGCCATCTACATAAGAGATCTGGAGTTAAAGAAAACCGAGGAAAAGGTTTTAAATCAAACTGCAAAAGCTGCGGAATTAGGTATTGAAATTATTTTATCTAAAGATGCACAATTGGCATCAATACACGCTGCCAAAAAAGGTTTTATATTTTCCGAAGCAATTGAAGCCGTTAATGAAGATAAAAAACAAGATACCGGAGAATTGCCCGGAAAGGTAGAAGATGAGATGATATGATGTTGAAAATTTATATTAATATTTATACATTCCCCCAACCTGTAGCTAAAACATCTGCTAAGTGCATAGTTTTAACAGGTAATTTTTGTTCATTTATATAACTTTGTAATTGTAATAAGCAAGAAGCATCTGTAGAAATTATATATTCAGCACCAGTATCAATTGCATTCATCACTTTCTGTTCGGCCATCGCTGCAGAAATTCCATCAAACTTAACAGCAAATGTCCCTCCAAATCCACAACAAACTTCATTATCTTTCATCTCTACAAGTTCTAAACCTAAAACTTTAGAAAGCAACAACCTAGGTTCTTCTTTAATTTTACATTCTCTTAAAGCACTGCAAGAGTCATGGTAAACAGCCTTACCTAAAAGTTCAGCACCAAAATAATCCTTCTTTGCAACATGAACTAAAAACTCCGAAAGCTCATAAATATGCCCCTGTATATTTCTACATTTATTATGAATTGCGGTATTAAAAAACAAATCGTTATACGAATTCTTTACCATCCCAGTACAAGAAGCTGAAGGAGAAACGATGTAATTCTGCTCTGAAAAATCGTTCAAAAATTTAGTTCCTACTTCTTTTGCTTCATCCCAAAAACCTGCATTGTAAGCAGGTTGCCCACAACAAGTTTGTTCTGCATTATAAATCACCTTACATCCTGCCTTCTCTAATACTTTTAAGGTGTTTTTTGCTGTTTCCGGATAAAGTTGATCAACAAAACAAGGAATAAACAATTCTACATTCATATAACTATATTGAGCGGATAAAAACCAAAAGTAAAAAAATGTTAGTTTAAAATCTTATAAAAACCGATGCTATTTCATATTAATCCCATTTATTAATTTAAAGTTTGATTTTTAAAAAATAATATAAAATTTAAAAAGCTTTAAATCAGAATTTTAAAACCACTATCAACTTTGAAGGCACTTTTTTGTAAAAATAAATTTGGAGCTATTAATAAAAAGGCTACATTTGCACTCCCAACATCGAATAATCGGGATGTAGCGTAGCCCGGTATCGCGCCTGCTTTGGGAGCAGGAGGCCGCAGGTTCGAATCCTGCCATCCCGACTGAGACTCAGTCTAAATGAATGCAAAACCCTCTAAATGTCATAATTTAGAGGGTTTTTTATTTCTAATCATATCAATCAAATATTGAATCAAGCGGTAATTCAGGTGGATGTAAATTTTGAAGAGTCTGAATAAGAAGAACTCCATATATAATATTTACTGTATTGGTGTTCAAAACCCTATGATGAAGTCTTTTTAAAAAAGATAATTTATGAGCCGATTAATTCTTCTAATCGGCTCAATAAGTTTATTATATTTGAGCCAATTACTAAATTAATCGGCTCAATATGTATAACTGGCAATTCAAAAACTGGCCTCATTTCAGTTACTCGAAAGAGAAGCTACAGGAAATCTCCGTGGCTTTTGCTCAGGAATATGGGGCGGTAAACGGATTGATGACCGGTTTGGATGAAGAACTCAAACAGGAAACCTTATTGGAAATGCTGATTGAAGAGGCCATAAAAACCTCCGAAATCGAAGGCGAATACATGAGCAGAGAAGATGTGATGTCGTCCATTAAAAACAATCTTGGTATCCATAAAAATGCAGCTGTTAAAGATAAGCGGGCATCGGGTGTCGCAAAGTTAATGGTGGAGATAAACCAAAAAACAGCCGTTCCATTGACGTTGGATTTATTATGTCACTGGCACCAGATCCTGATGGAACATAACCAGAAAGTGAATCCCGGTTTGTGGCGACGTGGAGAAGAACCGATGCAGATTGTTTCTGGAGCATACGGAAGAGAGGTGGTGAATTATGAAGCACCTCCATCGGCTATTGTTCCTGCGGAGATGGAGAAGTTTATTGTATGGTATAAAAATCCTGAAATGCCTGTTAAGGACAACGTTTCTAATGCATTATTAAAATCTGCAATTGCGCACTTCCATTTTGAATCTATACATCCATTTGAAGATGGAAACGGACGGATTGGAAGAGCTTTGGCAGAATTCGCACTCAGTCAAACGTTAGGTGCGCCTGTTTTGCTTTCTTTGTCAAAAACGATTGAAAAGGACAGAAAACGCTATTATGAGGAACTGAAAACTGCGCAAAGAAGTTTGGAAATCACAGAATGGGTTAATTATTTCTCCCAAGTCATTTTAGAAGCTCAAAGGGATGCCAAAGAACTCGTCCAGTTTACCTTGAAAAAAGCGAAGTTCTTTGACCGTTACAAGAACCAGCTTAATGAGCGCCAACTAAAAGTAATCAATAGAATGCTAGAAGAAGGTATAGCAGGCTTTTTAGGTGGAATGACGGCGAAAAAATATATAGCAATCACCAAAACCTCCAAGGCAACTGCAACAAGAGATTTACAGCAACTTAATGAACTGGGTGTTTTTACTTTGGAAGGCGCTGGACGTTCTGTAAGGTATCAATTGGCTTTGTAAGTCAAATTTGTAACTCTATTAAATCTAAACAAATTTGTTTATTTTTAGATGTGCAAATCTCAATTGATAAATATAAAGGCATACACCCGGGGTTGGTATTAGAAAGAGAGCTGAAGAAAAGAAAGCTTAAAAAAGCGCCGTTTGCACTCTCTTTAAAAGAATACCCACAGACCTTAAATGAAATCACAAAAGGAAGACGTGGTATTACGCCAGCCTTGTCTCTAAAAATAGATAGAGCGCTGGAACTCGAAGAAGGAACCATGCTTGTTTTGCAGGCTTATTATGAGATAGAGAAAGAAAAATTAAAGCTAGAGAACGAAGCTAGACCAAATCTCTCCCTACTTAGAAGCGCTCTTTTTTGGGATACTGACATCGAGAAAATAAATTGGAGTAAGCAATTTAGAGCCGTTATAAAAAGAGTGTTTGAGCGAGGAAATGAAGACGAAAAAAACGAGATGATTAGATTTTACGGTATAGAAAAAGTGGAAGAGGTAATCTAAATAGATGATCCTGAAATGCTTTTGAAGAACAAAGATCAATCTTTATTGAAAATGCAATTGGAAAATCTAATGCTAATTAAAATTGCATCTTCAAAATACAATCACTAAATTTGAATCAATAGATACTAAACTTAATGTGAGTAAAACAGTGAGTAGTTATCGTAATACTCATTTAACTTATTGATATATAAATATTTGCGGAAGGATTTAAACGTCCTGCCATCCCGACTGAGACTCAGTCTAAATGAATGCAAAACCCTCTAAATGTCATAATTTAGAGGGTTTTCTTTTTTTTAACAGTCTATCTTAGTAAATCATAATCTACGGCTCAAAAGTATATATCTCTAATCAATAGAGCCCAATCCCATTTGTTATCTCCATATCCTAAAACACATTAATTAAAAAAAATATTTACGAGAAAGCGCATAAAAAGCTGTGACCTTCGTCATTCTTTATCTTTTGCATTTCACCTAAATTTATATACGTGGGAAAATCTTATAAATCTTAATATATCCAATTCACCATTCCGTTTAAGGAAAAATTAAACTAAGAAACAAAGCAACAAAACCGGTTAAACCTTCAAATTTATAAGTGATTTAATATGAAGGTGTAAATAAAATCAAAAGAATTGGCTAAGGTGACTGGTATGCCGCTTTAGAATGGGACGATGATAAGCTGTTATTTTTATCAAAAAGAATTTCAAAATTATTGATAAGTAAATCACTCAATCTTAAGGAAATTGAATGCTAATAGAAAAAAAAGAGGGCTTAAAATCTATCAGCTGCCCATTTAAATCACTTAATAAACAATTAAATAAAAATTATGGAAACTACAGAACAAAAACAATTATCTGCTGAATTGCAGGAACTTTACCTTGAAAACAAGGAGTGGTTTTCTGAAATTTTATTTCTGGAAGACGAAATGCGCTTTTTTAGGAAATTGTTTGATAAGGTGATTACTTTGTCTGTCCAAGAAAACAAGATTGGAGAACTTCATCCCGTTAATAAAAGTCTAACCGAACTCAATGAAAAAAGACAAGCACTTAAAACGCTCATTATTAAACATCAACACGATTTAGAATCATTAATTAAAGATGAGTTAAAAACAAATGGGATAGATTTATTGAATGATAATGCGCAAATTATCAAAACTATAAAAGCCTTATTTGCAGAAGAGAAAGTAGTGCGTAAAAACTTATATGTTTTAACCGAAAAAGTATTTGAAGATGAGCATAAAGGCCATTTGCTTAGCAACTAATTTCTGATGAGGAATCCAAGAATATGCTATATGCTTACTCTTTTGTTAAGCAGTTTTACATTAATTGGTTGCGGACAGCCTGTGGTAAAAGAAAAATCAGGATATGATGTGCAGGAAAATTGGGATCAGAGTATAAAAGGGAGTTTTAGCAAACAAACAGAACTTGCATTTGATAGTCTAGAAATTGAACATTTTTTTAACATTTATCCTCAAATTAATGAGGTAAAAAAGGATGTTTATACATTTTATAGCGGTAGAGCGTATAATTATGCATGGTTTGAAAACGGAAAAACAATAGAACAAGCCGGCAACTTATATAATAGAATCATCAATTTAGAAGAGGAAGGGATTTATGAAACTATTCCTTATCGCAAGGATTTAGATTCCTTATTTTATTCGGTAACTGAATATCAGAAGAAGCCAAACATTTTACTGGAGCTGATGCTCACTGCTCAATATTTCGCATTTTCTAAACTTAGTTGGGAAGGAATGGATCAATCTGTGAGCGAATCTTTGAAATGGCATCTCCCACGTAAAAAAGTAAATTATGAGTATTATTTGGATAGTCTCTTAAAATACAAAGACTTAAACACTAAGGAACCGGTTTATAGGCAATACGCTTTATTGAAAGATTATCTGAAAAAATATAAAGCCTTAGATCGCTTATCTAATTGGAATACCATTAAAGTTTCTGCGACACTAAATCAAGGAGATACTTCCAAAACAATTACTGAAATTAAAGGCAGACTTTATTTATTAGAAGATTATAAAGGAGATACTACCAATGCAGTTTTTGATGAAGGGCTTTTTAAAGCTATTAAAGGTTTTCAAAAGAGAAATGGTTTAAGTATTGATGGTAAAATAGGCCCCGAAACTATACATACACTAAACATTCCTTTAAGAAGTAGGATTAGGCAAATTATTGTAAATATGGAAAGAAACAGGTGGTTGCCTGTTGCTGCCTTTAAAGATGTGCTTGCTGTTAATATTCCAGATTTTAAGTTACATGTTTTTCATGCCGATACCCTTTTATGGAGTTGTAATGTGGTGGTTGGGCAAAGCAGCCATCCCACTACGGTGTTTTATGGTGAAGTAAAATATGTGGTTTTTAGACCTTATTGGAATATCCCCGAAAGTATTGTGAGAAATGAAATACTTCAAAATATCAGAAGCAATTCTGATTATATAGCTACCCATGATATGGAAATTACTGGTTATAAAAATGGTTTACCCATTATACGACAAAAACCTGGTGCCAATAATTCTTTAGGGTTGGTGAAATTTCTTTTTCCAAATAGCTATAACACTTACCTACACGATACTCCAGCTAAATCATTGTTTGGAGAAACTTCCAGAGCTTTTAGCCATGGTTGCATCCGAGTGGAAGAACCCATAAAACTCGCTAATTTCCTACTCCGTAATGATGCCGCTTGGACACCTGAAAAAATAAATTCGGCCATGAAAAGCGGAGGTGAAACTTATGTAACTTTAAAGAATAAAGTACCTGTGTTTATTGCTTATTTTACTGCATTTGTTGGGCAAGATGAAAAGTTGAATTTCAGAAAAGATATTTATGATTTGGATGAAAATTTAGCGGATATGCTTTTAGAAGATTCAAAGAAAGACTAAAAATAGCTTTACCCATATTAATTGATAAGCCAAATGGAACTAAACAATTTTGACGTACAAGGACTAAATAACGAAGCCGTAAATGAGTCTAGGTTAAAACATGGCGCCAACAGTTTATCGTTTAAAAAGGAAAACGGATTTATTGATGCCTTAAAAGGATTGGCAAAAGAACCCATGGTGATTTTGTTGCTGGTTACCTCTGGTATTTACTTTATTAGTGGGCAACCTGGCGATGGTATTTTTTTGGCCGCAGCAATTGTATTAGTAGCAGGAATTTCGCTATACCAAGACTCCAGAAGCCGAAATGCGCTCGAAAAACTGAAAGACTATTCGCAACCGAAATGTAAAGTAATTAGAAACGGAAAAATTATAGAAATAAAAAGTGAAGACTTAGTAGTTGGTGATAGCCTAATGGTTGAGGAAGGAACGTCCATCACAGCAGATGGCATCATTGTTCATTCTAACGATTTTTCAGTAAACGAAAGTATTCTTACCGGCGAATCTTTATCGGTTTACAAAGATAAATCCTCAACAGATCATTTAATTTTTCATGGTACAACAGTTGCCAGTGGTTTGGCCATTGCTACCATTACAGCAATTGGCAACCAAACTAGGTTAGGAAAAATCGGCGAAAGCTTGGATAAAATAACCGAAGAGAAAACACCTTTAGAACTACAAATAAACAATTTTGTTAAAAAAATGGTGATTGTTGGCGCCATCGTTTTCTTAGTTGTTTGGGGAATTAATTACTTCAATTCTAAAAATATCTTAGACAGCTTACTCAAAGCATTAACGTTGGCCATGAGCATTCTGCCAGAAGAAATCCCGGTAGCTTTCACCACTTTTATGGCTTTAGGTTCTTGGCGATTAATGAAATTGGGAATTGTGGTTAAGCAGATGAAAACCGTTGAAACGTTGGGTAGCGCTTCGGTAATTTGTACGGATAAAACTGGAACCATCACTCAAAACAAAATGGCTTTGGCTAAGCTTTTTGTGTTGGAGACCAATCAAATTAAAAATACAGATGAATTAGAACAGCCTGATAAAGCATTGATAAGAATGGCGATGTGGGCAAGCGAACCTATTCCATTTGACCCGATGGAGATTGCTTTGCACACAGCTTATTCGCAATCTGCGGAAAATGAAGAAAGGAAGTCATATAAAATGATTCATGAGTATCCCCTATCTGGAAAGCCGCCTATGATGACCCATTTATTTGAAAATGAAAATGGAGAAAGAATTATTGCAACAAAGGGTGCTCCAGAAGCTATCATCGCCGTAAGTACACTAAATGAAGATGAAAAAAAACAAATTAACGATGCCATCAAACAGTTAGCTAAAGAAGGATACAGAGTGCTTGGCGTAGCCGAATCTTTATTTAAAGGTATCGATTTTCCTGCCACCCAACAGGAGTTCAAATTCGCATTTAAAGGTTTAGTTGCTTTTTACGATCCTCCTAAAGAAAACATCAATAAAGTATTACAAGACTTTTATCAAGCCGGCATTGCAGTGAAAATTGTTACCGGAGATAATGAACTAACCACTGCTGCCATCGCTCATCAAATTGGTTTTAAAAATGCAGATAAATGTATTAACGGCGAAGACCTGATGAAAATGGATGAAGCAGCATTGAATAAATGCGTGAAAGAAACCAGCATTTTTACCCGTATGTTTCCCGAAGCCAAATTAAAAATCATCAATGCATTGAAGGCCCAACAAGAAATAGTAGCCATGACAGGCGATGGCGTTAACGACGGCCCTGCACTTAAGGCGGCACATATTGGTGTTGCAATGGGTAAAAAAGGAACGGAATTAGCTAAACAAGCTGCATCTTTAATTTTATTGGAGGATGACTTATCAAAAATGGTTGATGCAGTTGCCATGGGCAGGCGCATTTATACTAATTTGAAAAAAGCCATACAATACATTATTTCCATCCACATCCCTATTGTATTAACCGTATCTATCCCCTTAGCTTTAGGATGGATTTATCCTAATATATTTTCACCAGTACATATCATCTTTTTGGAACTGATTATGGGACCAACCTGTTCTATCATTTATGAAAATGAACCCATGGAAAAAAATACCATGCTGCAAAAACCCCGACCTTTTAGCACCACTTTTTTCAATTGGAAAGAATTAGCAATCAGTATCATCCAAGGTATAGCAATTACAGCAGGAACTTTATTTATTTACCAATATTCTGTTTATCAATTGTTTAATGAAGCACAAACAAGAACCATGGTATTTACTGTTTTAATAGCAGCAAATATTTTTTTAACGCTTGTAAACCGATCTTTTTATTATTCGATATTTACCACCATTCATTATAAAAATAACCTGCTCTTATTTATTATTGCGCTTACTGTGGGCATAACAGCAGCATTACTATTCTTCCCGCCTTTTACAAGGTTCTTTGAATTTCAAACGCTTCATCTCTCACAGTTACTTTACTGTATAGGCGTAGGTTTTATATCTGTTATTTGGTTCGAACTCTTAAAAATTAAACCTTTGAAAAGATAAACCTTTGAAAGAAATAGCGGCTAAATGCAAAGAAATAACCTATTTAATTTAACATTGCTAAGGTGTGAATAATGTAACTTATTCCTAATGTTGTGTAATACTAACCACTTATAATAGCTCAACTTTACTATCTATTGATAAACTGATATAATTGCTATTAAAGTGATGATTATCAAAATCCGAATTCAATGATGATAGAAGTTAAAAAGCATGGCGTCTTGCTTAGTAAAAGAAACATTGGTTTTGAGTGTGATGGCGTATTAAATCCTGCTGTTATAAAACACAATGAGCATATCTATTTATTTTATAGGGCTGTAGGTAAAAACAATTATTCTACCATAGGCTATTGCAAATTAAAAGACCCTTTAAATATTGAAGAGCAATATGACATGCCTATCTTATTTCCTCAGTTCGATTATGAATCGCATGGTATTGAGGATCCTAGGATTGTAAAAATAGATGATTTGTTCTACCTCACTTATACGGCTTATGATGGTAAAAATGCTTTGGGTGCACTTGCCGTTTCTAAAGATTTAAAACATTTTGAGAAACTAGGAATAATAGTTCCACAGATAGCTTATGAGGAGTTTAAGCACCTTACAGAAGCTAAAGGAGTGCTCAACGCAAAATACCTTCGTTACAATAATCAAACATATCATGTGGCAGGAAAAGGGCGAAAAGCATTGATATGGGATAAAAATCTAGTATTTTTTCCGAGAAAGATTAATGGCAAATTATTTTTTCTGCATCGTATTAAACCCGATATTCAATTAGCTTCTTTTACTAGTTTAGATGAACTTACGCCCTCTTTCTGGCAGCATTACTTTCTTCATTTAGAAGAACATATTGTGCTTTCACCAAGTTGCAAGCATGAGATAAGTTATATAGGAGGAGGTTGCCCGCCAATAGAAACAAAACAGGGCTGGCTGCTTATTTACCATGCCGTGTATGACACCGTTAACGGTTATGTATATACTGCAGCAGCAGCATTACTTGATTTAAACAACCCTTTGATAGAAATTGCCCGCTTGCCTTATCCACTTTTTAAACCTGATTTAGAATGGGAAATGAATGGTGAAGTAAACAACGTTTGCTTCCCAACGGGTACGGTAGTAATTGATGATACCATTTATATTTACTACGGTGCTGCTGATGAGCAAATTGCTTGTGCATCAGTAAAAATTTCAGCATTGGTAGAAGAACTAATGCTTAACAAAAAACATTATGACAACTAACACCTTACCAGAAATTTTGGTCTTAACAACATTTCCACCAAGAGAATGTGGTATCGCAACTTATTCGCAAGATTTAGTAAAAGCCTTAAACAATAAGTTTGAGAAATCATTTAGGTTGCAAATTTGTGCGCTAGAATCTGATCATGAAAAACATTCTTATTCTGATGAGGTAAAATATACTTTAAATACAGATAAAGCGGAAGCCTACGGAAAATTAGCTAAAGAAATACAACAAAATGATGCTGTAAAAATAGTTTTAATACAGCATGAATTTGGGCTTTTTGAAAAAACAGAAAGCAATTTTATAGCGTTTTTGGAGGCTGTAAAAAAACCTATTATACTTGTTTTTCATACTGTACTTCCGCAGCCCAATGCAAGTTTTAAGCTAAGAGTAAAACAATTAGCAAGCGCATCCCAAAGCATAGTGGTGATGACTAATACATCAGCATCTATTCTTATTAAAGATTACGGAATTCCTAAAAACAAAATCAACGTTATTGCTCATGGCACACACTTGGTACCGCACTCAAAAAAGCAGTCTTTAAAAGAAAACTATAAGTACAGTGGTAAAATGGTGTTGTCCACTTTCGGGCTATTAAGCTCTGGTAAAAACATTGAAACTACTTTAAAGGCCTTACCACAAATCATCAAGAAATATCCAAATGTTTTATTCTTAATTATTGGTAAAACCCACCCATTGGTAAAAAAAGTAGAAGGTGAAAAATACAGAAATTCTTTAGAGACCATTGTAGATGAACTTAAGCTTAAAAACCATGTAGAATTTATTAATTACTTTTTACCACTACCCATTTTATTGGAGTATTTACAACTTACAGATGTTTATTTATTTACCTCAAAAGACCCTAACCAGGCAGTAAGTGGAACATTTTCTTATGCAATTAGCTGCGGTTGCCCAGTAGTTTCAACACCTATTCCACATGCCATTGAGGTATTAGAAGATGACGCAGGAATCATCATTGAATTTGAAAATGCAGATATGTTAAGTAATGCGGTCATTAGCTTATTAGATGATGAAAACTTAAGGTTAGAAATAGGATCTAAAGGTTTACACCTAATGGCATCTACCGCTTGGGAAAACTCGGCAATTGCGCATGCGCTATTATTTGAGCAAATAGAAAACGGAAAACTGTCACTTCATTACAAGATTCCGGATATTAATTTAGATCATATCCAGAAGTTAACTACTCCTTTCGGTATGATACAGTTTTCTAAAATTAACCAACCAGATATTAAAACGGGCTATACTTTAGATGATAATGCCCGGGCAATGGTTGCTATGTGTCAACATTTTGAGTTGAGCCATGATGAGGCCGATCTAAAGTACATTCGTATCTATTTTAACTTTATAAAATACTGCCAGCAAGCTGAAGGAGATTTCCTTAACTATATAGATGAAGAAACAAAATTTACCTCGCAAAATGAGGAGGTAAATTTAGAAGATTCAAACGGAAGAGCAATTTGGGCATTAGGACACCTCATCTCTATTGGAGATTTGTTACCAGAAGACTTGAGAAAGGATGCCGATATGGTTTTACAAAAATCAATGTCGGGGGTAAATAAAATTCACTCTACCAGAGCTATGGCATTTATTATTAAGGGCTTATATTATGCCTACGGCAAAAACCAATTGGCGCTGCATATTTACGTTATTAAAGAATTTGCCGATAGGTTGGTACAAATGTATAGGCATGAAGATAAAGAAAATTGGCATTGGTACGAAAGATACCTTACCTATGGTAATAGCATTATCCCTGAGGCCATGTTATGTGCTTGGTTAGTGGTGGGCGACCCAGTTTACAAAAATATTGCAAAAAAATCTTTCGACTTTTTGATTTCCAAAACATTTACTAAAAGCAGAATTAAAGTAATTTCTAACCAAGGCTGGTTATATAAAGACAGTAGCCAAATAAACCGCAAAGTAGGTGGCGAACAGCCTATAGATATTGCTTACACAATTATGGCATTAAAAAAGTTTTACCAAGAGTTTAATGATGAGGATTATAGAAAGAAAATTACACTTTCTTTTGATTGGTTTTTAGGCAACAATCATTTAAACCAAATTATATATAACCCTTGTACTGGAGGTTGTTATGATGGTTTGGAAGAACATAATGTAAACCTTAATCAAGGGGCAGAGTCAACTGTGAGTTACTTAATGGCTAGGTTAACTTTAGAGAAGTTAAGGTTAGCAGAAAAAAAGGTGAGGTTATTTGATCATCAAGAATTTGGGTTAAGTGATAAAGATGTTATTGAAACATATAACGAATCCCTTTATAGCATTTAGATATAAGGAAAATCTAAAAAAAAATCGTTGATTTAATCATAATCAACGATTTTATTAATCGGAAACTAAGCCAAAATTAAAAACAATAAATCACGCACATTTCTCTCTCATAAATTCTACGAAATGCTTTTCCAATAATTGTAAGTTATCTTTTATGTCTTCCTCATTTGTTTGGTTTAATGCCCAAAGTTACAGTGTGGTTATTATCTCCAAGAGAGGCTCTACTGCTGCTTCATATTATGCAATATAAAGATGTCGCCATTGCCTTCATAGCTTTCACCATATACTTCATCTTTTGCACTTTCTAGCTTTCAGTTGAGGTTTTCTAAAGTATCTATTGTTATATGTTTGACCCAAAGCCAAAAAGATTTTTTGCATGGCGATGATTTATCTGAGTAACAATTTCACTTTGTAGTGAAGCCTTTCTCTAAATCAAACAAAGCCACCTAATAAATGGCTTTGTTGTTGTTTTTAGTGGGTAATTAAGTTACCGTAATAGTTTTGAAGATTAGCTTTATAGCTTTCGCTCACATCTTTATCCGGATTATAGTCTGGGCTGTTTTTACTTGCGCTTCCGCAGCCTTAACCAATACTGAAGAATCATTCCATGCTACCTCTTTTATCAAATATGGCGCTATCAGCAATTTTTTCCTGAGAACCAATTACCAGTATCTACCAATATATAATCAATTCCCAGTTGTTATCGTTAAACTCTTAAACCTAATTAAAGTATATGTGATTGTTGTCACTATTTTAACTTATGGCTATGTTATTGATTCATTTGATCAAATCACCAGAGAATTTATTTTTTCTAATCATCAACATTAATCCATACAAAAAGCAGTCAACCCATTATGAAGTTATACATCAGAAATATGGTATGCATCCGGTGCAAAATGATTGTGGAACAAGAGCTTAAACGGCTTTTTTTGCATGGCATTATTGTAGAACTTGGCGAAATAGAAATATTAGAGAATGCCACAGCGGTTCAGTTAGATGAATTGAATACTGCTTTACTTAAGTACGGTTTAGAATTAATGGATTGCAGGAAAAGCATCCTGATAGAAAAAATAAAAAAAGTTATCGTAGAAATGGTACATTACATTGATGATCCAGAAAAAATCAACTTTTCAAATTACCTCAGTAAAAAACTAAACCATAACTATACTTATTTGGCTAACTTGTTTTCTGAAACCGTTGGAGTCACAATAGAGCAATATATCATTAGCCACAAAATTGAGCGTGTTAAAGAGCTGTTAGTTTACAATGAACTTTCGCTTACCGAAATTTCTTACAAAATGCATTACAGTAGCGTAGCTCATTTATCAAATCAATTCAAAAAAACCACAGGTTTAACACCTTCTTACTTCAAAAAGTTGGGTACACACAGATTTGAAGGAATTGTAAATCCTTAGGTGAAAATTCCAAATAACCTGCCCCGTATAAGGTATGAATTTTGTAAGTTATCGATAGAATTTTGTAACGGTTTAAACTAGAGAATTGGGATTTTTGTAATTACATAAAGGAGTAACATCATCTAAGAAATTATCATTAAGCCCATTAAAAATGTCCATCATTTCAAGTGTACGCGACTTCCTAGACGAAACTGGTCAAATATCCAGATTTGCTGGTCGCTTTTTTTCTCATGGTCTTAAGCCGAAGTTTGAGATTAAAGAGCTTTTGGCGCAATGTTACGTCATTGGATATAAGTCTTTCCCTTTAGTTGGACTTACAGGTTTTATAATGGGGCTAGTGCTTACCATGCAACTTCGACCTTCTTTGGTAAAATTATGGTGTACAATCTGAGTTACCGGTTATGGTTGGCATAGCTATCGTAAGAGAAATAGGTCCAATTATTACAGCGCTCATATTTGCAGGCAAAATAGCGAGTAGCATAGGTGCCGAACTGGGATCAATGAAAGTGACAGAACAAATTGATTCCATGGAAGTAAGCGGAACCAACCCGTTTAAATATTTGGTTGCTACCCGTGTAATTGCTACAAGTTTAATGCTTCCGTTGCTTACGCTTCTTGCAGATGCCATTGCTCTATTTGGTGCTTACGTTGGTGTAAATATTAAATCGGTAACCAATATTAAATTCTTTTTTATACAAGTTTTTGAAAGTTTAAGCTATAGTGATATTGTACCAGCAGTAATTAAAACCATATTTTTTGGCTTTGCAGTTGGCATTATTGGCTGTTATAAGGGTTTCAATTCTACCAAGGGCACTCAAGGCGTTGGTAAATCGGCAAATTCTGCAGTTGTACTTTCATCTGTACTCATTTTTGTTTTGGATTTATTAACCGTTCAACTCACCAATTTACTCGGTTTTAACTAAAAGCGATGGAAACGAAACCGAACACAAATGAAATAATCGAACCTGCAAAAGACAAGTCGGTTATTGTAATGAAAAATCTTTATAAAGCCTTTGGTGAGAACAAGATTTTAGAAGATTTTTCGCTAAGCGTTCAAAAAGAAGAAAGTGTGGTGGTATTGGGAAAATCTGGTGCAGGAAAATCAGTACTGATTAAATGCATTATTGGGCTTTTAAAACCAGACAGTGGAAGCATAGAAGTGCTTGGCAAAGAAGTTACAGGATTAGATGAAGACGGATTAGCAGAGGCTCGAAAAAAAATTGGTTTTCTGTTTCAGGCTAACGCAATCTATGATTCTATGACGATTAGAGAGAATTTAGAATTTCCACTGCGCAGACATTGGACAGATTTGGACGAGCCGAAAGTACTAAAAATGGTAGAGGAAGCACTCGAAAGTGTGGGGCTTGAGCATACCTTGGATATGATGCCAGCAGAACTATCTGGCGGAATGTTAAAACGGGTGGCATTAGCTAGAACGCTAATTTTGAAGCCCGAAATTATACTTTATGACGAACCAACAACGGGTCTAGATCCAATTACTTCCAAAGAAATTGATCAGCTCATACTTACCCTACAGAAGAAGCTAAAAACATCGTCCATCATCATTTCTCACGATATGAGCTGTGTAAAAACAATTGCTGACCGTGTAGTTATTTTACTAGATGGTAAGTGCTATGCAGAAGGCACTTATGAAGAATTAGAAAGTTCGGAAGATCCGAAAATCAATCAATTTTTTCAATAATTATTATGGCAAAAACAGAAAGAAACAACATTAAACTAGGCCTATTCGTATTCGCTGGGTTGCTAGTGCTGGTTATCGCATTTTATATGATTGGAAATGGAAGTAATATACTTGGAAGAGACTTTGAAGTAAAAGCTCGTTTTAACAACCTAAGTGGTTTAATGGAGGGCAATAATGTGCTTTTTTCGGGGATTCACGCAGGTACAGTAAAAAAGATTGATATGGTTGCCGATACAATTATTGAAGTAACTATGCAGATAGATAAAAAGGTGCAACCTTTTATCAATAAAAATGCGCTGGCTACAATTGGCACCGAAGGTTTAATGGGTAATAAAGTGATTAACATTGAACCATTACCGCAACCTAGCGCAAAAATAGCCAACGGAGATATGCTGCAAAGTAGTAAACTGGTAAGTACAGAAGAAATGATGAAGACCTTATCTAAAACTAATGATGATGTTGCCGCAATTGCCAAGGCCTTAAAAGGAACAGTTCTTAGTTTAGATACAAGTGAGCTATTTAGCTTACTTAACGATCCTGAAATTAGCAGAAGTTTAAAATCATCACTTAGTGATATTAATAAAACTACCAAAAATGCCAACAACATGAGCTCTGTACTAAACACCATTGTAGAAAATATGAAAAAAGGTAAAGGAGCTGCAGGGATGTTTTTGACGGATCCAGTTCTTGCCTCAAACCTAAAAAATGCAGTTGAGGATTTAAGGCAAACTAGTGGAAATGCAAAAAAGATGACGGCAAAACTTGCTAGTACCGTTGACGGATTAGATTACGATTTAAACAACGGTAAAGGACCAATACCTGCGTTGCTACGTGATTCTAACATGACTCAAAATCTAATTAAAGGTCTTTATAATCTTCAAAAAGGAACGGATGGTTTCAGTGATATTATGGAGGCAACAAAACATAGTTTTCTTTTTAGAGGATATTTTAAGAGACAGGAAAAAGAAGACGCGAAAACCTTTAAGGAATAAAACCCAATTGAGAGGTATTATTGTATTTCTAGCGTCCTCATATTTTAAGATTGAAGCAAACCATGACTAAATATTTTGCCATCCTCCATAGTAATAGTTCTGTGGGTTTTGGCAGCAAAGTCTAAATCGTGGGTAACAATCAGTAATGATTGATGATACTCTTCTGCCAGTTCTTTAAAAATATTAAACACTATATCGCTGTTCTTTTTATCCAGATTACCTGTGGGTTCATCGCCCATAATAATCAGTGGTTCATTAATCAATGCTCTTGCAATAGCGACCCGCTGTTTTTGCCCGCCACTTAATTGGTTAGGATATTTAAGAGCTTCCTTTTGAATACCCAATATTTTTAATTTTTCGTATGCATAATGTTCAACTTCTTTAGGCGAAAGCTTTGACAATTTTAGTCCCGGCAACATTACATTTTGCAGGTTGTTAAATTCGTTTAACAAGTAATGAAACTGAAATACGAAACCAATTTTCTCATTTCGCACTTGTGCTAATTCTTTATCTTTCTTATTTTTCATCGAGATGCCGTCTAACAAAAGTTCGCCTTCATGGTTGGTATCCATGGTTGATAAAATGTAGAGCAAGGTGGATTTACCACAACCAGATTTTCCAACCACAGAAACAAACTCGCCAGCGTTGATAGAAAAACTTATATCCGTGAGCACTTTTACCGTTATCGGATCATGAAATGATTTGCTAATGCCGATGGCTTCAATAACTTTCTTCTCCATAGTTATTTTCCTCTTATAATATCTACAGGGTCAATTTTACTTGCTTTTCTGGAAGGGAAATATCCCGCTAAATACGTTGTGATGATAGAAAACACCGCACCAATTAAATAGAATTTGGGATTATTGTTGATAGGGTAAGTGTTTACTGTTGGCAAAGAAGCCGTATTAAACGGAATTTGACCAATTATAACAGAAAGCCCGAACCCAAAAACTAGGCCGAGTGCGCCACCAACCAAACCAATGGTTAGGGCAATGGTAATAAATATCGCATTTACATCTTTACCCGAAAAACCCGATGCTTTTAAAATGGCTATGGAATCCATTTTTTCATAAATCATCATGTTCAAAATGTTGTAAATCCCAAAACCAGCTACAATTAGTAAGGTAATTCCAACAGCGTAAGAAATCAGCGTTCTTATAGAACTTCCAGTCTCAAACTGTGAATTTGCCGTTTGAATATCCACCGCATCTGTTCCAAATAATTTTCCGTACTTTTTGGCAAGCGCTGGTGCCAAAGTCATGTCGTATAATTTAATCTGAATATCGGTGACGTAATTTGCAGGTTTCCCCAATATTTTTTGCGTGGTAGCAAGCGTAACATAGCCTTGTATTTTGTCCATCTCATCCATTCCTGATTGAAAAAAGCCGACAATTTTTAATGGAAACTGTGTTCCCTTGCTAGTAGTAATTTGAATATTATCTCCTACTTGAACCAACATTTTTTTAGCAACACCAATACCCAAAATGATGCTATTGGGCGTGTTTTTCAAATCCATAGTTTTACCTTCTACCACATAATCCTGAAAAGTAAAAAGTTTATTTTCTGCATCAACATCAATTCCGTCAATAACACCGGTTAAATTAATAGCACCCACATTGTAGAAAATAGGAACCGTATTTTTTGGTGCAACGCCTTTAACATTTCGATCGTTTTTTTACGCTTTGATAATGGCTTCACTGTTCCTGATTTCTAATAGGTCGTTTTTGGGTTTAATATGATTGACAAAGTGGTAAGCGCCTGCGTAAGCCTTGGATTTTGCAATGGGCTGAATTGAGGAAGCAGAAATTTCATTGAATAGCTTGATATGCGGGGTGCGGTTTAAAATCAAATTATCCAACAGATCATTTAAACCACCCATAAAACTGAGCAAAGTGATAAACATGGTAATGCTGAAGGTAACCCCAAAAGCAGCAACCATGGTTTGCTTTAGCCTCGCCCTTAATAAAGCGAGTGAAATTTCTGCAATTAGTTTAAACTTCATTGCTTGGGCAAAACTAACTCGTCGTTTGCAGTAATTCCAGATAGAATTTCCACCATTTGGTAATCCTTCAAGCCCGTTTTTACACTCACTTGCTTCCCAGTTTTATTAACTACTATAGAATCATTCAGCAGGTAATTTCTTGGAATAAGCAGCGCATTATTTTTTGTTTTGATGACTACGTTTGCTTCAAAAGATATGTTTGGATACAAAGTAACTGGTGCTTTTATAAATTCTGCCTCAATGGTAAAAGTTTTACTTTGCACATTCATAATCGGGTTTATTTTGGTAACCACAGCATTAAAAACCGAATCTTTATAGCTATTTAAAACCACCAAAACCGGCATCCCTAACTTTATAGATACGATATCGTATTCGTCAATCTGCATTTCTAATAGGTATTTGGTATCATGCCCCACAGTTGCAATAGCTATTTGAGGACTAACAATTTCTCCTTTTGCAAGGTTCATCTTATAAACCTTTCCTCTCACCTTACTTTTAACCAAGTAATCTCCAGTGTTTTTATTGCTAATAGATAAGTTATTTTGTGCTTGCTTTGCTTGATACGCAACTTGCTTTTGCAGTTCTGCCAGTTTTTCTTTTGCAGAGGTGTAATTGTTTTTTGCATTTTGGTAGGCCAATTCCCGCTGTTCTACTTGAACCAGTGTGCCCACGTTTTGCGCCCATAAGTTATTTTGTCTTTTAAGCATCGAAGCTTCATTGTCTTGTTGGATCTTTGCCAAATTAACCAGCGCCTTTGCTTCAACTATTTTGCCACTATTAAAGTTTTCAGAATTGAATTCAGCGGATAATTTAGCATTTTCTGATTGTAATTTTTGCGCATCATTTACAATGGAAAGTATAGGCGAACCAATTTCTAAAGAAGTGCCTTCATCTGCAAAAATTTCATCTACAATCCCACTTACAGTTGCATAAACTTGATATTGATTTTCGCTCTTTATAAAGCCAGAAGCATAAACGGATTCTGTAATAGATTGCTTTACAGGCTTTATGGCATCTTGTTTTTGCTGGCAAGAAATAAATAGAATTAATAGAAATAGCAAAGCATTTAGCTGATATTTTAAAATGATATTATTGCTTTTTGTCATTTCTTTTGTGTTGTTTGGATTGGTTTGCCCAGCTATTTTGTTCGTAAATTTGAGCATAAAATTAACTTCTAAACTGTGCTAAAAATTTTCTTTTTAATCAACTCAACTTAATCCAAATGTATTGCTTTTCAGGTTGATATGAAGCTTTTGAAATGGGTTTCGGTTAAAATGTGACGAATATCATAATGTGAAGGTGTATGATTTTTAGCTAAGTGGAGCTAAGACGTTATTACATTTTATTGAACAACTTTTGCTTGAGATATTGGTATTACAAGGCCTAATTACCTATTAATTTTCTGAATCTAGAAAGGTTCTGCGTTAGGGATAAAAGTAAAAATCCTTTTTTCCTTCGACTCCGGTAAGGATAAAAAAAGATTGTAACGGATAGCCCGCCCGAATGCCCAAATAATAAATATTAAAAATTTCAGTCTAAGTTTTTTAAGCGTCTAGTTTATTTACCAAAGGTTTTTATCCGAGCATTACAATTAAACTGTTGATACTTTGCTCTTTTCCTTTAATCTTAAATAATAGTACAACGGTTTCCTTGGCCCACATTTGGCTAATTAAATCAAACTTTAAACCCGAATTGGCTATTACATTTTCCAAGTTGTTTAAAACTTCATCGCTATTGTAAAATGATAGACAGGTTAACTTTTCATTAAACAAGACCAACCTCCCTCTTTAAGTCTCCCTTCTGCCAGCTAGCGGAGAGACAGGTTATGCAAATCTTTTAAGCTAATTTTTTAGCACAAACTAAACCCTCGACATTTACCCCTTACCCCTTTTTACCAATTTATAAACTTGTACACAAAACAAAGGAAGCATACTTGCCAATAACGCAATTAACCATGCTTTTATTGGGATAAATTCTAAATTAAGTGCAGTGCGGCTTGCCGGGAAAACGTAAACAATGAAAACAAGAGAAAAACAAAGTAGCAGGGCAATCCATACTAATTTATTTTTAGTGACTTCGTTTTTGAGCATACCAGAGTGTATAGATGACATATTGAAAACGTGGAAAAGCTGCGCAAAAGCTAACGTAATAAACGCAACGTTGTTGATGATGATTGCATCAGCAGCTACATAAACTCGGCAAAGAAATATGGAAAACACAACAGAACCAGTCATCAGTGCGGCGTAGGTGATAATGACCAGCCAGTTTCTGTTAGAGACGATATCTAGTTTTGGATCTCTTGGAGGTCTTTGCATTACGGTTTTGTCGCCTTTGCCAACACCCAAAGCCAGTGCTGGAAAAACATCGGTAACCATATTTAGGAATAAAATCTGTAGAGGCAAAAGCATGGCTGCGGGTGCTAAAAAACCTAAAAGAGTGACAATAAAAATCTCGCTGAGGTTACAGGAAACCAGGTAAATCACAAAGCGTTGAATGTTCTGAAAAATTTCTCGTCCATGTTCCACCGCCTGCGAAATGGAAGTAAAAGAATCATCTTTAAGTACAATGCTTGCGGTTTCTTTTGCTACTTGTGTTCCTCTTAGTCCCATTGCAATGCCTACATCTGCCTTTTTAAGTGCTGGCGCATCATTAACGCCATCGCCGGTCATCGCTACAATGTAACCCGCTTTTTGATAAACAGCAACAATCTCCAATTTTTGTTTGGGCGTGGTTCTAGCAAATACAGCAGTGTTTAAAATCCTTTTCGTCAAATCTTCTTTTAACAAATCCGATTCGGGTAGGTCAATTCCTGATATCACATTGTTATCTTCTGGTTCTGTTATTCCCACTTGTTTAGCGATATTCAAAGCCGTCATCGGATGGTCGCCAGTGATCATCACAATTTTTATCCCTGCTGATCTGCAGTCACTTATTGCATCTTTAATGTCCGCTCGGGGCGGATCTAAAAAGCCTATCAATCCAACGTAGGTGAGGTTTTTAAGATAATCTTCTTCAGGTTTTTCAGAAGATTTAAGGTAAGCAAAAGCGAGCACTCTTAAGCCTGATGCAGAAAGCTTTTCGGCACTCTCAAGAATTTTTTTCCTTTGCTCTTCGGTCAAGTCCATTACAGCGTCTCCCAATTGAATGCTGGTGCAAACAGCTAATAGATTTTCTACAGCGCCTTTGGCTGATACGTTAAAATCACTTCCTTTTTTGTGAAGCGTAGCCATCATCTTGCTCTTAGAGCTGAAAGGGATTTCGGAAATCCTTATAAAATCAATAACCGCTTCTTTTGCGGAAAACCCTGCAGCATCCGCCAAAAGCAAAAGTGAAATTTCAACAGGGTCACCATAAACTTTTTTGTCTTTTGTTGATGGATTTAAAGGTGCGTTATTGCAAAGGCTACCAATTCTCACCAACAGTTCTAAGTCCAATTGACTTTTTTCAACTCTGGCATCCTTAAACTCAAGCGTTCCGTTTTTTATAGAAACCCTGATTTCTTCTGTAGGAAAAGAAAGTACCTCCACATAAATCTTATTTTCCGTTAGTGTTCCCGTTTTATCCGTCAGAATCACATTTACCGAACCCAGCGTTTCTACCGAAGAGAGCTTTTTTACGATGGAATGCTTTTTAGCCATCAGCAACATTCCATAAGCCAGCGCTACCGTAACCACAATGGGAAGCCCCTCCGGAAACGCAGCAACAGCTAATGCAATAGAAGTTTTTAAAATTTGCAACCATGGTTGGCCTTTAATAAAGCCAGAAACTGCAAATAAAGTGGTCATCACTAAAGTAATCCAAATCAGTTTTTTGGTGAGTCTGCTAATTTTAAGGTCGAGTGGTGTTTTCTTAGAAACTGAACTGCCCACCAGTTCGCTAATTTTTCCGAGCGCTGTTTCTTCTGCAATACCGGTAACAATTGCTTTGGCGTTTCCATTGAGTACAGCCGTCCCTTTGTAAACCATATTTTGGGCATGGGCAGATTCTGTTTTTTCGGTCGGGATTTCTAGAGATTTGAAAACCGGAAACGACTCTCCCGTTAGCGAAGATTCATCTACCTGAAAAGCATTTAAAAACACAATTCGTCCATCGCCAGAAACCATATCACCAGCTTCCAGCAAAAGCAAATCACCAGGAATAAGATTTTCGGAAGGAATTTCAATGGTTTTGCCGTTTCTAATAACTTTGGAATAGCTGATATCCATTTCGCGTAACGCCTTCATCGAACTCCTGGCTTGCAACTCCATAAAAAAACCGATGATGGCATTAATCAGAATCACGATAAATATGGCAACGGCTTCGATGTTATTTTTAAAATATAAAGACGCGAATGCGGCCACAAAAAGAAGATAAACGATGGGACTTTTGAATTGCTCCAAAACCATGCGCCACAGGCTTTTTTGTTTTTGACTTTTATAGCTGTTGAGGCCGAAATGTTTGCCACGCTTTAATGCCTCAGCATCAGAAACGCCTTCCGTTTGCGAAGTTGATAAGTTTTTTTCTAACGATTCAGCAGTTAAGGAATAAGCGTTTTTTATAGGATATTCAATTTCCATTTTTTGTTTTTTTTATTGAAACCCGGTTTTCAGTTCGTTAAATTTGCGAATAATTTTGTCTCAAATTCAACCAACTCCAATACGGTTAAGCGGAAGCCAGTTTAATTTTAGATGATGAAACACCTGCTCAGCAATTTCTTCATCCATATTTTCTTTAACGGAAGTGGTTTTCACTGTAATATGTTCTATCAATAATTTCTACAATGATGTGAGATTTTGCTTTTTCAAGTTTTTTAGCATTTAATTCCTGTTTTATTTGTTTTTTGCGCATCATCAATCATTTAAAATATTATTATAACAGTAATGTCTATTATTTAAACCATAAACTTAACCAACTTGGTAAAAGTGAGCTTCTATAAATGATATCAGTTACATAACTTGGTGTTTTTGTTACATTATTCACACCTCAAAAGCGGCTTTTTATAGCAGTTTAGTTAAAGCATTTACGGTTATAGCGTAAACAAACAATTACTTTTTAAAGCTTTGGCGCTATAATTGGGCTAATGGTTTAAACTACAAAAGTTCCCTTCAAACACATCAATATTTAATTCCGTTTTTTACAATAATTTAAAGCAAAACAATGAAGCTTCACATTAGAAATATGGTTTGCATTAGGTGTAAAATGATTGTTAAACAAGAATTGAAGAAGCTTTCTTTACATTATTTAATTGTAGAATTTGGAGAAGTAGAGATATTAGAAACCATTAATACCACGCAGTTAAATGAACTAAATACTGCTCTTTTAAAATATGGTTTAGAGTTAATGGATAGCAAAAAAAGTATCCTGATAGAAAAAATAAAAAAGATTATAGTAGAATTAATCCATTACTCTGATGAACCAGAAAAAATTAATTTTTCTAATTACCTCAGCGAAAAATTAAATCATAATTACACTTACTTAGCCAACTTGTTTTCAGAAACTGTTGGGATAAATATTGAGCATTACATTATTACCCATAAAATAGAAAGGGTAAAAGAGTTGTTGGTTTATGATGAGCTTTCCCTTACAGAGATTTCATATCAACTACATTATAGTAGTGTAGCACATTTATCTAACCAGTTTAAAAAGATTACTGGCTTAACACCTTCGCACTTTAAGAAACTAAAGTTAAACAGGTGTATGGGAATTGTTAATCCGGTTTAATAACTTAATCTCATTCTGTATAATATATCTTCTGCAAAGATGAAACCGTAGATAACAGAATCAAAATTCTATGATATTTGCTTTTCTTTTAAATATATCCAAGATTTAAATAACCTAAAAGAAATTTAATACTTTAGTTCAAAACACAGTAAATTAAAGCTGCTCATTTTTTAAATAAATAGTAAAGGTACTCCCACTATTTACCGTACTTTCTACCTCAATTTTACCGCCTGCAGCATTTACTATTTTTTTTGCCAAGTATAAACCTATCCCACTTCCTTCTATGTTTTGGTTCAATCTTCCATACATCTCAAAAATTTTATCCTTTTCATTTTCATTCATTCCTCTTCCGTTGTCTTTTACAGATAAAATAATTTCATCTTTATTTTTAACAGTTTGGATATAAATTTCAGGGCTATTTTCGCCCTTAAATTTTATAGAATTTGATATAAGGTTAAATAAAATACTTCTTATATTTTTTTTGGAGAACCAAATTTTGTCTATTTCAATATTTCTATGAATAGTTGCTTTCGAAAATTCTATTTTATCTTTTAGGCTCCACACAATGTTATCTAACTGTTCATTTATATCAACAGATTCCATCTTTATCATGTCGCCTTCAATTTTTGCTATTACAGAAATATCAGTAATTAGTAAACGAAAAGTCTTTACAGACATGTTTATGATATCTAATATGTCTGCCAATTTTTCATCAGATAAAGCAATTTTATTCATTACATTAATGCTGGTTTCTATATTACCCAATGGCGCTAAAAGATCATGAGATGCTGCGTGGATGAAATGATCTAAATCTGTGTTTATTCTTGTTAAACTTTTGTTTTTTAAAGCTAGTTCTGTTTGCGCCTCCTTTAATGCTGTTACATCATTAAAGGTGATAATAGCACCATTTATTTTATTATCAGCAAGTTTTAGGTAAGGCATTATCATCATCTGATACCATTTTCCGTTGATGGTTTCAATTTCTTTTGAAATTAGACTGCCTTTTTCAAGCACTTCTTTAACATCATTAATAATGTTTTCAAATTTAATGTTAGTAGAAATATGGTTAATTGGTCTGCCTATATCCGATTCCATTAAATTGATTTGCTGAACCGCTCCAGGTGAAAACTTCATCAATTCTAACTCATTATTTATAAATAGCTGTCCGTTTATATTGCTTCTAAAATAATTATTTAAATCATCGTTCATGTCTAACAACTCTTTGTTCTTGAGTTGATAATCGGTATTTATTGTATGCAACTCTTCATTAACAGATTGCATCTCCTCATTAGTACTTTGCATTTCTTCATTAGCAGAAATCAATTCCTCATTAAAAGATTGCATATTTTCATTAGAAGCGTCTAATTGTTGATAAGCAATTTGTAATTTGTCTTTTATTTCCTTTAATTCCTCCTCCAAATTCTCAGTATATTTATCGTAGTAAACCTTTTCATCAAAAAGAAGAAACTTGTTTGTTGATGCTGCTTCCAGATCAGATGTAAAAATCACCATCAACACTTTTGAAGTTGCTCTTTTGTCTATTAAAGGAATAATGGTCATCGTCACATTTAAAAACTTATCTCCTTCTTTAACCATAATTCCGCTTACACACTCTCTCATATTTGATTTTCTAGCACTAGTGCTTAGATTATTGAATGCGATAGCTATTGAGCCTACTAACAATTCGGCTAAATTTGAATTAAAATTTTCTTGGATAAGGTATCGTTTAGTATCGCCAAAAGATTTAATTACCTGATTGTTTTCATCTATACAAATGGTCAAATAATTCAATTCTTTAGCTAATTCTATATTCATAATTTCTGATTGTGTATTACCCATCATCTTAGTAGGCTCATTTCTTAACAAAATAGGCAGGTGTTTTTGTTCAAGAAATTCAGGTATAGAGAAGTTGTCGAAACTTAAAATTCTTTTTGTTTTTATATTTTTATAGATCTTCCACTTTTTATTAACCACTTCTAAACTAGAGATAATAGGCATTGGATTTTCACTTGATCCTAGGAATAAGTAGCCGTCCATACGCAAACCAAAGAGCAACATGGAGAATATTTTTTTCTGCAATACAGGTGTTAAGTATATTAGAATATTTCTGCAACTTATAAGGTGCATATTACAATAAGGCGGGTTTTTAACCAAATCATGATGGGCAAATATGACCATCTTTCTGATAATTGGGTTTATTTTATACCGTTCTCCTTCTTTTAAGAAATTTTTACTTAACAATGCTGCGGGGATATTTTTAATAGCAGCTAGGGGGTAAATACCTTTACTAGCAAAATCCATCGCAACGGAATCAATATCTGTAGCAAATATTTTAACTATAATGTCTTTAAATTCGCCCGTTAGTTGTTCTGCAATAAGAATTGCAAGCGTATAAACCTCTTCTCCTGTAGCGCAACCTGCCACCCAAATTTTAAGTTCTTCCTCAGGCTGAAGTTTCTTTAACAGGTTAGGAATAATATTTTCTTTAATAATATTAAAAGCATCAGGGTCTCTAAAAAAGGAGGTTACGCTTATTAAAAATTCTTTTGATAGCTCGGTAATTTCTTCGGGAGTTTCTTTTAAATATTCTAAATAAGTGTTCAAACTGGTAAAATTTCCGTTTGTAGCCCTTCTTTTTGTTCTTCTAAGAATGGTAGTGTTTTTATACTCTGAAAAATCAAGCGGTGTTTTTTGTTTAATAAGCTCAATAATAGTTGCTAATGCTTTCTCATCATCATCATCGTCACTATTATTTAAAGTTTCATTTCCATTTTTCACAAAATCTTCAATTGCCATAGGCATCAATTCTGGTTCCAAAATAAAATCAACAAGACCAGTATGGATAGCTTGTGTAGGCATACTTGGATATGGGGAGGTTTCTGGGTTTCTTACCATAATCATTCCCCCACTTTTTTTAATTGACTTTATTCCTTCGGTACCATCGGCACCTAAGCCAGAAAACACAATGGCAATAGCTTTACGGCCACAGTCCATAGCAAGAGAATTAAAAAAAAGATTGATACTCAGGTGTGGGCCTTGTTTATTTTTTTCGGTTAACAATAATCGACCGTGTTTAATGGTCATGTACTTATCGTTTGGTATTAAATAAACATGATTAGTGTGTACCTCTTCGTTCTTTTCGGCTTCTTTTATCTCTAGTTTGCTGTGGCGAGCTAATAGTTCAACCATTCTACTTTTAAAATCTGCCGATAAATGTTGAATAATCACATAGGCCACACCATCTAATGGCGTGTGATCAAAAAAGGAATTTATTTCTTCCATACCCCCTGCGGAAGCACCAATTGCAATAATATATTTTGGTTCTTTTGATTTCATGAAAGTATTAAAAAAAATATGGTAAACTTGCTTGGTAGAGTTGACTTTCTGATACAATGTATTGTTTAAATATCACTATAACTAATTAGTAATCATATATTTCAGAATCAATCAATTATAAATCGTTATTGTTTACTAAATTAACTACCTCATTAATTTTTTCTTCTAATTTTTTTGTTGCGGTATGTAACATCATCAAATATTCTTTTGAAGCCACATAATTTTCACTCTCTATTAAAATCATCATTCCTAATATGCTTGAAACAGGACCTCTATAATCGTGAGACTGGATTTGGGCTATTCTCATTAATAATTTTTTTTGATTCAATATTTTCAACTCATGCAACTTTCTTTCGTTGATATCTTTTGCGGTATAAGAAACTCCAATTATTTCGTCACTATCGTTAATTACGGGTTCAAACCTACACTCCCACCATAATTTATCGTTAGTAATAAATCCTTCTAATTTTTCTAGGTTTGAAGCATTTCCTTTTAATGCATCGTCAAAATGGTATAAAAAGGTTTCCTTAAACTCGGGATTTAAAAAACCATTTATTGTTCTCCCAAGTGACAATTTGGTTAGGTAGTTATTTTGGATTTGACGATATGCTATTTTATTAAAATCTAAAACTTCACCATGTTTACCTAACAAAAAATAAGCATCAGGTAAACTTTCAAACATCGCCCGAAGCTTTATTTCGTTATAAGACTTATTTTTTTGAATCACTTTAAGATTCGTTAAACTATAATTTAATTGCTCAATCGTTAATTTTAGTTCCATTATATTAGATACACTTAGTGCTAAAGATTTTAACGACATTTTTTGTTCTGTAGTAGGGATATGTGTTTTTTTATCCATCACACACAGTGCCCCTATGCAATGCCCTGCTTGGGTAATTAAGGGATAACCTGCATAAAATCTAATTTTAGGATGATTAACAACAAAAGGGTGTTCTGAAAATCGAGGATCATTAAGCGTATCTTTAACAACATGAATACTTTTACGTTTTACAGTATAAATACAAAAAGATAAATTGCGGGGTGTTTTATCAAAATGTAACCCTTTGCTTATTTTTATCCATTGTGTTTCATCATCAATTAAAGTAACACATGCTATAGGTGCGTTAAATACTTTAGCAACAACAGTAATAATATGCTTTAATTGTTGATTGTATTTTAGATTAAGTGATACAAACTGTTTTACAACTCTTATACGCTTTGGTTCATTAATAACCAATAAATTCTTAGAGCCCGCTTTAAACATGAATTTTAGGTTTTAGATAAGTAAACTTTGATTTTTATAGTAGCTTTTGCATTAGCAATGTAAGCAAACATATTAGGTTTGTAGTTTATTTGATATTTATAGCTAACAATTGTGAAATAGTTGATCTTTAAACACCATTTACACTAATGATTTTGATGAAGTTATTTAATAGTTTTTAAAGAAACACTTTCTAAATGTTTTCTAAAAAACACAAAAATTTCATACAAACTATAAAATGAATAGTTAGTCTATATTATAATTATTAGATACATAAGAGCCCGTTAAAATTTGTATTGTAAAAATGTTTATAGCTTATTTTTGAGCGAAATGAGGCAAATTTTGCAGAGATAGCCGGAAGCTATCTCAATAAGCTTAAAAAATTGTAGCCAAAAAGAAGTATAAACAAATTATTAGATAAATCAAAACAGGCTCTAAATATTTAGAGTAAAATAAAAGCATCTTACACATACAACTAGATACCAGTCTTAAAGGATAAAAAACCTACAATTCTTAAAATTTAGTCTTTTTTTCTTCTTACGTATGCTTTCTAATAGTTAGTTCGCAACTACATCAGCTATTTATCAATTTATTTTACCAGGCTTAAAAGCATCATTTAAAACTTTACAACCTTCATTAACTGCCTGCAATAGAAATCACAAAAACTAGGTGAAAATTGACTGAATTCCATGAGTAAATACGATTGAAACCTCACCAAAAAAACCTATTTTTGCGCTTTCAAAAAAAAACAAGCATGATTTATTTCTTCATCAATCAATCGCAAGCCATTTTTGTTTTACAAACTAACCAGGTGCTTGCTTCACAAGATATTGTTAAACTCGAATGGTTATTTGGCGATGCTAAAATATCATCCGAAAAAGAATTAGCAGGTTTTTTTATCGGCCCAAGAGCTGCAATGATTACGCCTTGGAGTACCAATGCGGTGGAGATTACTCAAAACATGGACGTTCATGGCATTATAAGAATTGAAGAATTTAAAAAAGTTGAGTCAGATTTTGCTGATTTCGACTCCATGCTTTCTCAAAAGTACAATAATTTAGGTCAGGATGTTTTCAGCATCAACATCAAACCAGAACCTATTTTATCAATTACAGATATTGCAGCTTACAACATTCAAGAGGGCTTATCTTTAAGTGATGAAGAAGTTAAATACTTAGAAAATCTTGCTAAAAAACTGGAAAGACCTTTAACAGATTCTGAAGTATTTGGCTTTTCGCAAGTAAACTCAGAACATTGTCGTCATAAAATTTTTAACGGAACATTTGTCATTGACGGTGTTGAACAACCAACATCGCTGTTTAAGTTAATTAGAAAAACTTCTTCAGAAAATCCGAATGACATTGTTTCTGCTTACAAGGACAATGTAGCGTTTATAAAAGGTCCTAAAATACAACAGTTTGCACCAAAAAGAGCCGATGTACCAGAATACTATACAACAAGTGATTTTGAATCGGTGATTTCTATCAAAGCCGAAACACATAATTTTCCAACAACTGTAGAGCCATTTAACGGAGCCGCAACAGGTTCTGGTGGCGAGATTAGAGATAGATTAGCGGGTGGACAAGGTTCTTTACCTTTGGCAGGAACCGCTGTTTATATGACTGCACTTTCTCGTTTGGCAGATGACCGCCCTTGGGAAAAAGGAGTAAAAGAAAGAAATTGGTTGTACCAAACACCAATGGATATTTTAATTAAAGCTTCTAACGGAGCAACAGATTTTGGAAATAAATTTGGGCAACCTTTAATTACAGGTTCTGTTTTAACTTTTGAACATGAAGAGGGCAACAGAACATTAGGCTTTGACAAAGTGATTATGCTTGCAGGTGGTATTGGTTATGGAAAAGCAAGTCAGGCACAAAAGAAAAAACCACAAGAAGGTGATAACATTGTTATTTTAGGTGGAGAAAATTATAGAATTGGAATGGGTGGCGCAGCGGTTTCATCTGCTGATACTGGCCAACATGGTAGTGGTATTGAGTTAAACGCAATACAACGTTCAAACCCCGAGATGCAAAAAAGAGCAGCAAATGCTGTCCGCGGCATGGTAGAAAGCGAAGAAAATTTTATTGTTTCTATTCACGATCATGGCGCTGGTGGTCACTTAAATTGCCTTTCAGAATTAGTAGAAGATACTGGTGGTTTAATTAATTTAGACAAATTACCTGTTGGTGATCCAACTTTATCAGCAAAAGAAATCATCGGAAACGAATCTCAGGAACGTATGGGATTAGTAATTAGCGATCAGCATATTGAAACTTTACAAAAAATTGCAGATAGAGAGCGTTCTCCAATGTACACTGTAGGTAAAGTTACTGGCGATCATCGTTTTACTTTTAAATCAGAGAAAACTGGCGCTAAACCAATGGATTTAGAATTGGCAGCCATGTTTGGTAGCTCGCCAAAAATTGTAATGGATGATAAAACCATCGATTACAAATACGAAAGTATCACTTACGATAAATCACAACTTAATACTTATTTAGAGCAGGTTTTACAATTAGAGGCTGTTGCCTGCAAAGATTGGTTAACCAATAAAGTTGACCGTTGTGTTGGTGGCCGAGTAGCTAAACAACAATGTGCTGGTCCGTTGCAGTTACCTTTAAACAACTGTGGCGTTATGGCTTTAGATTTTCAAGGTAAAGAAGGAATTGCAACTTCAATTGGTCACTCCCCTTTAACGGCCTTAATTGATGCTGCGGCTGGTAGCAGAAATGCGATTGCAGAATCTCTTTCTAATTTAGTTTGGGCTCCACTTAAAGACTGTATAAAAAGTGTTTCCTTATCTGCAAACTGGATGTGGGCTTGTAAAAACGAAGGTGAAGATGCTCGTTTATATGCTGCAGTAAAAGCTTGTTCAGATTTTGCGATTGATTTAGGAATCAATATCCCAACAGGAAAAGATTCTTTATCAATGAAACAGAAGTACAAAGATGGTAATGTAATTGCACCAGGAACAGTTATTATTTCTGCGGGGGGCAATTGTAATGATGTGACTAAGGTAGTTGAGCCAGTTTTGCAAAAAGATGGTGGCGCCATTTACTATATCAACTTATCTAATGATGTTTATAAATTAGGCGGTTCTTCCTTCGCTCAGATTTTAAATAAAATTGGCAACGAAACGCCAGATGTAAAGGACGCGGCCTCGTTAAAAAACACTTTTAACGTAATTCAGGAACTAATAAAAGAAGGTAGAATTGAAGCAGGACATGACATTGGCAGTGGCGGTTTAATCACCACGCTATTAGAAATGTGTTTTGCTGATGTGAATTTAGGTGCAAAAATAGATTTATCTGCATTAACAGAAAATGACAGCGTTAAGTTATTATTCTCAGAAAATATCGGTTTGGTTTTCCAAGCGGATAGTTCGGTTGAAGCGACTTTAAAAACCGCTGAGGTTAATTTCTTTAAAATTGGAGAAGCCACATCATCTGCAACTTTAGAAATCACTAACGCTAATGAAAACTTTAGTTTCGATATTGCGCACTTACGTGATGTTTGGTTTAAAACTTCGTATTTATTGGATAATAAACAAACCGGAAACGGATTAGCTAAAGAACGTTACGATAACTATAAAAACCAACCACTAACTTATAAATTCCCTGCTCATTTTAACGGTAAAAAACCGGTTATTGATGCTTCTAAACCTCGCCCTAAGGCAGCAATCATTCGTGAAAAAGGAAGTAATTCTGAACGTGAGGTTGCTAATGCCATGTATTTGGCAGGTTTTGATGTAAAAGATGTGCACATGACGGATTTAATTTCGGGCAGAGAAACATTAGAAGACATCCAATTTATTGGTGCTGTTGGTGGTTTTTCTAATTCTGATGTTTTAGGTTCGGCTAAAGGTTGGGCAGGTGCATTTATGTATAATGAAAAAGCCAGAGTTGCCTTAGAAAAATTCTTCGCCAGAGAAGATACGCTTTCTGTAGGTATTTGTAATGGTTGTCAGTTATTTATAGAGCTAGGTTTAATTAACAAAAACCACGAAGAAAAACCTAAAATGTTGCATAACAAAAGTGGTAAACACGAAAGTATTTTCACTTCATTAACTTTACAAGAAAATAATTCGGTGATGCTATCTAGCCTTGCTGGTAGCACTTTGGGCGTTTGGGTATCACACGGAGAAGGTAGATTTTCACTTCCTTACGCAGAAGATAAATATCAAATTGTAGCAAAATACGGTTACGAGCAATATCCTGCTAATCCGAACGGGTCTGATTTTAATACCGCTATGTTATGCGATGAAACTGGACGCCATTTAGTGATGATGCCACACATTGAACGCTCTTTATTTCAATGGAACTGGGCAAACTATCCAAAAGGTCGTAAAGACGAAGTTTCACCTTGGATGGAAGCTTTTGTAAACGCAAGAAAATGGGTTGAAGAGAAACAGAAATAAATTAATAATGAAATGATAAAGCCTTAAAACACCAGAATTAATCTGGTGTTTTAAGGCTTTTTTTATGTGCTTCAATTTCAAGCACAAATCAGCAAAATCCTCTTAAGAATTAGGCTTTTTAAAAGGCTTCTTTTTTTTCCAATTTTGGTTAAAATTTTTCTTTATTTTTACTGAAGGCTTATATTCTGGACCAGCAGTAAAACCTTCTGGTAAGGCAATTTTCGGAACCTCTTTACCAATCAATTCTTCAATTCTTCCAAATTTATATTGGTCTTTATCGTTTATAAAAGTGATAGCTGTACCGGTAGTTTCTGCCCTTGCAGTTCTCCCAATACGGTGTATATAATCTTCAGGGTCTGGTGGTACATCATAGTTTACAACCAAACTAATTCCAACCACATCAATGCCTCTTGATATTACATCGGTACCAATTAAAATAGATAAACTTTTACCTCTAAAACGCACCATAATATCTTCTCTGGCATCTTGGTCTAAATCAGAATGGAATGCTTCTGATTTTATTCCCTTACGGTTTAAAGAAGAATTTAGCTTTTTAACTATTTCTTTACGCGATGCAAAAATAATAGCACTTTTATATGCTGCATTACTTAAAATGGAAATCAGTAAATCTATTTTCTGTTCATCAAAAGCTAAATAAGCTTGTTGCAAAATTCCTTCCGATGGTTTTGAAATTGCAATGTTAACTTCTACTGGGTCAATTAATATCTTTTTTGATAATGACCTTATTTTTGGCGGCATTGTGGCCGAAAACAATAAATTCTGCCTTTTTTCTGGCAAATAGCTAATTATTCTTACAATATCTTCGTAAAAACCCATGTCCATCATTCTATCAGCCTCATCTAAAACTAAGTGTTTTAAATGCTTAAGTTCAATAGTACCTGATGTTAAGTGCGCAATTAACCTACCTGGTGTAGCAACAATAATATTCACACCATCTGTTAAAGAACGTTTTTGTTGTTCATAACTAAAACCATCACCACCCCCATAAACTGCTATAGAAGTACAGCCTGTAAAGTATGCTAAACCCATTATTTGTTGGTCTATTTGTAAAGCCAACTCTCTTGTAGGAGATAATATTAAAGTATCAATTACACTTTTATCCTCTTCTTCTATTTTATGTAGCAGGGGCAAAAGGTAAGACGCTGTTTTACCTGTACCTGTTTGCGCACAAGCAATAATATCTTTACCGGCAAGAATATGTGGAATAGCTTCTTGTTGTATTGGAGTAGGTTTCGTAAAACCCATTGTATCAAGTCCTTCTTGTAAAGAAGGAACAAAGTTAAAATCTTCGAATTTCAAAAATTGTATTTTATATTATGTATTTCACAAATATAAACTAATTAATTAAACAGCATAAAATCAATAAGGTTATTACCAGGGTCAACGCATTTAAATTTGATTAAAGATTTTTATTAGATAGTCGTTATCCCATCCTGCCTTAAGTCT
>NZ_JBHULV010000042.1:0-43341 GCF_042684645.1 Pedobacter alpinus
AGAAAGAGAAGGCATTCAACACTTGGATATTTGACACCTCAGGAGTTTGGAGAGCTATTAATTCAATCCAAAACAGCAGCATAAATATTGGATTTTATAAATCTAATTAATGCTCCTCAAAAAACAATAATCTGACAATAAAAAACCTCTAGTAAACTATTGCAATTCCAGTTAGCAGTAATCCAGCTGTTGGCTAAACATATCCTAACAATTTTACCAAAGTTTTTGATGTATTTAACCGCTGAATTATTTGCGCAGTTGCGAACAGTTCTTAAATAGAATTCATATTCGCTTATAAAATGATTGTCAATCTTTTTGATGTCTAAATCTTTGACTTTGTATTTCCACTCTATAAAATCCTGCGTATGTTTAAGCGAAGTTTTATAACGTTCTAATGTGCCTGCTGCAAATTCTTTACCCACTAAAGCTTCCACTTTATTGTTATGCTCTGTAAAAATTTCAATAATAGTTTTAACAGCTTCCTTCTTGCCTAAAACCTGATTCCGGATAGCGTCAGCCGTAACTTCTAAAGATTCCCTAATTAAAATATCTTGTGCTTCATAAACTTTAGCTTGAAACTGGTCGATATACTTATTTAAGATTTTGGTTTCTTCCCGATTTCCTAAAATCCGTTCGGATTTTTTACACTATTTGGAAGGTTCGCACTTTCTGTTTAAAGAGAACTCAACGCGTTTCCCATGAATGGTTATTCTAAAATAAATAGGTATAGTTCCTGATTGGTAAGCTTTGGGTGTTTTTAGGTAAAAATGTAATTGAATTAAATTACTCATAATTTTGAGATTAAAAGTTAAACAAAAATACTTTTGCAACTAAATAAAATCAAGATGTTTACTGATTGAACAGGTTGATAATCAAATTTTTATAAGTTCAATCGAGAGTAATCTAATACGATACTAATGACTCTCGATTTACGCTCATTTAATATGAGCAAATTTGAATATTTTGCCCTTCACTCTGAAACAAAAAAGCCTACAATCATATGATTTGCAGGCTTTTAATAAAATTTGATACGAGTATCTGCGGAGAGAGAGGGATTCGAACCCTCGGTACCGTTGCCAGTACGACAGTTTAGCAAACTGTTCCTTTCGGCCACTCAGGCATCTCTCCAAATCTTAGTTTTATTGTTAACAATTTCGCTAAGGGTCTGCAAATATAGTAATCCATCTATATCTACAAAATTAAATTTTAATCTATTTTAAATATTCTACACGCACATGGTAAATGCCCATAAGCATTGTCTTAAAAATCAGCTTAATAGTCTCAATTTCCTTTAAAGTAATATTACTATCGTTTAATTGGTTTTGTTCCAATTTATAGTCAATAATACGTTCCACTAAATTATTTATGCTTTCCGCATCAGGTTCTTTTAAACTTCTTGACGCTGCTTCAACAGAATCTGCAAGCATTAAAACTGCTGTTTCTTTAGTAAACGGAATTGGTCCTGGGTATCTAAAAGTGTTTTCATCAACAATTTTTTCTGGGAAATTCTTTAAAAACGATTGGTAAAAATAATCAACCCTTGTGTTTCCATGGTGTGTTCTTAAAAAATCAATAATTACCTCAGGCAAATTATGTCTACGAGCCATTTCAATGCCGTTTACAACATGTCTAATAATAATCTGGGCACTTTCCTCGTAAGGTAATTTATCATGCGGATTTAAGCCTTTATTTTGGTTTTCTATAAAGAATTGCGGATTATCCATTTTACCAATATCGTGATATAAAGCACCAGCTCTAACCAACAAAGAATTACCACCAATTTTAAAAATTGCCGACTCTGCTAGGTTAGCTACCTGCAAAGAATGCTGAAAAGTTCCAGGGGCTTTAAAAGCCAACTCTCTCAACAAAGTAGAATTTGTATTGGTAAGCTCAATTAGAGTAATATCAGAGGTAATACCAAATAGTTTTTCGAATAAATAAATCAAAGGATAAGCCAATAACGAAAGCAATACACTAAAAATAAACGGTAAAAATTTGCTCCACTCAATAGCCTCTAAAGTTCCCTCACGAATAAATGAAATACCTAAATAGGCAATAAAATAATTCAATAAAATCAATAAAGCTGAAATTAAAAACTGCTCTCTGCGTACCAAGTTTTTAATACTATAGATAGCAACCATACCAGCTGTAATTTGTAAAAAAGCAAATTCAAAGCTATTTGGCAAAAAGAAACTGGCAATAAGCACCACCAATAAATGGATATTCATGGCCAAACGAGTATCAAAAAGTATTCTGATAATGATTGGGACAATACAAAAAGGAATATAGTAAAGGCTAGGTAGTTTTAATTTTATAGCCCACGATAAAAACACCAACATACTGGTGACTATTATGAGTATCAATGATATTTGGCGGTTGTCATTAAAAATATCTTTTCTAAAAAGATGCAAAAAAACCATCAACAAAGTAATAATTAATCCAACCAATAAAAATTGCCCCGCTAAAGTCAATTTTCTATCATTGGGGGTGGTTATACTATCTTCATAAGTTAACCTTAACGATTCTAATTTTTGATAAATATCTTCTGTAACTGTACTTTCTTTAGTAACAATAACTTCCCCTTTTTGTACCATCCCTCTTGTTGACGATACATTTTCAACTGCTTGCTTCTCAATCTTTTCAGTAAAACGTTCGTTATAGATAATGTTTGGCGAAATTCTATCTTTTATAATTCCCAATAATAAATCCGACTCAATATTTTTTTGTTTAACCAATTTATTGCCCGCTTCTGTAACCGCAGATGCTTGAGTTAAAAGTGTGGCTGTACTTACTTGGTTCTCTACATTGTTTCTAAGCAAAGAAATAATATAATGATTATCATCCCTTTGGTATTTTTTATTCAACCCAATTACGCCTTCTTTATAAATACCCTCTAAAATCTCATAACCTAAATCAAAGTTCTTTACTTTTATAGCATCATCTTTTAACCCAGCGTTTCTCCATTTTGCTTCAAAATCTGATTGATATTGTAATATTTGATCCTGAAAAACTTTTTCATCTATTTCGTAAACTGGTAAAACAGATTTTAAAATTGATTCCTTATCTTTTTTTACTTCCTCAATATTTTTTTTAATCGGAAAGTTAAAAGGAGAAATTAAATCATCATGCAGCCAAACATTTCCTTTTTCAAACTCGTATTTGAATTTAGCATGTTTTGGTAACACAGCTGTGATAATAATAATACTCAAAGCCATTAAAATATACTTAATTACCGAAGTATATTTCCTGTATATAATTTTATGAGAATTCCTGTTAATATCAGCCACGTTAGGATTTTATTTTTTTCAAATTTAAGATAAATAATTAATAGCCAAGCTTAGGGCATTATTCTCTAATTAAATCAGGTCTTTTCCACAATTTTTTTAGCCTTTATGTCTATTTTAAATATAGCGTTTATTACTATAAATTAACAGTATTGGGTAATAGTACTCTAAAATTTTTAGATAATTTGGTTTCTAATAAAGATGTTTTAATTGATAATATCCAAAAAAGGATTTATGATTAATATTATTTTGGGCGTTTTAACAGGCTATTCGTTTCAATCTTTTTGTCCGCCAGCTGGCGGACAAAAAGGATTTTCACTGCTATCCTTAACGCAAAAAAAGGTTATCTTAAATTAAAAACTGATTAAACAACATAAAACCAACACAAATGAGCAATCCCATTATTCAAAATTAAAGAAAAAGGAAGTCATTTCTTAATGCTCTAAAAATCTAATATTACGTTGTAAGCCTTCAAACTTCGTACGCTTAACCGCCGATTTTTTAAATATCGTTTTAAAAACATCATGAGTAATTTCTTCCCAATCTGTTTTTGAGAGTTTTAAAAGGTTAGGGTCTGCTTCAAATGAGGGTTCTTGGTGAGGTACAGAAAATCTGTTCCATGGGCAAACATCTTGGCATACATCACAACCAAACATCCAATTATCCATTTTACCTTTAAATTCTTGTGGCAGTTGCTCTTTTAATTCAATAGTTAAATAAGAAATACATTTACTGCCGTCAACAATATATGGTGCAACAATAGCATCTGTTGGGCAAGCATCTATACAGCGGGTACAAGTGCCACAATGGTCGGCTACAAACGGTTGGTCTTCTTGTAAATCTAAATCAACAATTAATTCTCCTAAAAAGAAAAAAGAACCATTTTCTTTACTAATTAAATTGCTGTGTTTACCCTGCCAACCTAAGCCAGCTTTTTGTGCCCAAACCTTATCTAATACCGGGGCCGAATCTACAAAGGCTCTGCCATTTACCGCTCCAATTTCTTGCTGAATAAATTGCAATAAGCTTTTCATTTTATCTTTTAAAACAAAGTGATAATCAGTCCCGTAAGCATATTTTGATATTTTTGGTGCTGTTGGGTCTTGCTGTTGTTTGTCTGTAAAATAGTTTAGACCAATTGAAATAACACTTTTAGCATCATCAACTAAAAGTCTAGGGTCTAATCTTTTATCAAAATGGTTATTCATATAATCCATTTTGCCATTGTAGTTTTTAGCTAACCAATTTTCAATTTTTGGTGCTTCGTTTTCTAAAAAAGTTACTTTAGCTATGCCGCAAAATATAAAGCCAAGGCGTTTAGCCTCGGCTTTAATTAAATTTGCATTACGTTCTTTAAAATGAGGCATTTAACTAAATAGATTTTATTATAAATAAGTGCTAAATAATTTCTGAATACTATCTGGATAAGTCATTAAATAGGTATTTATACCTAAAGATTTTGCGCCTTCAATATGTTGTGGACTATCATCAATAAATAAAGTTTCTGCCGGGTTTAAATTATTTTCTGTAAGCACTTGTTCAAAAATATCTGTATTTGGTTTTCTCTTTCTTACCAAATGAGAATAATAAATCTTTTCAAAAAAACAATCATTCCCGTTTAAATTGAAAGTTTTTTGTAAGTATTTTGTAATAAATTCTAAGTGAATTTCATTAATGTTACTCAATAAAAAGGTTCTATATTTAGATTTTAGTGCTAATAATAAATCATGGTTACCATCAATAACGCCAATTAGTAGCGAATTCCAAGCAGTATCAATCTCCCCATCCGTTAATTCTGGGCAGTTACTTGCCTCTCTAATGCCTTTCCTAAACTCTGCTGCACTAATATTTCCTTTTTCAAACTCATCAAAAATGGTGTGATGGCCTTTATGAGCAAAAAAATCTTCAACATTTTTAATCCCTAAATCTATAAAGGCTTGTTGTGTACGTTTAAAATCTATTGTAAAAATAACGTTTCCGTAATCAAATATGATGTTTTTAATATTTTTCGTCATTCTAAATATGTGATGCTTATGCTATGTATATTAAGTTTTAGCCTTGAGCCTTTATGTAAAGACATAAAAAAAGCCGTTTCTCTTTTTAGAAACGGCTTATAAATTTTAAATAAAACTTATTCTCCAACTTCTGCAACAACCTCGCCTTTTATATAAAGCATTTTTAAAGGTGTTTTAGAGTTTGATGTAATTTTAACAAATTTGTTAAAAGGCGCTGCCACAGCAGCATTATAAGTTAATGTAATAGAGCCAGACTGACCTTTTAAAACAGGTGTGCCTTGTTTTGGTTCTATACTTGGCACTGTACAGCCACAAGTAGATTCTACTGCGGTAATAATTAAGGGCTCTGCACCAGTGTTGGTGTATTTAAATACAAAAGAAACAGGTTTACCTTGAGGAATCTTTCCAAAATCGTGAGTTTCCTCGTTAAATTTAAATTCAGCCTTGTTGTCTTGCATCGCTGTAAAAGCAACGAACCCGATAATTACTGAACATAATAACAAAATCTTTTTCATGTTTATTGTTTGTTTAATCAAATATAAGCAATTCAATTATTGAACCAAAATTTTTTAAACATTGCTACAATGTTTCGGGGCAAAAAATATTTTACTATTTTTACGTTTTACCCCCAAAATTTAAAATGATAGACGCTAACAAAAACTCTGATAACGCTTTTGAAACATCTGAATTAACATTTGATGATTTCAAAAAAATGGTGATTAATGATTATGATATAGCGTTTAAGAGCCGTCAGGCAAGTATTTTGGGTAGGAGAGAGGTACTTACCGGGAAGGCCAAATTCGGTATTTTTGGCGATGGTAAAGAAGTAGCTCAATTGGCTATGTCTAAAGCTTTTAAAGTTGGAGATTGGAGAGCAGGATATTACAGAGATCAGACATTTATGTTTGCATCTGGTATGTTAACCATTAAAGAATTATTTGCACAATTGTACGCAAACCCAAATATAGAACAAGAACCTGCTTCAGCTGGTAGGCAAATGAACGGTCATTTTGCAACCAGATGTTTAAATTCCGATGGATCTTGGAAAAACTTAACAGAAATAAAAAACTCTTCATCAGATATTTCTCCAACATCTGGGCAAATGGCAAGGTTGGTAGGTTTAGCTTATGCTTCAAAACTATACAGGCAAAACACAGAATTACAAGATTTTAAACATTTTTCTGTAAGCGGGAATGAAGTTGCGTTTGGAACTATCGGAAACGCATCTACTTCTGAGGGTTTATTTTTTGAAGCCATAAATGCTGCTGGTGTTTTACAAATTCCTATGGCAATTTCTGTTTGGGATGATAATTACGGCATTTCTGTCCCAGCCAAATATCAAACTACTAAAGAAGATATTTCAGAAATTTTAAAAGGTTTTCAGAGAGAAGAAGGCAAGCCCGGTTTCGAAATATTTAAAGTTAAAGGTTGGGATTATGTTGCACTTTGCGAAACCTATGAAAAAGCAATAAAAGTTTGTAGAGAAGAGCATGTTCCAGTATTAATACATGTTACCGAAGTTACACAGCCTTTGGGGCACTCAACTTCTGGTTCTCATGAACGTTATAAGTCTCAAGAAAGATTGGCTTGGGAAAAAGAGTTTGACTGTTTAGTTAAAATGAAAGAATGGATAATTTCTTCAGCTATTTTAACTGAGGAAGAAATTGAAAATATAGAAGAAGAAGGTAAAAAGTTTGTTAAAGCTGTTTTAAGAGAAGCTTGGGCAGATGTTACTACCGAAATAAAAAAAGAAAAACAAGAAGCTTTGGCATTAATTGATGCTATTGCTAACGAGGTTGAAGATGTTAAAAAGGTTTCTCTAATCTTAAAATCTGAAGTAGATCCCTTGCGTAAAGAAGTAATTTCGGCAGTTAGAAAAACCATAAGATTAAGTCGTAATCAGCCATCAGAAAACAGAAACCAACTCATAAATTGGTATCATAAAGAGTTAGAAGCAAATAAAGAACGTTACAATACAAAACTTTTTTCTGGTACCCAACTTTCTCCTTTAAATATTAAAAGTATTAAACCAATTTACACTGAAGACAGTAAAATGATTGACGGTAGAGAGGTTTTAAATGCTTGTTTTGATTATAATTTCTCTAAAAATCCGTTAATTGTAGCATTTGGTGAAGATTTAGGAAATATAGGTGATGTTAACCAAGGTTTTGCAGGCTTGCAAACTAAATATGGCGAGTTAAGAGTTGTTGATACTGGCATTAGAGAAATGACAATTATTGGCCAAGGTTTAGGTTTGGCCCAAAGAGGATTTAGACCAATTGCCGAAATTCAATACCTAGATTATGTGACATTTGCACTCAATATTTTAAGTGATGATTTGGCTACTTTGAGTTATAGAACCAAAGCTGGACAAATTGCACCAATGATTGTTAGAACAAGAGGACATAGATTGGAAGGTATTTGGCATGCTGGCTCTCCAATTGGTATGCTTTTAAATTCTATAAAAGGTATCCATTTATGTTTGCCACGTAATATGACTCAAGCAGCAGGAATGTATAATACCTTATTAAAAGGAGATGAACCTGCTTTAGTAATAGAATGTTTAAATGCTTACCGATTAAAAGAAAGGTTACCAGAAAATCCAGGAGAATTTACAATTGCTTTAGGTGAGGTTGAAATTTTAAGAGAGGGCGCTGATATTACTGTAGTTTCTTATGGTTCTACTCTAAAACTTGTTTTAGAGGCAGCAGAAGAATTGGCAGCCTATGGTATTAATGCTGAAGTTATAGATGCACAAACTTTGATGCCATTTGATTTAGCTATGGATTGTAGAAAGTCTTTAGAAAAAACAAATAAGCTATTGATAATTGATGAAGATGTGCCAGGTGGTGCAAGCGCATTTATACTTAGAGATATTTTAGAACGCCAAAACGGTTATTATTATTTAGACGCTAAACCAGAAACTTTAACTGCAAAACCGCATCGTACACCTTACGGTTCTGATGGAGATTATTTTAGTAAACCAAGTATTGATGACATTGTAGAAAAAATATACGAAATTATTAAAATTGAAAAGCCAACAGAATTTGCGCCTATATTTTGAAAATGAAACACTTAGCTATTGTTGAATTTTAAATTTTTATCGAATTTATTTTTTAGAAAAAAACAAGTGCTTTTTGTTTGTATTTATTAGAAAAAAACGCTAACATTGCATCCGCAAATCAGCGATGATTTCGGCACCTATAGCTCAGTTGGTTAGAGTAGAAGACTCATAATCTTTTGGTCCCTGGTTCGAGCCCAGGTGGGTGCACAAAAAAAATATTCATCTTCTAAAGATGAAGAGGTCTCATAGCTCAGCTGGATAGAGCAACTGCCTTCTAAGCAGTAGGTCTCAGGTTCGAATCCTGATGAGATCACTTGCCAAAGATAAAACCCCTGTAAATTGAGTGTTTACAGGGGTTTTTGATTTTTACTATCAATATTACTGTCAGTTTTTGGAATCAAGCGTAAAAGTTGGAGGATTAAAAACACCCTAAAATTAAATAGGAACTAAATAAAAATACAATGCAAAAAGTAAGAGTAATTACTTCGTTGATTATTTGTCTTTTCATATTGCTTTACTAAGTCTAAACAATCAGTTTTTTTAAAACTATTGGTGTAAAATTTCGTATTAACGATTGAAATGACACCCTTTTTGCTTTTTCTGCAAAAAGATATAGTTAAAAGCGTATTAAAATGCCACAAAACGTTTAATCCCAACGCCAACAATCAAAAACATAGTACTATAACAATACTAAATAAATACATAAGAAATTATTAATATTAGCAAGCCTACACCAACCTAACATTTGCATCATTAGGCATGTCGTTTTTGTCAAGCCTGGTGATGCTATTTAACGTAACCTCAGCAATTTCTTTTAAAGCTTCCTTGGTAAAAAAAGCTTGATGCGCAGTAAGTAGCACATTTGGGAAACTTAATAAGCGTTGAATTTTATCGTCATCAATAATTTCTAACGAAAGATCTTTAAAGAATAAAGTTTCTTCTTGTTCATAAACATCAATGCAAAGCGCAGCTATTTTCTGGGTTTTTAGTGCTTCAATTATATCCAAGGTATTAATTAACCCACCACGGCTGGTATTTATAATAGTAACGCCAGTTTGCATTAAATTGATGGTTTCTTTATTGATAAGATAATGGTTTTCTTTTGTTAAAGGGCAATGCAAAGAAATGATGTTTGATTCTTGAAGTAGTTTTTCTAATGAAACATAGTCCACACCTTTTTCTTTTAATGTTGAATCTGGGTAAAGATCGAAAGCTAAAATTTTACATCCAAAACCTAACATAATATTAATAAAAGCTTTACCAATTTTGCCTGTGCCAATAACACCTACTGTTTTTTCAAACAAGTTATAACCTAAAAGCCCGTCTAAAGAAAAATTTTGCTCACGCACACGATTATATGCTTTATGCGTTTTTCTATTTATAGTCATTAACATTGCTGCTGCATGTTCTGCAACTGCCTCTGGCGAATAACTTGGTACTCTACAAACAGAAATATTGAATTCTTTTGCCGCATCAAGGTCAATATTGTTAAAACCAGCGCAACGTAAAGCAATTATTTTCACTCCTTTTTTTGCTAAAACCTCAATTACAGCTCTGCTCAATTTATCGTTCACAAACACACAAACAGCTTCTGCATCTTTAATAATATCTACAATATGTGGCCCCAAATGCGTTTCGTGATAAGTAATATCAAAACTGTGTAGCTTATTAGCTTCATCAAAAAACAACTTGTCGTATTTTTTTGCAGAGAAAAATTCTATTTTCATTCAGGGTATATTTTTAAATGTAATGTATATGGCATATTACGTCTTTTTTACGGCATAATAATATTTATATTACAAAGTATCGTTAACAATAATTAATCTCGATTGTCAATTAAAAATCCCGTATTCATTTAATTTTAGACGAGCTTAAAATCAAACTATCCTCATTAATAGCCTTCATATTTATCACATCATCCATAATAGGGTTTGGGATGGTGGCTTATAAAATATATTGTTTAATTTTCCAACTTTTACCTTCTTTCACAGCCACTCCAGAACCTCTACAAATTTTCATTTGAGTGTTCAATAATTTATCAAACCATGCTGTTTCTCCGGTTTTATCAAAATAAATATTTCGTTGTATGGAAGTAAAACTCCATGCTTTTCCTCTATCAAAAAAAGGCTTTGCATAATTCATAAACTCTGTTTTATTCCATCTTTCGGTAGCGTCTGTTCCTGTAAAAACTGCACTATCAGCATAAAAATTGAAGTAAGATTTAAAATCTGCTTTTGCAGCAGCAGTGTTTAAAGAGTCTAACATATTTCCTATTTCAATTTCTTCTTTATCAGCATCAAAATTTAAAATGTGTGTTAAATTGTTTTTAGTTTGATTACATGCAAATATGCCAACTGTAAATATTAATAGAAGTACTTTTTTTAGCGCTTTCATTTTTGAGGGATTTTAAATGATTAAAAATTTTATAAATAGCTTAACCACCATTTATCTTTATTTTTTGATTTGTACGTTTTATACCATCTGCAAATTGGATAAAGTATTAATATTAATGTTATCCAAACAATATAAACTCCCGGTAAATTATAGCCTTCTGTTGGAAAATTGAGCTGTAAAGATTTTAAAGTTTGTATTTCGTTTAGAGAGAAAATAACTACAGAAAAAAAATGTATAAAATAAAGGTGTAAGATGTAGTAGAAAAAAGCAGTGCGTCCAAAAACCAACAATGTATTGGTAAATCTGTTTTTTATGTTTTCTGTAAAAGCTAAAAATAAAAGTGCAAAACCAATTGTAATACTCATATACAGTAATGATGGTGGATATTTATGTACATCTATAAATGAAAGAAATGTAACCCAATCATCTTTTTGTAAAGTCCAAGGTTTTGGATCTCCATAAATATTAACAAACCGCAAAACAATAAAGAAAAGCAAAAGAAACAAGCCTAATATTTTCAATATCTTAACCCTTTTAGTTTGGTTAAAGTTAGGTTGATATAATCTGCCTAAAGCATAGCCCATCATCATTAAGCCCGTCCAAGGTAAAAATGGATACGCAATAAATAGCTTATGATTTTCAAATAAGCGGTAAGTTTTAAAATTTCCTGAATGTAAAAAATCTAATAACACACTTGCTTTAAACCCGCTACTTGCTTCTAAAAAATCTAATAAGTTATGCCCTAATACAATTACAAGCCCAATGCTTAAAATAGTGCGATATGGAAGGAAAACTAAGAAACCCAAGATTACCATACTTATGCCTATTGCCCAAATTACTTGCAGTATAAAAGTGTGGTAAAATGGGTCAAATGTCCAAGCAAATGATATGATGAAAAATTCAGCAAAAATTAGCCATAAACCTCTGGTTATTAAAAACAAACTTAGTTCTTTTTTACTTTTTATTAAGCTTTGAAGGTATATGGACGTACCTGAAAGTAAAACGAAAGTTGGTGCACAAAAATGGGTTGTAAATCTAGTAAAAAAGAGTAGGGTGGTAGTAGTTTTTAAGTTTAATGGATCATCAATTTTTGCGGCAATATGAAAATAATCTCTAACATGATCTAAAGCCATTAAAACCATCACAACTCCTCTTACCATATCTATTGATTCAATTCTTTTTTTTATAATGTGTTGATGATCCATTTAATTATTTTTTTGATAAATAAATTCTAGATTAAACCCATGAGAAACATATTAACAGAAAAATCCTTTTTTTAAGTTAAATATTCAAATTCTGTATTAAAATATTATTGTGTAATTTCAAATATCCATATAAATTAATCATAATCAAGGGGGTAGTTTAATATTGTTAATGATATTTTGTAAGTACTTAAAAAGCGATTATTTGTCAATAAACCTTATTTTTGCATTTCGAAAATGAAATTTTGTTTATGAGTATTGCTAAAACGTACAGCCCAAGAGAATTTGAAGATAAATGGTATCAGTATTGGATGGAGAACGATTTTTTTAAATCGACGCCTGACGAGCGTGAACCATATACTATTGTAATTCCTCCACCTAATGTTACCGGAGTATTGCACATGGGGCACATGTTAAACAATACCATTCAAGATGTTTTGGTACGTAGAGCCAGAATGAGTGGTAAAAATGCTTGTTGGGTGCCAGGTACAGATCATGCTTCTATCGCCACAGAAGCAAAGGTGGTAGCTATGCTTAAAGAAAAAGGCATTGATAAAAAAGACCTTAGCAGAGCAGATTTTTTAGCTTACGCTTATGAATGGAAAGATAAATATGGTGGAATTATTTTAGATCAGCTTAAGAAATTAGGCGCATCTTGTGATTGGAGCAGGACTGCTTTTACTATGGATCCTGCTTTGTCTGAAGCTGTAATTGATACTTTTATTCATTTACACCAAAAGGGATTGATTTACCGTGGTGTGCGTATGGTAAACTGGGACCCAAAAGGTTTAACCGCTGTTTCTGATGAAGAAGTAATCAGGAAAGAAGTGAACCAGAAGTTGTATTATATTAGGTACCGAATAGTGAATAGTGAAGAGGTAATAGAGAATTCACCAATCACCAATCACAATTCACTCACTATAGCTACCACTCGCCCAGAAACCATTATGGCTGATGCGGCAATATGTGTGAATCCGAATGATGAAAGATATTTTAATTTGCATGGAAAAACAGTTTTTGTTCCTTTAATTAATAGAGAAATCCCGGTAATACTTGATGAATATGTAACTATGGATTTTGGTACAGGTTGTTTAAAAGTTACTCCCGCTCACGATTTAAATGATTATGAATTAGGACAAAAACACCATTTACCTGTTATTGATATTTTAAATGATAACGGAACTTTAAACGAAAAAGCCGAAGTTTTAGTAGGAGAGGATCGTTTTATTGCCCGTAAAAAAATTGCTAAATTATTAGATGAAGCTGGGCATTTAGAGAAAGTGGAAGATTACAAATCGCAAGTTGGTTTTTCTGAACGTACGGATGCTGCTATTGAGCCAAAACTTTCTATGCAATGGTTTTGCAAGATGGGAGAAATGGCTGGTCCTGCTTTAGAGTATGTAAACAACGGCGATGTAAAATTAATTCCTGATAAATTTATCAATACCTATCGACATTGGATGGAGAATGTTAAGGATTGGTGTATTTCTCGTCAGTTATGGTGGGGACAACAAATACCAGCTTGGTATGCGCCTAACGGGGAAGTTGTTGTTGCAAAAACGGCAGAAGAAGCTTTAGAGAAATTAAGGCTCACTACTCACTACTCTCTACTCTCTACTGATGATTTAAAACAAGACGAAGACGTTGTAGATACTTGGTTCTCCTCATGGCTTTGGCCAATTTCCGTTTTTGATCCAACGGTTTGCGGTAATCCGGATGCTAAAGGCAATGAAGACATTAACTATTATTATCCAACCAATGATTTGGTGACAGCTCCAGAAATTTTATTCTTTTGGGTAGCTAGGATGATTATGGCTGGACATGAGTTTAGAGGCAAAGCGCCTTTCGAAAACGTTTATTTAACCGGGATTGTTAGGGATAAATTAGGACGTAAAATGTCTAAATCTTTAGGTAATTCACCAGACCCGCTTGATTTAATTGAGAAATATGGAGCTGACGGCGTTAGGGTAGGGATGTTACTTTGTTCGCCTGCTGGTAACGATATTATGTTTGATGAATCTTCTTGCGAGCAAGGACGTAATTTTGCCAATAAAATTTGGAATGCCTTTAGGTTAATTAAAGGTTGGGAAGTTGATGAAAGTTTAGCAAATCCTAATGAAACAACGATTGCTTGGTTTGATTCGAGATTTAACGAAGCTTTGGCAGAAATTGAAGCAAACTTTAAAACTTACCGTTTATCTGAAGCTTTAATGGCAACCTATAAATTAGTTTGGGACGATTACTGCGCTTGGTACTTAGAAATGGTTAAACCAGCTTACCAGCAACCTATAGATAAAGCAAGCTATGATGCCAGTATTCTTTTTTTCGAAAAGATAATTAAAGTACTGCATCCTTTTATGCCTTTCTTAACAGAAGAATTATGGCATGATGAAGTTTTTGGAAAAAGAGGAGAAATGGATTGCTGTATTATTGCGCAACTGCCAACAATCGAAGCTAAAAACGAAATGCTATTAAAAGAGATTGACGCGGTAAAACAAATAGTTTCGGAAATTAGAAACGTTAGAAATAGCAAGCAAATATCTCCTAAAGAAGCGCTGACTTTATCTGTTAAAACAAATTCTGATATTGATTATCAAGCTTACAAAAACATAATTTCTAAATTGGCTAACATCAGCGAGTTAAAGAATGTGGAAGAAAAACTAAGTGGAGCCGTAGCTTTTATGGCTGGCAGAGACGAGTTTTTTATTCCTTTAGCTGGTAATATTGATGTAGAAGCCGAAAAGGAGAACATCAAAAAAGAGATAGAATATTTACAAGGATTTTTAAAATCTGTTAATGCAAAATTAGCTAATGAACGTTTTGTGGCCAATGCTAAACCAGAAGTAGTTGCAAATGAACAAAATAAAAGAGCAGATGCTGAGACCAAAATTCAGATTTTGGAAGAAACATTAAGTGCACTTTAAAAATAAAAAACCCTCTGATTGAAAAATCAGAGGGTTAAACCAAACCTAAAATATAATAAACCTAAATTTTACTGTCTTTATTTTGTTTCAAATGGTCTTTTAAAAATTCTTTTAATTGCCATCTTTTTTTCTCGTCAGCTATTCTGTTTAGCTCCATTTCTATTTTCTCTTCTGACTTTGTAGAGAAAATAATTTTAGAAAAACGAGTTTCAAAATAATCTAACCCTTCAAATTTTAAACTCACAGTATCATTTTGGTCTTTTTTTGTAAAGCAAATTTCATCATCATTTATGTAAATATAATGATGTCCTTTTTCTACAGAAAGCCTATACAAACTAAAAGTAGTAAGTAAAGAACAAATTGATAAAATGAGATAAGAAGTTAACTCTGAAATAATTTGATAAAAATTCAATGAAAAAGATAATCCAGAAACAACAGTACAAGCTAATAAAACTGAATATAAGGAGTTATTAGAAAATAAACTTTTGTCACATTTAATGTAAATAGTTTTTTCAGATTTCATACAGATAAGGAGTTTGTGTTGTTGCCTTATACGGTATAAAATTTATTAAGTTTCAATAATTTTCTAATTTCTATATTTAGATACTTCTACAAACTCGTTATTAATTAACTTGTCCTTATGTTTATATAAATTGTTTTTGGTCCGTTTTAGTTTGCCAGTTTCGTTTAAAACCATATCATCAATTAATCTAATGCTACTATCGATAAATAAATCTCCGTTTTTGATGTAAACCTTACTGTCTAAGTGGTCTTTCTGTTTATATAACTTACCATTATCTTCGTTAGTGAAATTGTGGTAACGCCTATTAGCTAAATACATTGATGATTTATCTGATACTGTTTTTACAGTACTAATGTTTATGTTATAATTAAAAAATGGGTCATAAGCGTCTTCAAATATCTCTAAATAAATTAACAAAGCTTGGTTATTGTAATTTACACGCCCTATTGCATAGCATTTAGAATCTTATTCTAAATTAATTTTTAACGATTTTAGAAACTCTGTAACTTCATTCTTAATGTATCCAAAGCTTTTTAAATTTGGTAATTGTTTTTCAAAAGCATAAGGTAAGTTTAGTGGTGTTTTATAAGGTAAATTTATTAATGGGAATTCCTTTTCTATAATTGTATTAATATCCTGGGCTTTGTGTTGCAGCAGTTAAAAAGAAGGTAAATAATACGAACAAAATTTTTTTCATCATAAACAGATGTTTACTTACTAATAATCATTAAATTTTCAATTACACCTGCTTCATTAAAAATATAAGCATTATTAGATTTTTGAGTGTTTATACTTTCTTTACCATTAACATCTATATTTTTTATGGCTCTACTTGTTTCAGATAGTAATAGTTTATTATTACTTAATGATGCTTTTCGTATAATTTGTGTAGTTCTGCTACTATTATCTGCATTGTTGAAAATAGCAAAAAACACAATGTTAGAAATATCTACAATCTTATAATCGGTACTTAATGAAGCCACATAAACAACATTTATATAAGCATCGCTTCTATAGTCGTTTATATTATAAACTATAAAATTTAGTTTGCCAACTGTAAACCTTCCAATCGCATTTATTTTTGAATTTGGTGTTTTTATACTTTTTTTTATGGTTTTTTCATCTACCATGGCACCAAAAACTAGTTCAGTAACATCATCTTTTAAAAAGATATGTTTTTTCGGGTTCATTTTTCCATCTGTAGGTTCATACATAGGTATCTTTTCGGCAGGTAATTCGTAAGGCAGTGTTAAAAGCGGGAATTTGCTTTCTAATGTAGCTTTGTTTAATTGGGCAAATGTAGGAATAGCAAAAATTATTACTAATACCAAAGTGAGTTTAAATTTCATTTGATTTGTTTAAACAAATTTAAAACACTAAAAAACTATTTACATACCCATATTTACTGATAATTTTTATACTTTATTTCAAAGGATAAATTAAGGTTTAGTTTTTTTATTTTTTAAAGAGACTGGTAATTTGGTAATTCTTCTAAAAATAGATAGCTATTTGTTTCATAATTTATCTCACAGCAAAAGTGCTGTAAACCATTACTCACTACTAAATATTTTACTTTATGTAGCATATTGTACCTAGCGGCTTGGTCAAAAACACCTTGTGTAATTTTAATAGATGTTGCTTTACATTCTACCAAAACCTCTGCTTTTCCGTTTTTATTAAAAATTAGTATATCAGTTCTTTTCTGCAATTTATTCAATCTTAAACCACCTTCAAGCTTAATTAACGTTTTGGGGTATTTTTTTTGAAGGATTAAAAACTGAACAAAATGTTGCCTAACCCATTCTTCTGGAGTTAAAACCAGTTCCTTTTTTCTTAGTTCATCGAAAATGAAAAAGGTATCTTCTTTTTGATGTAATTTAAAAGGATAGGGCGGTAAATTTAGCGCAACAGGTTTAAACATTCTGCTAAAATAAGGTAGAATTTTCAACATTCTAATTTTTGAAAATTAATATTTCTATTTTAGCCAATAATGACTGCAACGGATATCATCAAAGACATTAAGGCTAGAAAACTAAAGCCAATTTATTTACTGCATGGCGATGAAAGCTTTTATATAGATTTAATTAGTGATTGCATAGAAGAAAATGTGCTTTCTGAAGCCGAGAAAGGTTTTAATCAAACTATTTTTTACGGTAAAGATGCCGAAATAATGACGGTTTTAAATGCTGCTAAACGATACCCAATGATGAGCGATTATCAATTGGTGATGGTGAAAGAAGCACAAGAACTTAAAATTGATAAAGCTGCCGAGCAGTTTCAAGCATATTGCGAAAACCCACTAAAAAGCACCATTCTAGTGCTTTGCCATAAATACGGTAAATTTGATAAGCGTAAAAAAGTTTATAAAGTTTTAGAAAAATCTGGGTTAATATTCGAGTCGGCAAGTATTTATGAAAATAAAGTGCCTGCTTGGATTGATGATTTTATAAAAAGCAAAGGATATCATATTAATCCTACGGCTTCAGCCTTATTAGCCGAATATTTAGGTAACGATTTAAGTAAAGTTGCTAACGAGCTGGAGAAGTTGATGTTAAATGTACCCAAGGGTCAAGAAATTGGCACTAAAGAAGTTCAAGATAATATTGGGATTAGTAAAGAATACAATGTTTTTGAACTGCAAAATGCATTGGCTCGTAAAAATGTTTTTAAAGCCAACCAAATTATTAATTATTTTGAAGCCAACCCTAAAGCCAATCCTTTTGTATTGATATTGGGTAATTTAAGCGGTTGGTTTACAAAAATATTAAAGTATCATTATGTAAGAGATAAATCTCAAGCAGCAAAAGAATTAGGCGTAAATCCATATTTTTTAAAAGATTACGAATTAGCAGCAAAGAATTACAGCTTAGGTAAAACTTTTGAAGTGGTTTCTTTATTAAGAGAATACGATTTGAAATCAAAAGGTGTAGATAGTACTGGAAACACAGAACCTGGCGATTTATTAAAAGAGTTGATTTTTAAGATAATTCACTAGAATTTAGTTTTATGAGTTCATTAGGCATTGGTTCATTAGTATTAGGAGTTCATTAGGAATTGGTTCATTAGTTTTAAGAGTTCATTAATAATGGAGTATTTAATCATAGTTATAGGTTATTCTATCATTCAAAATTCATTCATTCAATCATTATATCACACATGCAATATTTTTTAGTAAAATCAGAACCGTTTAAATACAGTTGGGAACAGTTTAATAAAGATGGTAGAACGTTTTGGGATGGTGTAAGAAATTACCAGGCCCGTAACAATATGAAAGAGATGAAAGAGGGAGATTTAGTGCTTTTTTATCATAGTAATGAAGGAAAATGTGTTGTAGGAATAGCTAAGGTAATGAAGGAGTTTTACCAAGATCCAACAACTGATGATGTGAAATGGGTGGTGGTAGATTTAGCTCCGATAGAAAGCCTAAAAAACCCAGTAACCTTAGAAACCATTAAAAAAGATGAACGTTTAAAAGATGTGTCATTAGTTCGCCAAGGCAGATTATCTGTGATGACTTTAAAAGCTGAAGAATTTGATAGAATTGTTGAATTGGGGTCTTAATTAGTTTTGAGTGAAAATTTTAAACTTTAAAGTCTTTTTAGTAGGCTTAGTTTGTTCCTTTTTAACAGCTTGTTCTTTTGGTGTAAAACAAGAAGATTTAATAGGGCGGTGGAATTACGTTTCTTATGAATACACCAATAAATCATTAGATAAACCTCTAGCTAATATTGCGGTACAACAGCCGTATATTCAATTTGATGAAAATGGAGCATGTAAAATTGTATCAAGCGGAAAAGTAATTTCTGAAGGTAAATACCATTTAGAAAATAAAATTATTAGATATACAGAAACACTCACAAACGGACAAAAAAGATCAATTCCTTTTTTAATAAATTCTTTAAGTAAGAAGGAATTGGTGTTTCAAACAATGGACGCTGAAGTGAAAGTGATTACAGCGGTTAAAGAATAAATATTATCCACTTAAAGTAATCCACATTTTGAGGCGAATATCTTAGATTTATAGTTTGCAGTTAGGTATTTAAAAAAATCATGCAAATCTTTTATAACCTTATTCCTCTTAAAAAGTCGTCAATAAACATTCTTTTTTTACCTTCTTGTTGAATTTCTTTTAAAAGGATAAAGCCATCTTTAGTAGCAATTTTTAAAAATGTTTTTCCATCACTTAAGTGTTCACCAGCTACAATATTGGGAGTAGTTAATTCCTTTTCTACAACATAAATTTTTAAACCCTTATCAAACAAAGTGGTAAAAGCAGTAGGATAGGGGCTTAATCCTTTAATTAAGTTAAAAACGTTTTCGGTACTTTGATTCCAATCTATTTTGCAATCATCTTTAAATAATTTAGGAGCATGTTTTAACTCCCCAGCTTCAATACTTGATTGGGGCACTTCTTTAAAGTCTCCCGCTTCAATTGCTAAAACTGTTTTTTTTAATAAGGTGGCACCAGTTTCCATTAATAAATCGTGTAAATCTCCGGCTGTCATTTGTTCTGTAATGGTTACTTTTTCAGCAAATAAAACATCTCCAGTGTCAATTTCATGTTTTAAGAAAAAGGTTGTAACTCCACTTTCTTTTTCGCCATTTATAATTGCCCAATTTATTGGCGCTGCCCCTCTGTATTGAGGTAATAAGGAAGCATGCAAATTTACAGTACCATATTTAGGCATCGCCCAAACCAGTTCGGGTAACATTCTGAAAGCTACAACCACTTGTAAATCGGCATTTAAAGATTCAAGCTCTTTTAAAAACTCAGGATTCTTCAGTTTTTCGGGCTGTAAAATATTTAGGTCATTAGCCACCGCAAATTTCTTCACCGCAGATTCATTGATTTTTTGACCACGCCCTGCAGGCTTATCCGGAGCTGTAATTACCCCTACAACATCTTGTTTAGCATCTAATAAAGCTTGTAAAGAAGCAACTGCAAAATCGGGCGTACCCATAAATATAATTCTCATTGTATTTTTTTTATCGGAGTTGCAAAGGTATAATAATTAGGCTTAATAGATGAAAACCTCTCAAAAGCAATATTCTTTAAATTATATTTGATCAAATCAAGAAAAATCTGTTTAGTAGTGATATGGTTTTAATGCTTTCAAAATTTTAAAACAGTTTTTATCAACTGTAAAATAAAAAGGAGTAAATTCGCAGTTTAAATTACTGCTATAAAATACGGTAGTAGAATAAAAAAAGTATTATTAATTATAAAATAAATGTTATCAGAACATAATATTCAAAAAGCGATTACAATGGATCAAATTGTGGTTGATTACTTTAAGCTCAATCCGAAATTAAAAGAGATACAAGCTAAAGATTTAATGGGCGAGTTTGTTAAAGCTGGAGTTTTTAGTAAAGATTATAAAGATGGTTTACCACTAAGAGATTTCTTAAAGAAATTAGAAGAAAATAACCAGCTCGATTTGTTTGAAAAATCTAAACTGATTAAGAATGAGGAGAATAAATACTGGTATTTTGTAAAATCAAAAAATAAATAATTCTTTCTATCTCAATAAAAAAGGAGCTTGATTGTATTTTCAAGCTCCTTTTCTATTTAAAGACTAGTTGTAAATCAAATACTTTTTTCTAGTCGCTTTGTAGTCGTCTAAACCTTGTTTCCAACTGGCTCTAATCTGAGCTTCTGTTTTACCATCTTTTATTTGTTGCATTAAAATATCATTACCGGCAAGTTTGTTAAAGAAAGGAGTGAAAAATTCTTCTTTTTTAGGGTAAGCTTCATATAAATTCAACAAAGTTTTTAAATCTAATTCTTTATTGCTTCTTAGATTTTGTTCATCAATATTCCTAAAATCAATACCGTAGCAAACTTGGTTTTCTAAAGGTGGGTTTTTACTCATTCCGTCAATACTTTTAGGCGTAAAGCTAAAATCATATTTACCTTTTAGTAGAGGATTCCCTAAAACCTGAAAAGGAAATAAAGTACCTCTGCCTTGGCTAATTAGAGTGCCCTCAAACATACAAAGGCTTGGATACAAATAAATGGATCTATTATTTGGAAGGTTTGGAGAAGGTTTTACAGGTAAAACATACTCCATATTGTGTTGATAATTTGCGTTTTTTATAACTGTTAAATCGCATTTAACGCCATTAGTTAACCAACCTTCACCATTAATCATTTGGGCAAACTCACCACTGGTTAAGCCATGGCTAATAGGTATTTTATGCATTCCCACACCAGATTTAAACTTTGGATCCAATATAGGCCCATCAATTAAACCACCGTTAGGGTTAGGTCGGTCTAAAATTATTAGCGGAACATTACTATCAGCGCAAGCTTGCATTACCCAAGCCATAGTAATGGTATAAGTATAAAAACGTACGCCAACATCTTGGATATCAAAAATCATGATATCTATGTTTTTCAAATCTTCTTTTGAAGGGGCATGTTTAGCTCCATATAAAGAAATTACCGGAAAACCGGTTTTTTTATCTATATAATTACCTACTTTTTCACCAGCATCGGCAGTTCCTCTAAAACCATGTTCGGGACCAAAAATGGCTTTTATATTTACGTTTAGGCTTTTTAAAGTATCCACCAAGGGTATATTATTAATTTCGGCGGTTTGGTTTAAAACTAATCCTACTCTTTTACCTTTTAATAAAGGAATATATTTTTCTGTTTGATCTGCACCAGTTAAAATACTTTTAGTCTCTTTATTAGTCTCCAGAGCTTCTGTTGCAGGTAATTTAGATGCTTTACATGCATTACAAGCAAAAAGAGTTGCAATGGGGAAAATAAAAAGAAATGGTTTTAATTTTTTAATAGTGTACATTTTTCTGTTTTTATATTAATGGTTGCATATTTGCGAAACTAAAATAAACAAAAAGCTTTTGAATTTAGCATTATTTATAGCCAACAGAATATCTTTAAAGGCAGAAAGAACCTTTTCCAAGCTAATTGTACGCATAGCAATAGTCGGTATTATGCTAGGCTTAGGGGTTATGATACTCTCTGTTGCTATTGAAAAAGGCTTTAAATCAGAAATAAGAGAAAAAGTTAGGGGTTTTAACGGAGATATACAATTTGTTAGGTACGATTTAAATTCGTCTTACGAGAATTCACCATTTTTTTTACAGAAAAGTAATTTAGACAGTACTAGGAATTTTAACGGAGTAGCTCATGTTGTGCCTTTTGCCACCAAACCCGGAATTATAAAAGCTAATGGAGAGGTAGAAGGTGTTGTTTTAAAAGGGATTGATAAAGATTACGATTGGACCTATTTTAAAGGTATATTAAATTCTGGCAAAACAATTAATTTTTCTGATAGTGCAAAAGCTGCAAAGCAAATCATAATTTCTGAAGTTTTAGCAAAACGCCTAAACCTTAAAGTTGGAGACGATTTTCTGATGTATTTTGTACAAGAGTCTTTAAGAAAAAGAAAGTTTGAGATTGTTGGAATTTATAATACTGGGGTTGAGGAGGTAGATAAAACTTACGTAATTGGCGATATTTCTTTAATCAGGAAACTTAATAATTGGGATGAAAATGAAGTTGGTGGATATGAAGTGCGTATAAATGATTTTGAACGATTAGATTATTTTACCTATACCTTAAGCGATTTTTTACCGCCACAAATTAAAACTATAAATGTTAAAGATAATTACCCAATTATTTTTGATTGGCTCTCTTTATTAGATGTGAACGCCCAGGTAATTTTGATTTTAATGTTGGTGGTAGCTGTTATTAATATGATATCTGCTTTGTTGATTATGATTTTAGAACGCACCAATATGATTGGTTTGCTTAAAGCTTTGGGCGAAAGTAATTGGGGAATTCGTAAAATATTTCTTTATAATGCATTATATTTAGTGGGTATAGGTATGATTTTAGGCAATATTTTTGGAATTGGGTTGGGATATTTACAACATCAAACACATTTTTTCACTTTAGATGAAGCGTCTTATTACATGAAATTTATCCCGGTACAATTAGATATTATTGATGTTTTATTGATAAATGGTGGAACTCTATTAATATGTTTATTTATCTTATTAATTCCTTCTTTATTGGTTACTCGTATATCGCCAATTAAGGCTATCGCTTTTAAATAATACTAATATTTTACGTTTTAAATAAACAAAAAAATAGACTGCCTTTTTTGTGACAGTCTGTTTTTTATTCTAATTTGGTCTCAATAATTTGCTGTAAATATGAGCTTTAAATTACTTAATTTTAGCTGTTAAACAGCTAAGTCATTCATTATCATATCTACCTTTTCTTCCAATTCTGCATTAACTTTATCAAAATCTGCTTTGTTTGCTAAAGGTTTATTTACACTACAATAAAATTTTATTTTAGGTTCTGTACCAGATGGACGAGCAGAAATAATACAACCATCATCAGTAATAAACTGTAAAACATCAGATTTTGGCAAATCAATTTCTGAAGTGCTATTGTTTGTCAAGTCGGTTTCTTTTCTTAAACCATAATCTTTTAATGTTACCACTTTAGAGCCACCTAAACTCAAAGGAGGGTTGTTTCTGAAACGTTCCATCATAGCAACAATTTCTTCGGCACCAGTTTTTCCTTTTTTAGTGATAGAAATTAATTTTTCTTTGTAAAAACCATATTTCACATACATGTCAATCATGGCTTCATACAAACTACTTCCTTGGTCTTTGTAAAAAGCGGTCATTTCTGCAATAAAAGCAGCAGAAACTACTGCATCTTTATCTCTAACAAACTCACCAACTAAATAGCCATAACTTTCTTCACCACCTACAATAAAAGTTTCTTTACCTTCTAGCTCAGTCATAATTTGACCAATAAATTTAAAACCGGTTAAGGTATTGTAGCAGGTTACATTTTTAGATGCGGCTATTTTATCTATTAAATAAGAAGTTACAATAGTTTTTATAACATATTCTTTACCAGTGAATTTACCTGCTTTTTCCCAAGCTTCTAGCATATAGTTTACCAATAAGCAACCAGTTTGGTTGCCATTTAATAATTCAAATTCGCCGTTTAAATTTTTAACCGCAATACCAACTCTGTCAGCATCAGGGTCAGTTGCTAAAACTAAATCGGCATCAGTTTCTTTGGCTTTTTTAAGTGCCAAGGTTAAAGCTTCTTTTTCTTCCGGATTTGGGTAAACTACTGTAGGGAAATTTCCGTCAGGAGTAGTTTGTTCATCTACTAAAATTACATTCTCAAATCCAAAACGCTCCAAAGCAGCTGGTACTAAGGTTATTCCTGTTCCATGAATTGGAGAGAAAACTATTTTTAAATCTTTTTGTCTTTTAATAGCTTCTGGAGAAACTGATAAAGAGGTGATTTTATTTAGGTAATCTTCGTCCATTTCTTCACCTATGTAAGAGATATTCTCAGGTATAGCCGTAAATTTAATATCATCAACACTGGCTATTTTTGCAACTTCTTGCATCACCAATTTATCATCTGGTGCTACAAATTGGCCTCCATCTGCTCCGTAAGCTTTATATCCGTTATATTCTTTTGGGTTGTGAGATGCGGTTAGCATTACACCACTTTTGCAACCTAATTCACGTACTGCAAAAGATAGTTCTGGGGTAGGGCGTAAGGCTTTGAAAAAATAAACATGAATTCCATTTGCCGAAAAAACATCAGCAGTAATTTTACCCAAAACATCAGAATTGTTTCTGCTATCATGCGCAATGGCAACTTTTATTTTTTCGCCTGGGTATTTGTTAATTAAATAATTTGCTAAACCTTGTGTAGCGGCACCAATTGTATATTTATTAATACGATTAGAACCTGCACCCATAATTCCTCTTAATCCACCGGTACCAAATTCTAAACTTTTATAAAAAGAGTCAGTTAGTTCTGTAATAGCGTTATTATCAACTAAGTTTTGAATCTCGGCTTTAGTTTGCGCATCATAATTTCCATTTAACCACTGGTTTACACTGTCTTTGGTTGCTTTATCTAATTCTTGCATATAAAAGGTTTTAATGTTACCAAAGTTAATATTTAAGCAGTTAATGTAAAATATAATCTACCTAAAATGTTCAGATATTATCATAATTGGTTAAATCTTAAATAAATGTAGTTTAATGGTGTATTATTTGTTTAATGATATGCAACCATTTTAATTTATAAACGTCTTAATAATAAAACAAACACATTTTACTTTAATAATAACACATGAAAAAATTATCGATTTTAATATTAGGTATGATGATACTTGGTGTATCTGGCTGCCGAAAAGTAACAGAGCAGTATTTTACTACTCCAAACCAAACTGTATTTTATGATTTGAATGCAAGCAGTTGGACAACTAATAATGCTGGTAGAACTTATTCTGCAAACCTTAGTTTCTTTCTAGAAGACATTTATAGGAATGATTTTGATGGAATATTAGTTTATGTAAGTTTTGGTGATAATGTTTACGAACCAGTGCCACAAACTTATGATGGAATTGCTTACGGTTACACTGTAAATAACCAAAGAATTACTTTAGAAATTCAAAATTCTGACGGTAGCGGAACAATAACTCCTCCGGGTACAATGAGAGCAAAAGTTGTTTTTATTCCTTCACAAGAATAATAAATAAACCTAGCCAAACCTAAGTTTGGCTAGGTTTATTAAATTTTATTATAAAATGATGTTTTGAATTTGTGTATTCATAACTTAAATCAAAGCCATGCACATTAGCAATTTTCTTTGAAATAGCTAACCCTAATCCGTTTCCTTTTTGCTCTTTTTCTATCGTCTTAGAAAATCTCGAAAACAATTTTTCTTCCTCAAAATCAAGCGCAGCGCCTTCATTTATAAAAATTAAAGAATCTTTTGATAAATTAATATGAATGATACTTCCTTTTGGAGAATATTGAACTGCATTAATTAATAAGTTTTGTAATAACTGATCAAATAACGGCTGGTTGCCTTTTAAAACAGATGATTCTGGTTTAGGAAAAAGCAATTGTTGGTATTTTGCTTCTGCAAAAAAGTTTAAATTTTCTATGGCATTAGCTGTAGTTTTTAAAGTGTCTATATCATCTTTAAAATCAAACTGTTGGTTTTCTAATTTCGATAAAAACAATAAGTTTTTATTCAAATCACTTAGTTTTTGTAGCACATAATAAATCTGATCTATTAAAATACTTTGGCTATTACTTAAGTTTTTTTCTTGCAGTAGTAAGTCTAACTTCGATTTTATGATAGCAACTGGAGTTTGCAATTCATGTGCTGCGTTTTCGGTAAATTCTTTTTGTAAACGATAGGTAGTTTCTGTTCTATTTAGTAGGTTTTGAATATCTATGTTTAAATCATTTAACTCATCAATATCTAATTTTTCGGTAATGGGATTGTTTTCTTTATTAAGCTCGTAATTTTTAAGAAAACTTAAAATTTTATTAAATGGGAGCCAAATCTTTTTACTAATTGTTCTGTTTATGATTAAAAAACTTGCAAATATTAACAGCAAAAGGCCTATTTGCACCATTAAAATGCTTTTTATCAAATCCTCTTTTTCTAATAAAGAAGTTTTATACGTAATTATATGTTGAATACCTAAAATTTGAAGTTGCTTTTGTAAGTGCCTGTAATCTTCTAATTTATTACTTTTCGGATTTATTTCTTGAGCTGTGTATGGTTTTGGATTAAATTTTTGGGGATTGTAAAGCGTAATTTCTAAATCTTTATCTAGTTTTCTCCAAATTTCTAAATCATCAGCACTTTTAATTTCATTAATATGATTTGGCGTTAAATAAGCTTGATTTTCTAAAAATCTATCAGTAGCATTTAAAAAAATCGAATTTACCACGAAATAAAATAGCGGGATACTTGAAATGATTAGTAATGATGATAACCACAAGTATTTTTGAGAACTGTATGTAAGTAATTTCAAACTAATTTAATTTATAACCTGTACCATAAACTGTTTTAATATAATCGCCAGCACTGCCCAACTTTTTCTTTAAATTTTTAATATGTGTGTATATAATGTCAAAGTTATCAAAATATAGTGCAGATTGTCCACTTAAGTTTTCGGCAATTGCATTTTTAGAGACCACTTTGTTTTTATTTAGCAATAAAAATATAAGAATAGAAAGCTCCGTCTTAGTTAATTCAATTTCAGTACTATCAACTTTTGTTACTTTAGATAACATGTCTATACTCAAGTTTTTGTAGGTTACAATGTTTGAACCGCTAAAATTTCTTCGTCTTATTATGGATTGTATTCTAGCACTTAACTCTGCCAAGTGAAAAGGTTTTGCCAAATAATCATCGGCGCCAAGCTTTAAAGAGTATATTTTATCATCAACAGAATCTTTAGCAGATATTATAATCACTCCATCTTGTTTTCCAGCATTTTTTAATTCCGCTAATAAATCTAAACCACTACCATAAGGCAGCATAATGTCTAATAAGATACAATCGTAATCAAAAATATTAATTTGTGCTCTGGCATCATCAACATCTCCAGCTATTTCGCAAAAATAATCTTCGTTTTGTAGGTAATTGAGCATACTATTAGCCAATTCCCTTTCATCTTCAACTATTAATATTTTCATCCACAGTAAATAACGTGAAAAAATAGTTGAATTAAGATAAAATGTAAAAAATTTAGATGTTGATGGGTGGAGGAAAGCACCAAGAGATATAAACTGATTTAAGAAATAAATCAGTTTTGATTTTGTAATTTATAACAATGAGCGAAACTTATTAAAACAGTTTCACCCATTTAAAAACCAAAATATTAATTGATAATACTGCTGAACCCAATAGATATTGAAAAATATGTCCGAATGGTAATATGTTTAGAGATATAATCCAAAAAGTAAGACTAATTGCAGATAAAGCAATTAAAAATATAGTGTGAATTTTAGTTTTTAAGGCCTCTTTTCTTTCTGTATCAGAAAGGTTATAGGCATTGTGTACAGAAAATTCTCCCCCGTAATCTTCTGCTGCGTATAGTTTTTTATTAAATACTCTCATATTTTTGTTTAATTTATTTAACCAATACCATAACTATACCAAAATTTATAACTATTTGTAATTTAACATAAAATTAAAGTTAGGTAAATATTTTTTATCTCTTTTAAGCTCTAAATCGTAAATTTTTTGCCCTAAATTTTTCATAAAAGGAAAACAAACAGATTCATATTCATACTTGTTATCGTTGTATATTTCGTTCTTATTCGATTGAATAACAGCAGATAATATAAACTCAACCTTGTTTTCGTAATCAATTAAATAGATATTATCTAGTGAGTACCCATAAGCATCACCAACTTTGTTAAAAATTCTGATGTTGGGATTAATTTCCATACTTTCATCAGCCCCGTAAAACAAAAACTTACAGTATGCAGGGTAATAATTAGGTTTAGCATATTTTGGAAAATCATTTTCTGTAGGGTATTTGCTCATGTAAGTGTACAAAAAATCATAATCTTTAGGCTTTAAGTTAAACTGCTTGTTTTTAGGAAATGATGAAGGAAAAAAAAGTCGTTTTATAAATTCATGCTGATCTGTAAGTTGAAAAACATTTTTGCCTGTAAAATCAAATGGCTCATTTATTACTTTGTCGTGAGCTCCTAAATATCCTTTACCTCTTAGCAGGTTATTAAGTTTAATTGGATATTCATGAGCGTCAAATTCGGCTGGTTTAGTGTAAATTAATTTATTGTTATTGTAGAAGTTAATTGGATTTGTGTGTTTTGAACTTTCGGCATTATCTCCAACAGATAAACGGTTAATAATTCTGGAGTTTTTAAAACCATATTTTTTTAATTTTTTATTAATGGTAGCTCTATCAGTAAATTCGTAAATTCGGTTAAAAGCATCATTGTCACTTACTAAAAGTATTTTTTTGATATAATTTGCAATGCTTGCTTCACCGTTTTTTGATGTAAGGTCTTTATCTACTTTTGTTTGGTTATGATAAGCAGAATCTATTTTTAAAACCGTATTCATATCCAAATTTTCAATATTAAGCTCATTTAATTTTTCTAAAGCAAAAACTGAAGCTGGCAATTTAACGGTACTTGCAGGGTAAAAATAGTGTTGATTATTGAGGTTAAAACTGTAAGTTTTAAAATGTGCTTTATTGTTTTTATCTCTATTTATTTGGGTATATAATATTTGTACTTCGTTTTTTTGTGGATGATTTAAAATAGCACCAAATAAATTTGGGTTTTTCTCCAAAACATCATCTAAAGGATTATTTTTTTGACAAAATGCTGGCTTTATCATAGAAAAAACAATTATTGTAAACGTAATTATGGTTTTAATGTGTTTAAACATATAAATATTTGAGATTAATATTTCAAGATTTCTAAAATTAAAAATAATTATCAATTTAAAAATATTACTTTCGCAGCGTTATGGTTTTCGTTTATTGTAAACGAAATTAAAAGGGAATAAGGTGTAAATCCTAAACTGTCCCGCAGCTGTAAGCTCTAAAACTGTTTTTCATTCTAAAGGTCACTGTTCGCAATTAGAGGATGGGAAGATCGGAAAGCAGGGAGTAAGTCAGAAGACCTGCCTTAACACATATTGATTCATAGCTTTCGGGGATTGGAGCTTTTGAATGTGAATACCCATTAAAATAGGTGTTTTCATTTCAATTTATTTCCCTGTAGCCTTATTTGTAAAAATGTATTTAAAAAAGGTTCTTTTTATATTCTCTTTTGTTGGTTTATTTGCGGTAGAACTCTGTTTTGGACAGGTAGATTCTGTGCAAAGAATTAAGGAGGTTGGCATAAAAACGAGTAAAACATTAACGAGTTTAAGAGCCACACAAAAAGCAGATTCTGCATCTTTCTTAAAAACAAGTTCTTACAACGTTGCCGATGCGATCAGAAATTTTGCTGGAGTGATTATTAAAGATTACGGTGGAATAGGAGGTTTAAAAACCGTTTCTGTGCGTAGTTTAGGTGCTAACCATACGGGTGTGCAATATGACGGAATTAACATTGGCGATGCACAAACCGGGCAGATTGATTTAGGGAAATTGATGTTGGACAATATTGAATCCATTTCTTTAAACTTAGCACAACCAGATGATTTGTTGACAAACGCCCGCTCATTTGCTTCTGCAAGTTTAATTGTTATCAAAACAAAAGCGCCTTCGTTTGATGCCGGAAGAACCAATAAGCTGATGTTGAAATATACCGGTGGTTCCTTCGGACTGATAAATCCTGTTCTCCAATACGATCAAAAAATAAATGCTAATTGGACTTTTAATGTAAATAGTTCTCTGCAAAAAGCGGTAGGAAATTATAGATTTCAGGTGATTGGCGATGGTTCTGACACATTATCTACTCGGGAAAACGCAAAGATTAATGCATTGCAATTAGACGCTGGTTTAAGAGGGGGTGTAGGGGAAAATGGATTGCTAGAGATAAGGGCAAATTATTACGATTCTGAAAGGGGATTACCTAATGCGGTTATATTCTACAATCCAGCAGGCAGACAACGTTTGTGGAACAAAGACTTTTATACACAAGCAAGATTTACCCAAAGACTGAATGAAAAATGGAATTTACTGTTATGTACCAAATATTCTAGAAATTATACAAGATACAATGATCCAGATTATTTGAATCAGATTGGAGAACTGGATAATACTTACATACAAAATGAATTTTACCAATCTGCTGCTACAACTTACCAGCCCGTAAAGAATTTAACATTTAACTACGCCGCTGATGTTTTTGTAACTACACTTTACACAAATTTATTTGGATACGCATACCCTACACGTCATACAATTTTACAGGTATTGGGTGGTAAATATCAACTAAAAAAAATTACGATAGAAGGAAATGTGCTCAATACTTACATTAAAGAAAAAGTAAAAACAGGTAATGTATCTCCCGAGCGAACTATTTTTTCTCCCACTATTTCAATTGGCTACCAAGCTACCCCATCTTTAACAGTAAGAAGCTTTTATAAAGATGTTTTTAGGTATCCAACATTTAATGATTTGTATTTCACCAATTTTGGAAATCGCAAATTAAATCCAGAAAGGGCGTCTCAATATAATGTTGGGTTAGTTTATGATAAATTTACAAACCAAAAGTTTTCTTGGTATTCTTTAAGTTCCGATTTTTATTATAACCATATAAAAGACAAAATTATATCGTTGCCAAACAAAGATTTATTTATTTGGACAATGTATAATTTGGGGAAAGTAGCAATTTATGGCATTGATTTTAGCGGGAAAGCAAATTATAATTTCAATAAAAATTTATTATTAGAAACTAGTTTAAACTATACTTTCCAAAAAGCTTTAGATAAAACAAATCCAACTGAATCCGTTTATAACAATCAAATCCCTTATACACCGCAACATACAATTTCATTTAATACGGGCATACAAAAAAATAGATGGGGTGTGTTTTATAACCAAATATTTTCTTCTGGCAGGTATTATTTAGGAGACAATACGCCTGAATATTTTGTAAAAGGTTTTTCTGTGAGTGATATTTCTACAAATTATAGAACAAAATTATATAATAAACCTTTGATGCTTACCGCAGAAGTCAACAATATTTTCAATTTAAATTATTCCATCATTAGGAGCTTTCCTATGCCCGGAACATCCATCCGTTTAACAATTAAAACAATTATATAAAATCATGAAAACAATTAATTACAATTTAAAAACGCTATTAGTAGCTTTAACCGCAGTATTAACAATTAGCAGCTGTACAAAAGATGAAGTTTTTGAGGAACTTCCTGCCGTAAGGTCTGGCTATTATATTTTAAACGAAGGTGGTTTTAACTCTAACAATGCTAGTTTAAGTTATTACAACTTAGAAAATGGTTCTGTTGTAAATGGCTTTTTTGCACAAAAAAATGGTAGAGGTTTAGGAGATACTGGTAATGATATACAAGTTTATGGATCTAAAATGTATATCGTAGTAAACGTATCAAATACAGTTGAAGTTGTTGATGCTAAAACGGTTAAAAGTATAAAACAGTTAGATTTTAAAAATAACGGAGTTGGCAGACAACCACGCTATATTGTATTTAACAAAAACAAAGCTTTTGTTTCTTCTTACGATGGCACCATTGCAGTTATTGATACCGCAAGTTTAGCTATTGAAAAATACATTACTGTTGGTAGAAACCCAGAGCAAATGGCAATTGCTAACAATAAGCTTTATGTTGCAAATTCGGGTGGATTAAGTTACCCAAATTACGATAAAACTGTATCTGTAGTTGACCTTACTACTTTAACAGAGATTAAAAAAATTGAAGTTGTATTAAACCCAGGTGGAGTAAAAGCTACAGCTGACGGAAAAATTTACGTAAAATCTACAGGAAATTATGGGAATATTAAACCATCATTAACCATTATTGATAGTAAAACAGATGTTGTAACTTCAAGTAAAGAGTTTACAGGCGGTAATATGGTTATTAATGGAACTAAGGCTTATTTTACATCTGGAAAAGGAATTAAATTATATGATTTAAGTACAGATGCGGTTATTAGTGAAAATATAATTACTGATATCTCTGATGAAGCAAAAATTACAACACCATATGGTTTAACTTATGATTCTGTAAATAAACTTTTCTTTGTTTGCGATGCAAAAAATTACGCTAGTAATGGGCAGGTTTATTGTTTTGGTGAAGATGGTAAATTAAAATATAAAATTACGGCTGGTGTAATACCTTCAAAGATTATATTCTTAAATAAGTAAATTTTAAATCCCTAAAAAGATTTAGTATTTTTACGTTTCAAAATAAAAATATGTCATTAAAAAACTTAAACGTTAGAAACTGGGTTCTTGTTTTTATAATCATAGCAGCAGCAATAACACGCTTTATACCTTTAACTGGTAATGTAGAATGGTTTAATTTTACACCAGTTGGTGCAATTGCTTTATTTGCAGGTACACATTTTAAAAATAGATTTAAAGCTTATTTTGTGCCTTTATTTACCTTGTTTGTTAGTGATATTTTAATTAATTACAGCTATACTGGCGAATGGACATTGTTTTATGGTGGTTTTGCTGTAGTTTATGCTTGTTTTGCATTTATGGTTTATATAGGTAGTTTTATTAAAATGGTAAATGTTGGTTCTGTATTCTTAGCATCTTTAGCAGGCGTTTTAGTACACTGGTTAATTACAGATATTCAACCATGGCTTGGTAGCACAATGTATAATAAAGACATTACAGGTTATTACCAATCTTTAGTAGCAGCAATTCCTTTTGAGAAAAACCTATTATTAGGTAATTTGGTTTTTGGAGCTGTACTTTATGGAGGTTTTGAAATGGCAAAAGCTAAATTTTCAGTATTAAAAGAAAGCAAAGTAACTGCTTAATTTTTCAAAAAACATATTTAAAAAAGCGATGGTCATCATCGCTTTTTTTTTGATTAAAAATTTATGAAAAAGAAAATTATCATATTAACAGGTGCCGGAATATCTGCCGAAAGTGGTTTAAATACTTTTAGAGATGCAGATGGTTTGTGGGAAGGTTATAATATTGAAGACGTGGCAACACCAGAAGCTTGGCAACGAGATCCTATTTTGGTTCAAAATTTTTATAACGAACGCAGAAAATCAGTTTTAGAGGCAAAACCCAATGCTGCTCATTTGGCTTTAGCCGAATTAGAAAAGCATTTTGATACACTCATTATTACCCAAAATATAGACGATTTACATGAGCGGGCAGGTTCAAAAGCTATAATGCATTTACATGGCGAAATAGTTTACGCTCGTTCATCTAAAAACCCAGCTTTACTTTATAAATTAGAAAGCGATTGTATTGAAATGGGGAGTTATTGCGAGTTAGGTTCGCAACTTAGGCCAAATGTAGTTTGGTTTGGAGAAGCTGTACCCATGATTAGTAAAGCAATGCATGAAATGCCACAAGCAGATATTGTGATTTTAGTTGGTAGCTCTTTAGCAGTTTACCCAGCGGCAGGTTTACTAGATTTGGTTAAACCCAATATCCCAGTTTACGTGGTTGATCCAAAAATTCCACCAGTTAATATTTCTAATAAAGTAATAAGAATTGAAGAAAAAGCAAGTGTAGGAGTACCTGCTTTAGTAGCAGATTTAATAAAAAATGGAAAAGATTAAATGTATTTTTAACTGGAGTGGTGGCAAAGACTCGGCATTAGCATTATACCATTGTCTTCAAAATCCTGAATTGGAAATAAAGTATTTGGTAACCTCTATAAATGATGCTGTGAATAGAATTTCTATGCATGGTGTAAGGCATGAATTACTTTTACAACAAGCAAAAGAAATTGGAATTCCGTTATACGAAATTAGATTACCAGAAATGCCAGATATGTCAACCTATGACAATATTATGCGTAACCATTTAGAAAAATTAAAAGCTGAGGGCGTTACACATTCTATTTTCGGAGATATTTTTTTGGAGGATTTAAAGAAGTATAGAGAAGATAAGTTAGCCGAAGTTGGTTTAAAAGCAATTTTCCCCTTGTGGAAAGGAGAAACAACCTTGTTGATAAATGAGTTTTTAGAATTAGGCTTTAAAACCGTAATTGCCTGTACACAAGAAAGATTAGGTTTTTTAGTAGGAGAGGAGATTGACCGTAATTTAATTGCAACCTTTCCAAAAGATATTGATGTTTGTGGCGAAAATGGAGAATTTCACACTTTTGCATTTGATGGGCCGATATTTAAAAATCCTATAAAATATTTATTAGGAGAAAAAATTTATAAAGCTTATGCAGCACCAAAAAATACAGATGATAGTTGTTTGCAAGATTTTGCTAAACAGCCTGTAAACTTAGGTTTTTGGTATATAGATTTACTTTCTTCAAACAACTAATCGATAAAAAAAAGCCTGAATTTGTTGCTAATTAAACAATATTCAGGCTTTTTTTTACTTAATTTCTTCCTCTATACTTCCACATCCTAGCATTTTTTCGCCATAATACGGGTTTTTGATTTTGCTTTCGCTAGCTAACCAGTAACCGCCTTTACCATCATTTGCCATTGGGCAGTATTGTTTGTAAACGATACCACTTTCTAACTTTGATTTTTTAAAAACAGAAGCTAATTCATTAGATAAGTCGTTAAATTTTGCTCTTTTTGTTTCAACATTATTAACGGCAACAACTGCATCAATAGATTTGGTATCTATTTCAGCGTCACTCATCGCTTTTTGAAGCATTTTTGCGCCCATTTCAGCTTCTTTATTATCATTATTTACCAAAGCAGTTTTTAGGTGAATGTAGTGCTGGTAAACTTCATTTACTTTAGCATCAGTAAATTTTGGATTTACAGCAACCTGTTCTGTTTCTGTTGAAGCTGTTTCTTCGTTTACTGTTTTTGTTGGATTGGTACAAGCATAAGTTGTAGAAATTAATCCGATAAAGGCTAAGCCTAAAATTTGATTTTTCATTTGATTTTTAATTTTATTGATTACTATTTATTAATTGTTTTTTCCTTTTCTGAGTTTTAACTCACTGTCTAACAAATATGTTCCGCTAACTACAACTTCTTCGCCATTATTTAGTCCAGATTTTATAAGAACCGAGTTTTCATTTTCTGATGAAATTTCAACCTCTTTACGTTTAAAGCTATCATTTTCTTTCACCCAAACATAAGTGTCTTCATTATTTCTAATAACAGCATTAGTAGGTAAACTTAAGGCATCTTTACTTGAGTTTCTAATTAATTTCACCGTAGCTTTCATGCCAATAAGGTATTTATTATTAGTGTTATTTAAACTAGCTCTTAACGTAATAATTTGACTGTTAGCATTTAATTGAGGACTTAAAAAATCCACTTTTGCTTTTTGTGGTTCAAAATTTTCAACCTGTATGGTGATTGCATTTCCAACTTTTACATTCGAAATTTCATTACTATACAAATGTGCTTCAACCCAAATATTACTAAGGTCTTCCATTCTTAATACAGGCATTCCCTCACTCAAGTATTCGCCTTCAGTAATGCTTATTTCTGTTATTATACCACTATTTTGAGCATAAACAGAAATATATGGCTGTGTATTTTTATCATTTATTCTTGCAATTTGTTGCTGATTTAAACCATATAATTCAAGTTTATTTTTACTGGCAATAAAAAGTTTTTTATAAATATTTTCATCAGGAAATTCATTACTTAGTTTTTTATTTAATAAATACTCTTTTTGCATACTTAATAAATCTTCACTGTAAATTTTATAAAGCAATGCACCTTTATTTACAAAAACACCTACTTCTTGATAGTACAATTTATCAACTCTACCATTAAATTTACTGGCAACGGTATAAACATTTTCTGGGTTGGCAATTACCCTAGCATTAAGTAATTTGCTGTTTTCATAATTTGATGTGCCCAATTTTTGGGTTTTAATATTTGCCAATTTAATTTGATTTTCATCCAAAATTATTTCATCAGAATTTACAAATTGCGTTTTAACCAAATCCATATTACATATAGGGCAAATACCAGGCTTATCTTGGATAATTTGTGGGTGCATTGGGCAAGTGTAAATAACAGATGCCTCCGTATGTTGATGATTATCTGCTGTTTTTTGTTTGCAAGCTAAAATCACAAACAAAAGCAAAAATAATATTCCTTTTATTTTATTCATTAGTATTTATTTTTATGAAGCTTTCGCTATCAATCATATAACTGGCATTATTTGCAATTTCATCACCTGGCTTTAAGTCTTTCACCAAAACTTGCTTATTTGCTTTAGCAGTAACATTTATTGTAATGGCTTTTAGAACTTGATCTTTTTTAATAAAAACAATACTCTTTTCGCCCAATTGGTAAACTGCTGCTTCCGGAATCCATATTCCAGTAATGCTATTTTGGCTCACAGTTGCATTGGCTAATTGCCCAATTTTAAATTGGTTATTTCTATTATTTAAAACAACTCTTATTTCGGTTAAGTTTTGGTTGTTTTTATAAAATGGCTGCACTAAACTTACTTTACCCGCTATGTTTTTTTTATCAATTGTGAGTTCTATTTTATCGCCACTTTTCACCCATTCACTTTCTGAAGTATTTGTGTAGAAAATAGCCCATAACTCATTATCATTAAAAACTTTATACAATAAATCTCCAGTGTTAATATATAAGCCATCGGTTAACATTAAAGTGGTGTTTGCAGTTTGTAAATCATCATTACTATCAGTGCTTGCATTTAGTAAATAACCACTGTAATTACTATAAATATTTATGGTATCATCTGCTTTACCACTTTTTAAAACTTTATTTATTTGCTGATTTGAGACGCCTAACAATAATAACTTTGTTTTAGTTTGATTTAATAAAGCGTTTTCATTTTTAGATTTTAAATAAAGTAACTCTTGCTGAATAGCCAATAATTCTGGACTATAAACTTTTAATAAGAGTTGTCCTTTTTTAATGGGTTCAAAATTATACTTTACATAACTTTTTTCAATTCTACCACTTACTCTTGCAGAAATGGTTTTTATTTGGTTGCTATTATAAGTGATTGTTCCGTTTAAATTTACAGATGGTTTTAACGTAGATTCTTTAACAACAATAGTTTCCAAATTATTGGTGAAAGAATCGTTATTTGCACTTAAAGCGTTCATAACAGAAGAGTCAACCTCTAGATTAATTGCTGTTTTAGTGTGAATCTTTGTTAAATCCATTCCGCAAATTGGGCAGGTTCCAGGTTTGTCTTCTACAATTTCTGGATGCATAGAGCAAGTGTATGTTGCACTTTCCGAAATGTTTTTATCAGTAGAATTACAAGAAAATAGAAAAATTGTGAGTAGTAAGCAGCTAATTTTAAGTGCTCTTGATACTTGATGCTTATACCTCTCTATCATATAGGCTCTTGATTCTTGATACGTTCTTCTTGACTCTTCTAAACTATCTCTCCACATTTTTCTCATATTCTACATACATTTTAAAATATTCATTATAAAGGTTTAAATAGTCAATTTGCGCATCATTTAAATCTTTCCAGCCTGTTAATACTTCGCTTAATTCTTTTTTGTTTTCCTGATAATTTAACATCATCACCTCGTAACTCTTGTTTAGAGATGGTAATATTTTATTTTTGTAAGTTTCAAGTTCCGAATTAAGATGTAATAAATGTTGTTCGCTACTTTTAATCATCCCATTTAATTGATTTACTAAATTGTCTCTTTCTAACCTAAGTGCATTACTTTCAAACTCATTTGCTTTTAACTTACTTTTGTATCCTTTTGCAGCCCAAGGTGCAATAGGAATACTTACGCCCGCCATTAAAGAAAATTGATTAGGCATTTGGTTGTTGTAGGCAAGCATGTGGTTAAAAGAGATGTTAAAATCGGGCTTAGCTTCATTAGCAATCATTTTTTTAGCTAAATTAACGCTCTGGATTTGTGCATCAGCTTGTTTTACGATGCTTCTGTTTGCAACCATGGAATTTATATCTTTAATAACAAAATGCACAATGTTTAAGCTGGTATCTATACTGATAGGTGCATTGTATGGCTTATTCATTAAAACATTTAGTCTAATTTTACCAATGTGGATATTTGCTAATGCAGCAGTTAGTTTATTTTGTCCATCATATATTTTAGCGTCTAAACTGTAAATTTGATCTAAATCTGCTTTGTTATAGGTATATCTGATGTTTGCCAACTTTTTAAGGTTGCTTAATATTTCAATATTTTTATTGATAAGTTCAACCTTCTTTTGTTCTACAACAACATCGTAAAAAAAGGACCTTGCTAAAGCCTTAAGCTCATTTAAATTATTGTTTTTTGCTGCTAATGTAATTACAGATTGGGCAGCTAAATAAGCGGCTTCGCTATTCTTTTTGCTTTTGTTAAGTATTTCCTGTTCGGCGGTAAGCATAAAAGAACCATCTCTTAAGTTGTTTGCTCTACTAAAGTTATTATAAGGCGTCATAAAAGAACCAATTCCTAACATTGGCGCTTTCCAAGCACTTGCACTTTCTATTAAAGCATCTTGTTGCTTAACTTGTTCGTCGTATATTTTTAATGACGGGTTGTTTGTTTCCACAGCTTTTAAAACAGAATCAATGGTCATCGATTTTTGTCCAAACAAATTAATTTGCACCAAGAACATCAGCGAAAGCAAAACAAATATGTTTTTAATGTTTAACATCAAGCACCTCCATTTTTCCGAATTTTTTAAGTTCATATTCTTTTGTCATTAAGAAGATAAGTGGTGTTACCAATAAAATATGTGTAGATGAAGTTAACACTCCACCAATCATTGGTAAAACAATAGGCAGCATTACATCACTACCTACGCCATTGCTCCACAAAACAGGAACTAAGCTAAATAAAGCCACACAAACTGTCATAATTTTAGGTCTGAGGCGTTTAGCCGCACCTTTAATTACATATTCTTTTATGTCATCATTAGTTATAGTTTCTTTAGAGTTTCCTTTTTCTTTAACCAATTGTTGCATGGCATCGTTTAAATAAATTACCATCACTACTCCAGTTTCTACTGCAATTCCAAATAGTGCAATAAAACCAACCGCAACTGCTATAGATAAGTTAACTCCATAAAAATAAACCATATAAGCCCCGCCAATTAAAGCAAAAGGTATGGTTACCAAACTTAAGAAAGCTTCTCTTAAAGAATTGAATGCTAAGTATAGCGCTAACAAAATAATCACTAACACAACGGGCATAATTAAGAGCAATGTTTTTTCTCCCCTTATAAGGTTTTCATATTGTCCGCTCCATTCTATAAAGTAACCTTTAGGTAAATTAAGATCTGTGTCTAGGGCTTTAATAGCTTCCTGAACGGTTGTGCCTAAATCTCTGTCTCTTACGTTAAACATTACAGCACCACGCAGCAATGCGTTTTCTGAGGTGATCATAGGTGGGCCATCAGCAAAAGAAAAATCTACCACATTAGAAAGTGGTATTACACCAGCATCAACAGAGTTAATAGGAATTCTTTTTAATTTTTCAATACTATTCCTGTAATCTTCGCCTAATCTAATGGCAATTCCATAACGTTCTCTTCCTTCAATTGTATTAGCAAAAGGAACTCCTCCTAAAGCCACTTCAATTGTTTTATTTACATCATTAATACTTAACCCATAACGAGTTAAAGATTCTCTATTAATGTTTAGCTCTAAATATTTTCCGCCTGTTACGGGTTCTACATATAAATCTTTAATACCGTTTATTCCTTTTAGTTTACCTTTAATTTGTTCTTCAACTTTGGCAATTTCTTTTAAATCTTGTCCATAAACTTTAATACCAACATCTGTTCTGATACCTGTAGAAAGCATGTTTATGCGATTGATGATAGGTTGGGTCCAACCGTTTACTACACCAGGTATTTGTAATTTTGCATCTAATTCATCAATAATTTTCTTCTTAGTCATTCCTTCCCGCCATTCGCTTTTTGGTTTTAACTGAATAATGGTCTCAATCATGCTCAATGGTGAGTTATCTGTGGCTGTATTTGCTCTACCAGCTTTTCCTAGCACCTGCGCAACTTCCGGAGTAGATTTGATGATTTTATCCTGTACTTGCAAAATCCGTTTTATTTCGGAATTAGAAACATCTGGGAGGGTTACGGGCATAAAAAGAATTGATTGTTCATCTAACGGAGGCATAAATTCTCTTCCTAAACTAAAAAGCAAAGGAATACTAATGAGTAAAGCCAAAATATTTATACCAATTGTAGTTTTACGATATTTTAAACAAGCTTTAATTGTAGGCTCGTAAATACGCTCTAAAAAACGATTAATTGGATTGTGGTTATCTGGTTTAAAATTCCCTTTCATAAAAAAGGATATTAAAACAGGAGCGAGGGTAACCACTAATAAGGCATCAACCATTAATATAAAGGTTTTTGTAAATGCCAATGGATGAAAAAGTTTACCTTCTTGCCCTGTTAATAAAAAAACAGGTAAAAAAGAAGTGATGATAATAATGGTTGAATAAAAAACACCACGAGAAACCTGCTTACAAGCTTTTTCTATTATTGTTAAACGCTCTTTATCATCAAGCTTAACTGTGTTATTTACGGAAGTTCTTTTGAATATATTCCTCATGTTATTCCGATTTTAGATTTTCGTTATTTAATTCCTCCTGACGTACAGATAGCTGTTTATAAGCATTTTCTGACATAATAATTCCGTTATCTACAATAACACCAATGGCTAATGCAATACCTGTTAAAGACATAATATTTGAGCTGATATCAAAAGCATTGAGCAGTATAAAGCTTGCAGCAATAGTAATTGGTATTTGTATAACAATACTGATTGCGCTTCGCCAGTGTAAAAGAAAAACAAACACAATAATAGAAACCACTATAATTTCTTCAATTAATATATTTCTGATGCTATTTATAGATTCTTTAATTAAACCGCTTCTATCATAAACAATATTAAAACTTACACCTTCTGGCAAGCCTTTAGCTACCTCATCCATTTTAGCTTTAACTCTTGTTATTACTTCATCTGCATTTTCGCCGTAACGCATTACTACAATACCACCAACAGCTTCACCTTCACCGTTTAAATCAAAAATACCTAACCTACTTTCGCTAGCCATTTGCACATTTGCAATATCTTTTATTTTAATTGGGATGGTTTGGCTGGTTTTAACCGCTAAGTTTTCAATTTCTTCGATAGATTTTAGGTATCCAGAAGTTTTGATAATATAGCCCATATCGCTCAATTCAAACTTACGACCACCGCCTTCGTTGTTGTTGTTATTAACGGCATCCATAATATCATTAACACCAACTTTAAAGTAAGTTAGTTTATTTGGGTCAATAGTGATTTGGTATTGCTTTTGGAAACCTCCAAAAGACGCTATTTCACTAACTCCATCAACATTTTGGAGAGCAAATTTAACATACCAATCTTGTAAGGCTCTTTGCTCGCCAAGGTTCATTCCCTTAGTTTGCAAAGTGTACCATAAAACATGGCCAACCCCTGTTCCATCTGGACCTAAAGTTGGTGCAACACCATTTGGTAAAGTATTATTTACGGTACTCAGTTTTTCTAAAACCCTTGATCGAGCCCAATATGGGTCGACATTGTCTTTAAAAATCACATAAATAAAACTCATCCCAAACATGGAGTTGGCCCTAACGTATTTTACTTTTGGGATGCCTTGTAAGCCGGTTACTAAAGGATAGGTAATTTGGTCCTCAATAATTTGCGGACTACGGCCTTGCCATTCTGTAAACACAATAACTTGATTTTCGGATAAATCTGGTATAGCGTCTATTTTGTTTGTTTGAACAGCAAACACACCAAAACCGAAAATAACAACTGCAATTAGCAGTACTATAAATCTATTGCGAAGCGATAATGAAATCAGTTTCTCAATCATTTGAAAATGAAATAAAATAAAAGAAATCAGCACAAAAGATGCTGTTAGAATTTTTAAACTTCTTTAACGAAGTAAAAGGGAATTAAATTCTAATTACGGAATTGTTGTAACAAGATGTATAAACCTTGTTTAAGTAGGGGGAAAACAGAAATCTCTTTTTCTTCTTCTTTTTCTTCAACTTTATCTGAGCTAAAACTGAATAAAGAGGTAAAGTAATTGCTGATGAAAGTGAAAGATTTGCTAAAAACTGTTTCGTTTTTAGATTTAACAGATGTGTTTTTGTTATCTGTTTTTGCAGAAACTTGATGATCTTGGCAACAAGTATCAATTTTCTTTAGAGATGATTGTTGGCTGTAATTATCGCAATCCTTTGTTGATATACGATTTTGTTGCATTCCACAATCTTTATTATTAGCATTTAAGCTGATATTTTGTAATTCGCCAGCGCAATAATGCAAGTTTACAGCCATGCCACTTGAGGTAATAAATACCATTAAGCATAAAAGTAAAACTAAACTGTGACGAACTTTTTTCATTAGAGTCAAAAGTAATGTTTTTTTCTTTGGAATAAAAAACATTTGTAGATGAAGTAACATAACTGTCCGAACAAATAATATACAAAAAAGGCCTGTATAATTCTAATTTTGAGTTGCGAAAC
>NZ_JBHULV010000043.1:0-1199 GCF_042684645.1 Pedobacter alpinus
GAAGGTGCGAACAAGTTCCTGATATGAGATCATCATATTCATCCGGAGCGCATCCCAGAGGGACATCATGAGCCATCAACTCACCTTCGCCGATAGTGAATTCAGCACTAAGCGCCGTCAGACCCGAAAAGAGATTTTCCTCTCCCGCATGGAGCAGATTCTGCCATGGCAGAATATGACCGCTGTCATCGAGCCGTTTTATCCCAAGGCGGGCAATGGCCGACGGCCCTATCCGCTGGAGACCATGCTGCGTATTCACTGCATGCAGCATTGGTACAACCTGAGCGACGGTGCCATGGAAGATGCCCTGTACGAAATCGCCTCCATGCGCCTGTTTGCCCGATTATCCCTGGATAGCGCCCTGCCGGATCGCACCACCATCATGAATTTCCGCCACCTGCTCGAGCAGCATCAACTGGCCCGTCAATTGTTCAAGACCATCAATCGCTGGCTGGCCGAAGCAGGCGTCATGATGACCCAAGGCACTTTGGTGGATGCCACCATCATTGAGGCACCCAGCTCTACCAAGAACAAAGAGCAGCAACGCGATCCGGAGATGCATCAGACCAAGAAAGGCAATCAGTGGCACTTTGGCATGAAGGCCCACATTGGTGTCGATGCCAAGAGTGGCCTGACCCACAGCCTAGTCACCACCGCGGCCAACGAGCATGACCTCAATCAGCTGGGTAATCTGCTTCATGGAGAGGAGCAATTTGTCTCAGCCGATGCCGGCTACCAAGGAGCGCCACAGCGCGAGGAGCTGGCCGAGGTGGATGTGGACTGGCTGATCGCCGAGCGTCCCGGCAAGGTAAAAACCTTGAAGCAGCATCCGCGCAAGAACAAAACGGCCATCAACATCGAATACATGAAAGCCAGCATCCGTGCCAGGGTGGAGCACCCGTTTCGCATCATCAAGCGGCAGTTCGGCTTCGTGAAAGCCAGATACAAGGGGCTGCTGAAAAACGATAACCAACTGGCGATGTTATTCACCCTGGCCAACCTGTTTCGGGTGGACCAAATGATACGTCAGTGGGAGAGATCTCAGTAAAAACCGGAAATAACGCCAGAAATGGTGGAAAAAATAGCCTAAATAGGCTGATTCGATGTGTTTGCGGGAAAAAAATCGGCCCAGATCCGCGAAATTTTAATCAACGAGTCAGCTTGGGAAGAAATGACCTGCTTATTCGCACTTTCCCTAA
>NZ_JBHULV010000044.1:0-120143 GCF_042684645.1 Pedobacter alpinus
TTTCGCAACTCAAAATTAGAATTATACAGGCCTTTTTTGTATATTATTTGTTCGGACAGTTATGATTTTGAATATTTTAAAAGTGATTTATTTAATTTTAAATTCCATGGAATGAGCTAATTTCTTTTACTTTACGTTTCTCGTTTTTATTTATGTAAGATGTACCATCACTATATAATTCAATTTGATATGAACCATCATTAAAATAAAAATTATTCTTTCTTAAAGCAGTAATTACAGTAACCTCATATTTGTGCATAGATAAATAATGATATTCGACTACTATATTTAAATCTTCAATATCATGATCATTAAAGTGTTGTGTTAATGTGATTCTAGATTTGAATCCCTCATCAAAATTTATGAATGCAAAACCTCTAATTTTTAAAGCGTAATAAATAAGGTGTTTTGTCGCTTTCAAAAGTGTTGCTTCAATGAACTCATAACCGATCCCATCACGTTTGCCATTTTCATCACCTATTTGATTTCGCAGATAATAGTGTTTATCGCAATATATTTCTATCTCAAGTTCTTCTTTTGTCGATTGTATTTTTCTTGCATTTTCAGAACTTTTATTTTTGATAAATGCTTCTATATCAAGAATTATATCCCCTTGTTTTTCCGCAGCATTTATTCTCTTTCTTTTTCTTTTACTTTCCACAATTAATAATCAAGTCAATAAAAATAAGCTTACTTAATTATTCCAACTTATTTCAAAAGTAAATATAAAAATTATTAACATTAATCATCTTTACAAGCTCTAATTTGAGATATGTTGCATGATACTGACTATTTCAACTATTTAAGAATTAAATTTGCTTATATATGAAAGTCAAGGTGAAAAATCCTATACTATAACTGAAACGATGCATTATGGCGTAGACTTTTTAAACTGAAGAGCAAAAGCCCTTTAATAGAAAATGAAAATAATTTTACGTATAATCTAATATAGATTTTTTACATTAGATTTTTGCTACTAAGGAGTAGGAAACTCCTTTTTATTAATTAATCCGAAGTGACGCTGCGCTGAACACTCTGGTCAGTTGGGTTCTATTTACTGGTTCAATAAATAGGAAAATTCAAAATCCTGTGAATGATGGTAAAGTAAAGGATGAATTAGTTGATTATACTTTAGGTTTACTGAATTGATTTAACAAAGATTGATTTAAAAAATTCAGAAACAGGTAAATCTGCAATCTTTAATTTGTCATATAAAGAATAAGCATTTGACAAAAATTATAATGATGAACCACTCAACACCAATATCTTTTAAGAATAATTTTTTCAGACTAGTTCTTCTATGATTTTTTCTCATACAAATCTAAAACAAAAATTCACTAAACTACTTCTGTACAAATACTTTAATCTAGGTAAAGACTACTTAGTGCCTTTCGGGCCTAATAATCAACTTGGTAGCATCATGATTTCTGTTCCTGTTCTTCCACTTTGGTCTCGGTTGTCAAATAGAGAAAAAATTAAGGCCATTTTAAAAAGTAAATGGTTGCCTGAAAACGAAGTTGTCTTGCAAATGGCAGAGGAAATAATAATTCGTGATATTTTTGGAACAAAAGAGGATTTTGGTGATATTTTGTATAAAATAAACCTACTCAACAATCATCGGGTCTGGAATTTTGATAAATTATCATTAAAAGATAAGGAGAAAATTAAAGCTTTGCAGGGGCTTCGCATCGCATCGGGTATTAAACATCGAGATGTAACAAGTGATTATCTACGTTTAAAATTATTGTCTTATGAGCCATTAATTTGTACTTTGACAATCCCAATGATTTTCCACATACCTGTTATTTCCATTCGGTTTTATTTAGAATTGCAGGAAAATTATATTTTCAATTCTATCCGTCTATCTGGTCATCCTCTGGCTGATGATATTATTGATTATCTCTATGAAACAGAATCTATACAGATAAAGGTTGCAATGTCATTTCACAATTTAATTATTTTGATTGATGAAATTAAAAACAGCAAAAAAGATAGTCAGTTACTTTTGGAGGAAATTGATGCTATGAGTATTTGTGATGGCATTGTTAATTATTTAAAAGCCTCTATTGAAAAAACAATGATATTATTGGCCTTGATTTTTGAAATAAAAGGATTAGGAGATTTAAGAACTCATAGTCAAAAATTGAATAAATTAGAAAAGGGACTGCCAGAGAAGGCTAAGAACCAATTTTATTTCGAATTTCTTTGGCAACAGATTCAATCTGTTAGATTAGAACAATTAAATAATATAAGATCAGGCATTAATCATAAAAAAGGAAATTCAAAGTTGCAAGTTCATTCTTTTGTCGGAAAGACTATGGAGGATGGGCCATTTTTGGTCATGTTTCAAGATTTAATGGAACAACACCGTAAAAATACACTCATACTTTTGGCAACTTTGGCATTAATGGCAGACGATTTAATGTTTCGATTGCCATTTGATGAAGATAACCAGCCTTTTATAGATGAATTATATAAAATCGGAAAAACCGTATTTGAGGAGCTAAAGTTGAAAAATGAGGGATTAGAAATTATTTAGGATGAAAAAAGAAGTTAGCATCAAAAGTTAATCTTTCAGAAAATAGAGATAAGTATAGAATATAAATTGATATTTATGTAGTTATAAAACTTAAATAAAAGTTCATGGGTTTTATTACAGTCCAGTTTTTTTTAAATAAAGATATTTAACCAATCAATAAATATCACCAATCTAATTTTGACAGGTTTAAGATTTCTTCAAATAAACATTAGTATTCCCCTTACTCTTATGCTTCCTTGTCTCAATTAAATCAGACATTCTAATAAGTGCGTTAGTAATTGATGATCCTATAAATTCCCATCCTAATGAGTTGAAAAAAGATTGTATTTCGTGAATCTCTCTAGGTTTATTTAATAGATCACTACTTAATAATTCATTCTTTATAGCATAAACAATTTTTGGTTTCTTAGTCAAGATGCCTAAGCAGTCTGATTTTTTATCAGTATGATATTCAATTAACCTTTCTCTAAAGTTATCTGCAATAACCATTTCTTCATTATTTATAAAAGAAGTGTCAACATTAAAAAATTCAAGAATTTTTGAAAGTGTATCGATACTGAATTTTCCGTCACCCGCTTCTATATTTGCTATAGTTCTAATTCCAATAGTAGTAACTATCGAAAATTCAAGTTGAGTTAAACCTAACTTTTCCCTAAGCTTTTTAATATTTAACCCTATTACTGTCCTATTTAAATTACTCATAGGAAGCAAATGGAGTTATAAATCTAATTTCATTTAATGCATTTATTTGTTTAATATGAAATTATTATTATCTTTAAACCGTTATTATTTAGGTAATTAATAAAGAGTCTTACGGCTGAAATTCTGACACCGTGACGTAAGACAGCAGTTAATTCCTACATCTAGTTTTGATATGTATATTTGCGTATTGAAATGGATGTGGGGCCTGCTGTAATGCCGTGTCACGTAAGGTGTCAGAAACTTTTATGCAGCCATGGTTTGTAGGCCCTACATTTATTGTAGTATTGCTTTCCAAATAATTAAGACTCGTAAATCTATACGAGCAATGAAAAACAAACATCAACCAAATCAAAAGCCCTTATCCATATTAAAATGGATGTACCATTGGTGTTATGGGCAGAAGCAATTGTTTTCTTTAAAGATATCGGCTCCTGAGTAAAAATACCGAGTAGGGGGCGGTGTGTCTTTTTTTAGTAATTGTTAATTTCATCGCCTCCACTCTTCATAATTTAACCCGTTCGGGTTAAGGTTTTTCTTTTTTACACCATAATAATTTTTAGAAAATGAAGTATAATTTACATGCTATTGCCACTGCTTTGGGATTTTTTAAGCAGAAAGCGGAAGGCTTAAGGCTTAAGGCGGTTGGTCAATTAAGTAAGAAGCAATTAACGTGGGGATTGCCACAGCCCGCTTTACACAAGGCGGACGCTTTGGGCCTCGCAATGACGGTGGGTGGGGAGGGAGTGCGTGTTAATAGGAGTAATTCTGTTGATAACAGTATTGCTAAAAGCAATAACCATTCGTTAACGGAAAAATCCGCCTTGTTTTATGCGGTAGTGATGCAGGAGTTAAAGCACTGGCTTTGTAGCGTAAAACGCAGCGGTGGCTCTTTGTTACTTTCCAGCTATAGGGAAAGTAATAGCCTCCGCGGCAATGAGCGGGGAGATATTAGTTTACAGAAGAATTTCCAATTTAAAAACAATCGTAAATCAAGCCAAAAGCAATTAACACAGGGATTGTCACAGCCCGCTTCGCACAAGGCAGACGCTTCGGGCTTCACAATGACAGGGTGGGGAGAGGGAGTGCAAATTAATAGGAGTAGTCCTGTAAGTAAGAAGGTTTTTAAAAGCAATAACCATTCTTTAACGGAGAATTTTGCCTTAACGTGGGGTTTCCTGAGGAAATTATGGAAGACCTATCAAGAGAAGAAAAAGCATCGGGAAGAAGTGCAAAGGAGATTGTTGAGGAGGAGGGCATTAAAGAGGGCTTCGACTCCCTGCCTACCGGACAGGCAGGCGCTCAGCCTGACAAAAAGGGAAGAGGAAAGTTCAAAGTTTAAAGCTGAAAGTTCAAAGTGTAGAGTTGAAAGTGAAAGGTTTAAAGCTGTTGGAAGTGGAAGGTTTAGCGTTGCATTGCTGTTTTTGGTGATGTTGAGTTTTGGAGGGTATGGGCAAGTGAAATCATTACAGGTAGGGGATCAGCTTCCAAAATCGGTTATAGAAACAAAAAACCAAGCTCATTTAATGCTCTTTATCAGTTCGGGCTGTAAAAACTTTAGGGCAGTATTGAAGGATCTTGACAGCTTAGGTAAAGGGGCAAAACTTCCTGTTATTGCCATTACCACAGAAAAAGCGGAAGAGATGGACCCGAAAGTGAGGGATGCTTATGAGGGTAAAACAGGGGTAAGCTGGTTGATGGGAGATACGTATTGGAATGAATTATTTCCGCATACTATTGCCCCGCATTTGGTTTGGATTGATGAAAAAGGGAAGGTGGTGGCTATTAGCCATGCAGAAGGAATTGATCAACAGCTATTGCTTGATTTTAAAACTGGTGATATCCCTACAGTAGCACCTAAGCAAGACATTTTAGATTTTGAAGTTGCAGAAAAACAATTGCTAGAGAAATACCCAAGACCTAAAAGCTATTATAGTTTAGTGAGTAGTTATTTACCGGGGGTTAATAGTATCAATAAGGCTATTAGAGACAGCATTGCAGGCACTATACATACCAGTATTGTCAATTTTCCTTTATTCAACTTGTATCTGATGGCTTTTAACAGATCATTTGTTTATATCCCCAACCGCGTGGTTTTGGAAGTAAAAGACAAGGGCAATTATATAGAGCAACAATCCAATTTAGGGAAACTGGATTGGTATAGGTAATATGCTTATTGCTACGAAAGCGTATTGCCATTTAACACCCCTGACAGTGTAAGGCGTAACAAAATGCGAGATGACCTGAACGCCAGTTTAGGGATGGACAGCCATTTGGCCTACCGCAAAGTGAATGCATGGGTATTGCAAAAAACAGGAAATATTGAACCCGCAAAGCCAGAAAGGTTGGTGAATACTTTAGCTGGGGAGCAAGCCATTAAAGAATTAAGGAATACAGGTTTAGCTTCTTTGGTTAGCTATTATAACTGGAAAGAAGGGCATATCCCTGTGTTGGATGAAACTGGATTTGGGGCTAAGGTATCCTTAAAACTAGATGTGGCTGATCTGGAAGATTTGGCAGCAGTTAATAACGCATTAGCCCCGTACCATTTGAGATTTACCATAGCGGAGCGCAATCTGGAATTTATCATTATAAAAGAAAACCGATAACATGAAAAAAATTAGATACTTATTAGTGCTTTTGATTACCGTATTAGTAATTGTGAATGGCAAGACTGCCCAAGCGCAGCAAAATTATGTGATAAAAGGAAAGGTGGTAGATAGTTTAAATAAGGCTATTGCCGGAGCATTGATTGAGAATAGGAAACTAAACTTAAAAACTTTAAGTGATGCCAATGGGAATTTTAATTTAACAATTGGTAGAGAAAGTGCCCAATTAGCAGTAAGCTATCTTGGTTTTGAAACCCGCGTGTTGAATTTGAGGGCACCTTATCCAAATTTATTGAATGTTGTTTTAAATGAAACCAAGCAAGCATTGCAAGAAGTGGTGGTAAGTACAGGTTACCAAACATTAACACCGGGAAGGATGACAGGAAGTGCAGAAGTTTTGGGTGAAAGTATGTTGAACAGGAGTACTGGCGGAAATATTATTGAGCGCTTGGAAGGGATCAGTACCTCCGTATTGTTTGATAAAAGAGGCAATTCGCCTAATTTATCGGGCACCAATAACCAATTGTTGATTAGGGGTTTAACCAGTATAAATGCAGAGAGTGAACCTTTGGTGGTGGTGGATAATTTTCCTTACAGTGGAGATATCAATAACATTAACCCCAATGATATTGAAAGTGTTTCTATTTTAAAAGATGCAGCGGCGGCTTCTATTTGGGGTGCAAGGGCTGGTAATGGGGTGATTGTGATTACCACAAAAAAAGCAAAATATGGCCAAAAGTTGAAAGTTGGTTTTTCCCAAAACTATCAGCTTACACAAAGTCCAGATTTGTTTGCTGTGCCTCAGCTATCATCAAGCTCTTTTTTAGCAGCAGAAAGAATTTTATATGATAATGGTTATTACAATGCTTTTTTAAACAATAGAAGGTTACTGGCAGTTACGCCAGGGGTTGAATTGTTTGTGGCAAGGGCAAATGGAACATTAAGCGAAACTGACTATCAAAATCAGTTGGCGGCATTGGGGCAATTGGATTCAAGAAAAGATTTTGAAAAATACGTTTACAGACCTGCAACCAATCAGCAATATGCCATTAATTTAAGTGGCGGTAATGATCAACAATCATTTATCCTATCGGCTGGTTATGACCGTTACCAACAGCATTTGAATACCAATGATGGCGAAAGGTTGACTTTGAAATTGGGGCAAAACTTTAAAGTTGGTAAAAAAATAGAGCTACAGAACAGTATTAATTTCAGTAATAATGTGGCCAATAGAAACTCGAGCAGGGGTTTAATTGGTTACGGGCAAATTAGGCAAGGGACCAGAAGTTTATACCCTTATGCGCAACTGGCAGATGAAAATGGCAATGCTTTGGTAATTGAAAAGGATTACAAACTAAATGCTTTGAATGCCATTACCACTGCCAACCCATTTTTGTTGGATTGGAGCTACCGCCCTCTACAGGAAATGGCTTTGGCTAATAACCAAACTAAACGAGGCAATATTTTAATAGAGAGTGGCGCAAATTGGAGGTTGAATAAAGTATTGAAGGCTTCGGTTAAATACCAATATCAAAATGAGCGGACGAATGAGCAAGATATTTACGCACAAGAAACCTATTACGTACGTAATTTAATTAACCAATATACCCAACTAAATGGAACCAATGTACAAAGGAATATCCCACTGGGGGGTATAAATGATTTAGAGGATATCAGGTTAAATAGCCATGCGCTACGCTTTCAGCTAGATGGAGAAGGTGAAATTGCTAAAGGGCATTTTTTGAATGGCTTATTTGGTGCAGAGCGTAGGAGTAGTGAAACCACAGGTAATGCAAACCGCCAATATGGTTATGATGGAGAAACATTGAGCAATTCCTTGGTTAATTTTAATACTGTTTATGCGCCTTTTGGGAATTTAGCTTTTGCCGATGTTATTCCAAACCAGTTGTACAATATTGGTTTGAGAGACCGCAATGTTTCTTTATATGGGCAATTGGGTTATGATTATGAAAGGCGGTATGTAGTTAGCTTAACAGCGAGAAAAGACGCTTCCAATTTATTTGGTGTAAACACCAACCAGAAGGGTACACCTTTATGGTCGGCAGGGTTTGCTTGGAATTTGAATGAAGAAAGTTTTTATAAATGGGAGGCCTTACCGATTTTAAAAATGCGAGTTTCTTATGGCTCAGCAGGGAATGTAAACAACTCTATCTCTGCCTTAACGGTATTGAGGTATGATAATGTGAATAGTAACATCACCAATTTACCTACCGCAGTAATTGTTAGTCCGCCTAATAGTGCTTTAAGATGGGAAAGGGTAAACACTTTAAACGTTGGATTAGATTTTAGTGCTAAGAATAATAGCGTGAGCGGGAGTTTTGATGTTTATCGCAAAAACACCAGTGATTTATTGGCATTTGAACCTATTGACCCCACCACAGGATTTGGTAATAATACCATTAATAATGCATCTACTGAGGGTAATGGCTGGGAGTTACAGCTGAATAGTATAAATATACCTGGGAAATTTAATTGGCGCACCCAAGTTTTATTAAGCTATCAAAAAACGGTTGTTAAGGAGTATCAAAATGATTTTGTTGCTAGAAATTATGTGAGTAATGGAGGCAATATATTGCCATTAGCGGGTTATCCTGTATTTCCAATTTTTAGTTATGCTGATGGAGGTTTAGACCCATTAACAGGCGCACCTAGAGGGTTAATTGACGGTGTTGCAAGTACAGATTACAGTGCGATTGGTTCTTCTACTGCTATCAATAGTTTGGTTTTTCATGGGTCTGCATTGCCCTTGTACAATGGGATATTTAGAAATACTTTTTCTTATGGTGCTTTTAGTTTATCAGCAAGTTTAGGCTTTAAGTTAGATTATTTCTATAGAAGAGCATCAATAGATTATGGAAACTTGGCTACTGGTACAGGACACCCAGATTATGATTTAAGATGGCAAAATCCGGGAGATGAATTGGTGACTAATGTGCCTTCATTTATTTACCCTATCAGTAATCAAAGAGATTTATTTTATGGAAATAGTGTAGGGCTTGTTGAGCGGGCAGACCATGTAAGGTTACAGGATGTTCGTTTATCATTTTCGCCGAAGAAAAGCGGTAAAAAGTGGATGCCACAGCAAACAGAAATATTTGTATTTGGAAGTAATTTGGGGATTTTGTGGCAAGCCGGTACAAAGGTTATAGACCCAGATTATGGACAGAATATAGCTGCTAGGGCTACTTATGCTGTGGGTTTGAGGATGGGGTTTTGAGGTGGGGAGTAGTAAGTAGTAAGTAGTAAGTAGTAAGTAGTAAGTAGTAATTAGGGAGTGGTAAGTGGTAAGTAGTGAAAGGAGTAGTGAGTGGAAAGTAAAAAGTGAAAAGTGGTGAATAGTGAGTGGGAAGTTAAAAGTAGTAAGTAAATGTATAACCTTTAAAATAAAATCATGAATACAAAAATATTAAAAAGCCTTGCCTTGGGCATCAGCTTGCTCTTGATGGGGGGCTGTAAAGAATTTTTAGATGCTAAGCCAGACCAAAGGTTGGTAGTACCTCAGAACTTACAAGGTTTATAAGCGCTGCTTGATGAAAATTTTATCAATGTTGTACCAGTGATAGCAGAAGGTGCGGCTGATAATTTTTACCTCACTGATGCAGATTATAATGGTTTTCCTTTTGACAGGGAAAGGAATATTTATTTGTGGCGTAATACAGCCGTTGATGGTGATGCTGGGCATTGGCAAAGACAATACAATAGTATTTTGTCTTGCAATGTGGTATTGGAAACTATAGCAGCTAATGAGTATCCAAATGAAATTGCTTTGGCAAATTCATTGAAAGGAAGAGCGCTGTTTCATAGGGCTAGCTGTTTGTTTAATTTATTGCAATTATTTGCAAAAGCCTACCACCCAAATACTGCTAATACTGATTTGGGTATTCCTTTAAGATTGAGTAGCGATTTTGAACAAGAAAGCAAAAGGAATAGTATTGATGCCTGTTATGCACAAATTATTGCAGACCTTAAAATTGCAAATGCTTTATTAGAAGAAAAAGGATTTATAGCCACGAGGCCTGATAAAATTAATAGTTATGGTTTACTTTCTAAGGTTACCTTGTTTAAGGGTGATTACGAAATGAGTAAGCTATATGCTGATTCGAGTTTAAGACTTTACAGTCAGCTAATTGACTATAATGGATTGAACAAAAGTTCCAATACTCCGTTTAGCCGTTTTAATGCAGAAACTATATTTTATGCAACAGGGAGTTTCACTGTACTGTCACCAACTAGAAGTAAAATCAATCCAGATTTATACCAGTCGTATGCAGTTAATGATTTGCGGAAAGATTTGTTTTTTAGGAGAAATACTGACGGTACAACCTATCAATTCAAGGGGAATTATACTGGTGTAAATGGTACCACTTTATTTACTGGATTAACAACAGCAGAAATTTTATTAAACAGGGCTGAAGCTTTGGCAAGAACAAATCAATTGGCTTTAGCTATGGATGATTTGAATATGCTATTGTTAAAACGTTACCAAACGGGTACTTATGTAGCTAAAACGGCAAATAATGAGGCAGAAGCTTTGGATTTAATATTACTTGAGCGGAGAAAGGAATTGATATTTAGAGGTGTAAGGTGGTATGATTTAAAAAGATTGAACCTAGATGCTAATTGGGCTGTAACCTTGAATAAATCGGTATTAGGGCAGAATTATACTTTGTTGCCAAATGCAAATCGATATGTTTTTCCGATACCGCAGGAGGTGATTGAAAGGGGTGGTCTGGTGCAGAATGAGTGATTTTTTTAGGGTAGTATTGAGTATTGAGTAGTGAGAAATGATTTGGGAGAAATAATGATTAGGGAATTAGTTAGTTTGTGTTTGAAAAAAAGGGGGATTTCCCCCTTTTTTTGTTAATCGCGTAGGTTAACATTGGCACTTGCTTGTTGGTTATTTACGGCAGCGGTAATTTCCGTAACTAAAGTAGAGGTGATTTCGGGTTTATCGAAACCATTGTCCATTGCCTTAATGGCACAAACCTCTACATCACCACTACAGCCAGGGGATGAAGGACCAGATAAAACGTAATTTTCTGCTTGGGTTGGATCACCAGAACCATCATACGCATACCACTGTGATGTTCTCACTTGTTGGTTAGAATTTGGAGTAAAAGCAGAAAATGTACAAACACCAGCAATAGCTACTATAGCTATTAATGGTAATAAGAATTTTTTCTTCATGATAAAAACGGCTTACCGTACTCGAAGCCATAGAGTTTTGAATAAATGTTTGCCTACTCTATAAGGTTTTCGGCTGCTCCTTTATTATTGGCCAATAAGTTTGATCTTTTTAGTACTATTTCTTTGGTTTTATAAACCTCTTTTTAGTTAGTCTAATTTCTGCATCGCTACGCTCAAATACTAAAACCTTAGTTTCTAAATCATTAGTTTTTGTTATAGGAAATGTCCGGGTGGCTGTTGAGGAAGTAGTGAGTATTGAGTAGTGAGTATTGAGTAGGAAGTAGAAAGTAGAGAGTAGAAAGTAGAAGGTAGGGAGTAGTGAGTAGAAAGTAGGAAGTAGTGAGTGGTGAGTGGGAAGTAGAAAGTGGTGAGTGGTGAGTGGGAAGTAGAAAGTAGAAAGTGGGGGTAGGATTAAGTTGGGTGGAATAGGACATCTTACGCCAAAAAGCGCCAAACTACGCCAACAGTTCCCAAGCCTTTTTTTTATCAAAAGCAGGATCCATATTTACAAAGTAAAGCACAAAAAAGCCATGGTGGCGGTGCTTATGGTTTAACTTTTTTAAAAAATTTAATTATGGGAAGAATGAGAAAAGGCATCTTAGGAGGTTTTGTTGGCAAGGTAGGAACGGTGATAGGCAGCCAGCGGAGTGGTATGGACATCATCAGCAGTTTGCCTAAAAAAAGCAGCAAAGCACCTACAGTTTTGCAATCCAATCAAAGGGAAAAATTTGGTTTGGCGGTAGGCTTTTTACAGCCTATTAATGAATTGTTAAAGCTTGGGTTTAAGGCATCAGACCCAAGGTTCAGTAGTTTTAATTTGGCAATAGCGCACATGTTGCAGAACAGCATCATTGGCGAGTCAGGAAGTTATGAATTGGATTATCCAAAAGTACTGATTTCAAAAGGAGAATTAAGTCCGGCATGGAATGCAGTGGCAGCCACCTCTGGTGCAAGCGAATTGTCTTTAACATGGTCTAATGCTACAAATTCTGGGATGAGTAATCCAGATGATGAGGTGTTTGCATTAGTATATAATGCAGATACTAAACAACACCTCATGAGCATTTCTGCAGCAACCAGAGCTGATGGGGTACTGAGCATTCCCTTGCCTAATGATTTTGTTGGCAGTGAGGTGCAATGTTGGTTAGCTTTTACATCCAAAGATAAGAAGCAAAGATCAACCAGTATTTACGCTGGTGCAGTAACTATTGTTTAATCAGGTGCGGGGACGGTATTGCCGTTCCCCTCCCTTTAATAATTAAGGAGATGAATAAAATTAGCATCATTAGAATACGTAAAGGTAAGTTGAGTACCTTAAGCCATCTGTATATTAACGGCCTATTTGCCTGTTATCTTTTAGAAGATCAAATTGCGGGGATTAAAATACCCGGAGAAACTTGTTTGCCCGAGGGTATTTATGAGTTAGGGCTAAATAACACCGCTGGTATGAACCAGCATTACAAAAAAAGATTCCCAAAGTTTCATGAAGGCATGTTAGAGATTTGTGGGATTGCAAACTTTAAACTTGTGTTTTTTCATGTAGGTAATTTTCATACCGACACGAAGGGTTGTCCTTTAATTGGTATGACTTGGCAAATGATTGATGGGATTTACCAAGTATTGCAATCTGCTTTAGCTTATGAAAAGGTTTACAAAGCCCTTTTATATGCGTATCGTAATGGGTTGAGAAAAATTGAGGTGATTAATTTAATTGAAAGCGATGTTTCTTCTATTGCAGCCTGAAACATTAGCGGGTCTACTGATTACCCTTTTACTTTCTGCAATCACTTATTTTATTAAACAGTTGCACATTGAATTTAAAGGAGTGGTAAAAGAAATTGCTGCCTTAAAGAGTAACAGTACGTTAATCCATTCTGAGACCCGCTCGGCAAACGAACTTTTAAAACAAAGAATGGAATTTATAGAGTGGAGGCTGAACCTTGAAGTTAAGGCAAGTCCGAAAAATAAAATTGACCATAAAAAATAAAGAACATGAAGAATAAGAGTATTATAGAAAGAATAAACGCTCCAACACCTAAGTTTTTTAAAAAATTGAGAAACATTGGCTTAACCTTAGGGAGTATTGGTGTAGCAATTTTGGCAGCGCCCATTGCATTACCAGCAGTATTAACTACTGTTGCGGGTTATTTTGCTACTGTAGGATTGGTAGCCTCTGCTGTAGCCTCGGTTACGCAGGAGACGGAATTGGAAAATTAGAAATTTAAAGTAAGGGAGCCGTTATCAGTTCCCTTACTTATTTGGGTATATTTTTTAACCTCAATTTGATTATTAATTCATATTTAACATATTAATAATCAAACATTTGAATTTAAATCCAAAACCACAAAGGCTTTTTTCAGGTTATTATTTCTATTTAGGGCTTTCAAGAATACTTGTATTTCCTGCCCTCATGCCGGGCATTGTCAGGCACTTTTTTCATTCTTTCTTATTTAAAAGCTAAGGCATTCAAGAGTGCTTCGCAATTTTTCCGAAAAAAGTTCCCAAACCCGAGCGGTAGCGAACACATGAATGCCTATAAAAAAACATTAAATACTTGAATAAACTCGCCTGCGCCTAATGCTATGAATGGAAGTGCTTTATCAGTTTCATCTATTCCGCATCAGCCAAGGGCGAATTAACCGTAATTAACGTTTGTACTTTAACTAAACTGAATAAAATTAATCCTCAATAATAATCGAGTTCAGTTTTTTAATAAATCATTTTTAAATTAAAAGATTACTTTTTAGCTGCCACTCTCCAAACCACACCAGCTCCGTCATCACAAACTAATAAAGCACCGTCTTTTGCAACAGAAACACCAACGGGCCTACCATATACATCTCTTCCGCCATCTCCAACAACAAAACCACTTAAAAAATCTTCTTCTTTACCGGCTGGTTTACCATCTTTAAATGGCACAAAAACTACTTTGTATCCTGTAAATTTGGATCTATTCCATGATCCATGTTGACCAATAAAAGCACCATTTTTATATTTTTCTGGGAATTGATTTCCAGTGTAAAACGCCAATCCTAAGGATGCGCTATGGGGTGCTAAGGCATAATCTGGTGCAATAGCTTTTGCTACTAATTCTGGTTTTTCTCCTTCTCTTCTTGGGTCAACGTTTTGACCAAAATAACTGTATGGCCACCCGTAAAACGCATCTGGTTTAACAGATGTGATGTAATCTGGCACTAAATTATCCCCTAATTCATCTCTTTCGTTTACTGCAGTCCACAATTCTTTTGTTACCGGATTCCATGACATGCCAACTGGGTTTCTTAATCCAGTTCCATATAATCTTTCGCCAGTACCATCTGGGTTAACTTCTAAAATTGTAGCTCTTCTTACTTCTTTATCCATTCCGTTTTCTCCAACGTTACTTCCAGAACCTACAGAAACATATATTTTATTATTATCTGCATTTGCAATTAAATTTCTTGTCCAATGGTTATTGTAGCCGCCGGCAGGTAATTCTAAAATCTTTTTGCCAGTACCTTCAATTTTTGTTGCACCAGCGCTATAAGGGTAAACCATTAATCCGTCTGTATTGGCAACATAAAATTTGTCTTTTATAATTAACATCCCATAAGGCTGGTTTAAGCCTCTTAAGAAAACACTTTTAGTTTCTGCAATGCCATCACCATCTTCATCTCTATAAAGCATAATGGTATTTAGGCTTTTACCTCCAACTTCCGCATCCGCTTTGCCTGTAATTTCTCCAACTACTTTTTCTTTAGCAGATCTTTCAGAGTTAGATAAAACAATTAATACATCGCCATTTGGGGCAATGTAAGTTTGTCTTGGGCTTTTAATATCTTCTGCAAAGCGTGTTACCACAAAACCATCAGGAGCAATTGGCGCTTGTCCGTCTTTCCAGCCAATAATATTACTGAATTTGGTTTTAGATTCAGAAATTTCGGCTAAAGAGTCATTGCTTACATTCACCGAATCGGAAGAAATATCATCATTATTTGCGGCTTTATTGCTATTGCAAGCCGTAAATATAAGGGACACAGCAATTGAAAATAATATAATATTTTTTTTCATAACGTATAGTTTTACGTTATTACTTACAATTATTTTGCCATTAGGTAAAATGTAGTTTTATTGTTTTTTTAAATGCTAAAAGCAAAATGAACAAAGCTTAAAGTTAAAAACCTATATCGTAGAAAATTCTAATTAATATACCCTAAAAAATACCTTCATTTTTTTAAGAGTTTTATAGGTTTTGCGTTATGGATTACTGCCTACCGGCAGGCTTTTTTTTGCCAGTGGGCGGACAAAAAGATTGTAACGGAAAGCCCGCTCTAAAACCTAAATTATTAAGAAAAATTTAAAATTAGTGTTATATTAAATGTAATTTGTCAGGCTGAGTTGAGTTGAAGCCTTTGCGAATTATCCTTCCACTCCGCTGAGGGTGAAAAATAATCAGACAATTATCTCTAACAAAAAATTAATCTTATAAACAAAAAAAGCGTCTCAAAATTAATTGAAACGCTTTTGTTAAATATTATCTTAAGCTTAGCTTAAAGTTAAAGTTTGAACTCTATCTGGCCCTACTGAAAGGTATTTAATAGGAACTTCTAGGTGTTTCTCTAAATAATCAATGTAGGCCTGTAGTTTTGCAGGAATTTCACTTGGTTGTCTAATGCCAGTTAAATCTTCATTCCATCCGTCTATTTCTTCTAAAATAGGCTCCGGTTTAATGCTGTTTATATCATAAGGCATGTAATCAATCACTTCGCCATTATAATTGTAATGAGTGCAGGCGTATATTTTTTCAAAAGTATCTAAAACATCAGCTTTCATCATAATTAATTGCGTTACACCATTTAGCATAATTGCATATTTTAATGCTGGAATATCAATCCATCCACATCTTCTTGCTCTACCAGTAGTTGCTCCAAACTCACGACCAATTTTTCGCAGTTTCTCGCCAGTTTCGTCTTCCAGTTCTGTAGGGAAAGGGCCGCCACCAACTCGTGTACAATAAGCTTTAAAAATTCCAAATACTTCGCCAATTTTAGTAGGAGCTAAGCCTAAACCGGTACAAGCACCCGCAGTTGTAGTATTAGAGGAAGTTACAAAAGGGTAAGAACCAAAATCAATATCTAGTAAAGTACCTTGTGCGCCTTCAGCTAAAACAGTTTTACCCTCTTTAATATATTTATTAACTAAATGTTCGCTATCTACAAATTCAAAGTTTTTAAGATAATCTAACGCGGCAAAGAAAGCTTGCTCTTTTTCAGAGAAATCATCAACTTCACCATAATGAGATAAAATGCTTAAATGTTTTTCAACCAATTTAGCATAACGCTCTTTAAAATCTGGTAAAGTAATATCGCCTATTCTTAAACCGTTTCTACCCGTTTTATCCATATAGGTTGGTCCAATACCTTTTAGTGTAGAACCAATTTTACTATCGCCCATTTTCTTTTCAGACGCAGCGTCTAATAATTGGTGAGTGGGTAAAATTAAGTGGGCTTTTTTAGCAATCACTAAATTTTTCTTAGCCAATAAATCATGTCCAGCAGCTTTTAAATTATCTAATTCTCTTTTTAAGATAATTGGATCTATTACTACTCCGTTTCCTATAAGATTTAAAGTGTTTTTTTCAAAAACTCCGGAAGGAATAGTATTTAAAACAAACTTTTTACCGTCAAATTCTAAAGTATGACCAGCATTTGGTCCACCCTGAAAACGAGCAATTAAATCGTATTTTGGGGCTAAAACATCAACAATTTTGCCTTTTCCTTCGTCGCCCCATTGAAGGCCTAATAAAACATCAACAGCCATTTATTTTTTTGGTCAGATATGTAAATTAAATTAATTTTTATTTTCTTTTGATTCGCAATAACCTTCTTGTAATCGGGTACAATTACCGTAAAGGTTAAGAGAATGATGTTTGATTTCAAATTTCAATAAACCGCCCATCATAGATTGAATTTGCTGTACTCGAGGGTCGCAAAATTCTACCACTTTGCCACAATCTAAACAGATGATGTGATCGTGTTGTTTAAACCCATAAGATTTTTCAAACTGCGCCATGTTTTTTCCAAACTGGTGTTTGGTTACTAAATCGCAACTTAAAAGAAGTTCTAAGGTATTGTAAACGGTTGCTCTACTCACTCGGTATTTTTTATTTTTCATTTGGATGTAAAGCGATTCTACATCAAAATGATCTGATCTGGAGTAAATTTCTTCGAGTATAGCGAAACGTTCAGGAGTTTTTCTGAGGTTTTTATTTTCAAGATAAGTCTCGAAAATCTTTTTTACCATCTCAATGGTTTCTTGTACGCCCATAATGAATATTAAAAGCCAAAGTTATTAAAATTTATAATATAGCTAAATGATATTTAGCTTTTTAGCAAAGGGTTTTCCACATCCGAATCAAATCTTATCACATCTGATACTCCTTTAACCTCTTTTAACTTGGTAATTAAATTTTCTAGGTGGTGGGTATCATTCACATAAATCATGATGGTGCCATCAAAAATACCGTCTTCTGTATCTACAGTTATAGAACGCATATTTACCTTAAAATCAAACGATATTACCTGTGTTAGATTACTTATTAAGCCAACCTCATCGATACCTTTTATGCGTAAGCCAGTTAAAAATGCCAATTGTTTTTGGCTGGTCCATTTTGCTTTAACAATACGGTAACCATAGCTAGACATTAATTTGGTGGCGTTTGGGCAATTGGTTCTATGAATTTTTATCCCATCAGAAACGGTTACAAAACCAAAAACATCATCACCTGGGATAGGGTTGCAGCAGTTAGAAAGTTTGTAATCTATTTTTTGTAAATCCTCGCCAATTAAAAGGATATCACTGTCTTTGGTTTTTACTTGTTTTATTAATTTTTGTATTTGCTCGTTATCGCTTTCAACTGTTGGTTTTTGTTCAATAACTTTTTCTGATGCTGCAAACTCTTTTAAATCTTTTAAATCAATTAAACCTTTGGCTACATTATAAAAAACATCTTGACTAGAACCTAATTTGAAGAAGTAACTTAGCTTCAAAATATTATCAGTGTTGTAGGTTATTTTTAACGATTTTAGTTTACGCTCTAAAATTTCTTTCCCATCTTCCGCAACTTTTCTTTTTTCTTCTTTTAATGACGATTTTATTTTTGCTTTTGCTTTAGCAGTAACCACAAAGTTTAGCCAATCTTCTTTTGGAGCTTGTTTGTTAGATGTAATTACCTCTACTTGATCGCCGTTTTGTAATTTATAAGAAAGTGGTACTAATTTGTGGTTTACTTTAGCACCAATACATTTTGCCCCTACATCCGAGTGAATTTCAAAAGCAAAATCTAAAGCTGTTGCTTCAATTGGTAGCTGAATTAAATCTCCTTTTGGGGTAAAAATGAAAATCTCGTCAGAGAATAAGTTCATTTTAAAATCGTCTAAAAAGTCTAAAGCATTAGAATCTGCATTGCTTAATAACTCCCTTACTTTACTCACCCATTGGTCTAAACCGCTATCTGATGATGATTCTTTATATTTCCAATGCGCAGCAAAGCCTTTTTCTGCAATTTCGTTCATACGTTGTGTACGTATTTGCACTTCAACCCATTGCCCTTTTGGACCCATTACGGTAGTGTGTAAAGATTCGTAGCCGTTTGCTTTAGGCGATGATATCCAGTCTCTCAATCTATCCGGATTAGGTCGGTATAAATCAGTTACAATAGAATAAGCTTTCCACGAGTCTGATTTTTCTTGTTCGGGTAAACTGTCTAAAATGATACGGATGGCAAATAAATCGTAAACCTCTTCAAAAGGAATCCCTTTCTTTTTCATTTTAGTCCAAATAGAATGGATAGATTTTGGCCTACCTAAAACGCTTGCATCTAAATCTAATTCTTTTAAAATTCGGTTAATAGGGCCAATAAATTCTTTAATAAAAAGTTCTCTTTCAGCTTTTTTCTCGTTTAATTTGGTGGCAATAAATTTGTAAGTTTCTGGCTCCATGTACTTCATAGATAAATCTTCCAATTCTGATTTTATGGAGTACAATCCTAAACGGTGAGCAAGCGGAGCATATAAATAAACAGTCTCAGAACATATTTTCAACTGTTTATCTCTTGGCATAAAATCCATGGTTCGCATATTGTGCAACCTATCGGCCAGTTTTATTAAAATTACCCGCACATCATCTGCAAGGGTAAGCAGCATTTTTCTAAAGTTTTCTGCTTGTATAGAGCTATTGGCATCAAAAACACCCGAAATTTTGGTTAGTCCATCAATAATTTTGGTTACTTTTTTTCCAAATTCTCTTTCAATATCTTCTAAACTAATCTCAGTATCTTCAACAACATCATGTAAAAGGGCACAAACAATAGAAGTAGTACCCAAACCAATTTCTTCAGCAGCAATTTGCGCTACAGCAATAGGATGGTAAATATAAGGCTCGCCAGATTTACGACGCATATCTTTATGATTTTCTACAGCCATATCAAAAGCCATACGAATCATTTTTTTATCTCCTTTTTTAAGCGTTGATTTACAAGCTCTTAAAAGTGCTCTATATCTTTTTAGTATTTCAGATTTTTCTGCTTCTATGTCAATTATGTAATCTTTCATCAATGATGCGCTTGTTTTGTTTTTATTTTGTTAAAATAACGATTTTAGGGTTACTTATTCTTTCCGAAAGTAATAAATAAGCAATAAGTTTGTAACTTAAAATTATGAAAACTAAAGTGCTATTTCTTTTTTGCTCTTTAATGCTTTTGGGAAGATTTTCAAAAGCACAAAATGTTTTTGTGAAAGCAGGTACTAATGATACCATTAGAGTGTCTGCAATTAATATTGATGGCCAAATGATGCCTTGGATTGTACTTAACGAAGTTAAGGTAATTGATAGAAGAAATTTTGCAACAAAAGAAGCTTACGACAAATACCGAAGACTAAGATATAACGTTATAAAGGTATTGCCTTATGCAAGGTTTGCCGGACAAAGATACAGGCAATTAGAAAGGGATTTAGCCACAACAAGCGATAAAAGAAAACAAAAAGCCTTTGTTAAGAGTTGTGATAAAGAAATTAAAGATTTGTTTAACAGAGAGGTTAAGAATTTGTCGATCTCCCAAGGAGAAATATTAATAAAATTAATAGACCGCGAAACAGGGAATAGCAGTTATGATTTAGTAAAAGATTTAAAAGGAAATGTTTCGGCATTTGTAATGCAATCTGTAGCTCGCATTTTTGGTCACGATTTAAAAAACAAGTACGATGTAGATGAAGAAAGGGATATCGAAAATATCATCAGATCTACAGGATACTATAGTTACCAGTAATTTGATAATGAGTAAGAAAAATATATACCAATTTAAAGTAGAGAATAACAAAGGAGAAACCATTAGCCTTGAAAATTATAAAGGCAAAGTTTTATTAATTGTTAACACCGCATCAGAATGTGGTTTTACACCTCAGCTACAGCAACTAGAACAATTAAGAAAAGATTTTGGTGCAGAAAATTTTGAAATCTTAGCTTTCCCAAGTAACGATTTTGGCCAACAAGAACCCTTAGAAGACGAAGCTATAGGCAAATTTTGTGCAATTAATTACCATACTCACTTCAGTATTTTTAAAAAAATTAGGGTTAGGGGAGAGTTTGCAGATCCACTATTCAAGTTCTTAGCGGAAAAGAAATTAAACGGTAACCTTAACTCGGCACCAAGATGGAATTTTCATAAATACTTAATAAATAGCAATGGCGAGGTAGTAGATTTCTTTTATTCTTTTACCAAACCCAACTCGGCAAGAATTAAAAAGAAAATTCAAAAGCTTATAATTAGCAATAAATAAAACATGAAACTGGATTTATTATTTATTGTAGCCCACCCAGATGATGTTGAATTAGGCGCAGCCGGTACTATTTTAAAACATAAAAAAGAAGGTAAAAAAGTTGGTATTATAGATTTAACTAGAGGTGAACTAGGCACAAGAGGTACAGTAGAAACCAGAGCTGAGGAAGCTGCAAATGCTGCTAAAATTTTGGATTTAGATGTGAGAGATAACTTAGCAGTTAGAGATGGGTTTTTTAAAAATGACGAAGAACACCAGTTAAAAGTAATTGCAGCAATAAGAAAATACCAGCCAGAAATTGTTGTTACCAACGCTTATTATGACAGACACCCCGACCATGGCAGGGCTTGTGATTTAGTAACTGATTCATGTTTTTTGGCTGGTTTGCCTAGAATAGAGACAATGGATTATATCCAAAAGCAGCAATCATGGCGCCCACGTTTATTATTACATTTAATACAAGACACTTACATAAAGCCCGATATTGTTGTTGATATTTCTGAATTTATAGATCAAAAACTGGAAGCTATTAGGGCTTACAAAACCCAGTTTTTTGTTGAAGGTGTAAATATTGATGATCCTCAAACATATATTTCTAACCCTGCTTTTATGGACGTTATTGTTGGGCGTTCTCGTGAGTTTGGTAAATCTATACAAGTGCAACATGCCGAAGGGTTTTTGTGTAAAAAAATTTTAGGAGTTGATAGTTTTTTTGATTTGAGATAAGTTCCGAATAGTTTTTCTCAAAATATATAGCATCATAATTCTTATGATGCTTTTTTTTGCCTTTTATTTTTTGGCGAGTAATTACTTCTCGATATAACATAAATCATTTTAATGTTTAATATTAAAAACATAAATAAAAATTTATGTTTAATTCATCGCAAATTTGTAGCAAACAAATGTAAAGATGATAAATATAACATTAGCAAAAGGCGACGGAATTGGTCCAGAAATAATGGAAGCCACCAAGAAAGTAATTTTAGCATCAGGTGCCAAAGTATCGTTTGATGAGATTGAAATTGGTGAAAAGGTTTATTTAAGTGGCAATACATCTGGTATTGATGAATCTGCTTGGGATATAATCCGTAAAAATAAAGTTTTTCTTAAAGCGCCAATCACTACTCCACAAGGTGGTGGTTATAAAAGTTTAAATGTTTCAATTCGCAAATATTTAGGTTTATATGCCAATGTTAGGCCCTGCGTTAGTTTACATCCGTTTGTTAAAACCAAACATCCAGTTATGGATATGGTTATTGTTAGAGAAAACGAAGAAGATTTGTACGCTGGTATAGAACATCAACAAACGGATGAGGTTGTACAGTGTCTTAAATTAATAAGTCGGCCAGGTTGCGAAAAAATTGTGAGATATGCTTTTGAATATGCAAAGCAATACTACAGAAAAAAAGTAACCTGTTTTACTAAAGATAATATCATGAAACAAACAGATGGTCTTTTTCATCAAGTTTTCAATGAAATTGCAGTTGAGTATCCAGAGATTGAAAACGAACATTGGATTGTTGATATAGGTGGGGCAAAAATAGCTGATACACCTGAGGTGTTTGATGTAATTGTAATGCCAAATTTATATGGCGATATGCTATCAGACGTTGCAGCACAAATTACGGGTTCAGTTGGTTTAGCAGGTTCTTCAAATATAGGCGAAGAATGTGCTATGTTTGAAGCCATCCATGGCTCGGCACCAGACATTGCAGGTAAAAATATTGCAAATCCATCTGGTCTAATACAAGGTGCAGTTTTGATGTTAAACCATATAGGCGAGAAAGAAATAGCAGAGAAAATTCAAAACGCATGGTTAAAAACACTTGAAGAAGGCATACACACCGCAGATATTTACAAAGAAGGAACCAGTAAAGTTAAGGTAGGTACCATGGCTTTTGCTGATGCCGTTATTGCTAATTTAGGTAAGCAACCTACTATTTTAAATGCCGCAAATTTTAAAAATAGCGGTCAATTAGTGCTGCCAAAGTACAAGAGAAGAGCACCAAAGACTAAAAAATTGGTTGGAGTAGATTTATTTACGCATTGGAATGGTATAGATGCCAATGAGTTAGCTGATAAATTGCAAACTGTTAATTTAGAAAGTAATACGCTTAGCATGATTACAAATAGAGGTATAAAAGTTTGGCCAAATGGTTTTAAAGAAACTTTTTGTACAGACCATTGGAGGTGTAGATTTACAGCAAAAAATGGGCATGATTTTACTCAGAAAAACATTGTAGAAATGCTTCAAAAAGCATTGGATAATGGTGTTGATATTATAAAAACAGAAAATTTGTACGAGTTTGATGGCAAAACAGCATACTCATTAGGGCAAGGGCAGTAACGTTATAAATTAAAATTGATATGAAAAAATATAACCAGCAAATTTTGCCAGCATTGTTATTTATTTTATTAGTTGTTTGTTTATTAGCTTATCCTTTTTTGGATGACGCTTTAATTAATAAATTACTAGCCTGTGGTGCAATGGTTTCGGGTTTATTATTAGCGAAGTATTTAAGTAACCAAAATATAAAAGAAAAAGATGGACAATTTTAAATTAGTAGAAGGAGAGTTTAATGCAGCTGATGCAAAAGAAATTTTGTTAAGATTAATAGAACAGAAAATTAGTTTTCATAACTTAAAATGTTTTAGCCACGAGATTAGATTTGGAAAAAAAGATGAGCATTCTATTGAACGTATTGAGGAACTCAATAAAACAAAAGAAAAGTTAATTTTGTTAATTAATAAAGCACAATTAGAAGGTAAAATGTTAGCTATACATTCATCTATTGATGTTAAAATTGTTAAAATTAGTTAAAAATGGATTTAATTACTAAGAATTTGGGGTTTGCCACCCAAATTCTTAAACAAAATGGTGTGGTTGCTATACCTACCGAAACGGTTTACGGTTTGGCGGCAAACGCATTTTCTGAAGATGCAGTTAAAAAGATATTTGAAATTAAACAAAGACCCTTTTTTAACCCATTAATTGTACATATATCTTCAAAACAATATTTAGAGAAAGTTGCATTAAATATTCCCGAAAAAGCTTATCAATTAATAGATGTTTTTTGGCCAGGCGCATTAACGTTAATTTTAGATAAGCAAGCACATGTACCAGATATTGTAACAGCAAATAAAACTACTGTAGCTGTACGTATGCCAAATCATCCTTTAACTTTGGCCTTATTAAACCAATTAGATTTTCCATTAGCAGCACCAAGTGCAAATCCTTTTAAAAGAATTAGTTCTACCACTGCTAGCCATGTTTATGATTATTTTAAAGATGATTTGAAATATATTTTAGATGGTGGCGAATGTGAGCAAGGTTTAGAATCAACCATTATTGGTTTTAATGGTAATGATGTTGTTTTATACCGCCATGGTGCTATTTCAGTAGAACAAATTGAAACAGTAGTTGGTAAATTAAAAGTAATTACACAGCAAGAAAATGCACCAGTTGCACCAGGAATGTTATTAAAACATTACTCGCCAAAAACTAAGTTAATTTTAACAAATAATTTAGAAAAAGAAATTGCTTTGGCTGGTAATATTAATTTTGCTGTTTTAGCCTTTCATCCTCAAGAAACTGATGGTTTACACCAATATTTGTATTTAGCTCAAGAAAATAATTTAGAAAAAGCTGCTGCTAATTTATATACTACATTACATCATTTAGATACGCTAAATTTTGATTTGATAATTGCTCAAAAATTACCAGAAACTGGTTTAGGTAAAACAATTAACGATAGATTGACTAGAGCGTCTGCAGAGTAATATAAAGGTTAAAACTGTTATTTCAAACCTACTAAAAATGGAATTGCCGCACTAGGTACAAACTGAGCCACATCTCCGCCGTAGCGTAATACATCTCTAACAATAGTTGAGCTTATGGAAGAATAGCCAGGTTTGCTCACAATAAAAATAGACTCAATTTCTGGTATTAATGCATGGTTCATTTGTGCAATGGCTTTTTCATATTCAAAATCCGAAACGGTTCTAATGCCTCTTATCATGTGTGAGGCGCCAATTTCCTTGCAAAAATTCACAGTTAAGCCTTCGTAAGTTACCATTTCTAATTTAGGTTCGTCTTTAAAAACTGCTTTAATCATTTCTAATCTTTGGGCAACACTTAGTAAAGATTGCTTGGTACTGTTTGTACCTATACCAACGTAAATTTTATCAAAAAGAGATAAAGATCTTTTTAAAATATCAACGTGGGCTTTGGTGATAGGGTCAAAAGAACCAGGGAACAATGCAATTTTCATAATGAATATTTGTAGTTACAATTTAGCGTTTAATTGTTAAAGAAACTAAAAGCCGAGTAACCGTATTTTCTTTTTTCTGTAAAGTTAGGATGGATTGATAAATCTTGCATACTTTGATGTTCAATTATTAATATTCCATTTTCGGTTAATAATTCTTTTTCAAAAACTAAAGTTGCAATCTCAGGTATGCGGTTTAAATCATAAGGAGGATCGGCAAATATCAAGTCAAATTTATCTGTCTCTTGTTTTAAGAATTTAAAAACATCGGCTTTTATGGCTTTTATTTGAGTTAAATTTTGTTCTTTACTTATGTTTTTAAGATAATTGTAACAACCAAAGTTTAAATCAACAGAGGTAATAGCTAAAGCTTCGCGAGAAGCAAATTCTAAACTAATATTTCCAGTTCCGCTAAATAAATCTAAAACTTTTAAGTTATTTATATCTACCTGGTTTTGCAGGATATTAAAGAGGGCTTCTTTAGCCATGTCTGTAGTTGGCCTTACAGGTAAGTTTTTTGGTGGGTTAAACCTAATTCCTTTTAACCGTCCGCCTACAATTCGCATAAATGTAAAGCTAATAAAGAGAAAAAACGAGGCATAACTGGTTCCTTTAATCCTTGATAAAATAAGGGTAAACTATCTTGATCTGTTATTTCTGTTGAAGGAAAATAATTTAAAACTTGACTAAAAATAGTTCCATTAGGATTAAAATCTCCACTAATTTTAACAGTTGTACTTGCAGGTTTTATATTATTTTCTTGTGCGGCAAGCAATAAAAAGTACATCATTTCTTCATCGTTGTGAAACTCAAAAATGTTATAAAACTGAAATTGATGTTGATTAATAATGATGATTTCCATTAGGTTTCCTTTAAAGTTGATAAACAACTGTGAGAAACCAATTTGGCTAAAAGCATAAGCTACGCCATTATAAAAAGGGGCTATTTGTGGGTAAATTTCTGCTGTGGGGAAATAACTGCTTATTTTATCTAATTGCAATTTTGGTAAAGCATAAATAATAGTGAGCTTAGCTTGTGCAATTTTTTTTATAAAAACTTCCTCGTTTTCTTGTGCATCAATATATTTTGTAAAATTAGCTAAAGCAGATTCGTGAAATAACTCGGAAGGTACAAAAGTGAACTTTTGAGTGTTTAGACTAATTTTTGTTTTAGCAAAATGGGCTTGCAATAACTCCTCATTTATATCATTATGGATATTTGACGGGCGGTAAGATATTGTTTTTACATTCTGATTTTGAGGATCAATTACTGCGTAGTTATAATGGTTTGCACCAATTTCTAAATATAACTCGTAAGTTTTTGTTTTGGCAGGCTCAAAATCTGCAACAGTTAATTGTATCTTATTATTCATGCTTAGCAAAAGTAAAAATTTAAATTCAAACATGTGTTTGTTTGTAAATTAGTTGCTGATAGTTTTTATAATGATGAATTTTTTAAATTTTAGATTGCAAAGTAGTGTGTTGTTTTTCTCCCGCAGATCTCGCTGATTAGCGTAGATTTTTTATTGGAGTGTTATTTATTAAACGCTGTTAGACCTCTTAAGTTTCTTAAGCTTATAAAATTCACACAACTCTGTGAACTCCGATTCCTCTGTGGTTAAAAAAACTCATATTATCTTTGTTTATTCTGTGAAAAACCTCTGTTTTCTTGTGGTAAAAAAAAATCCCTCTCAGATATAGCAATCTAACGAAGATTCCCTAATTTTTAACCAAATTTGCATCAATGTCAATTGCACACAATTTAGCCAAATCATTTCCACATTTACCTAATCCTCAACAACTTTATTTGTTTGAGAAATTAGACCAATTTTTGCAGTTAAAAACCAACGATTCTTGTTTTGTGCTTAAGGGATATGCCGGTACGGGTAAAACAACAGTAATTAGTGCATTAATCAAATTGTTGCCAAACTATCAAATAAAGACCGTTTTGCTAGCACCAACAGGTAGGGCCGCAAAGGTTTTGAGCTTTTATTCAAAAAAGGAAGCCAGTACCATTCATCGGAAAATATATCGTAAAAAATCTGCTTTTTCACCAGAAATGCACTTTAGCCTTTCTCCAAATTTGCATAAAAACACCTTGTTTATTATAGATGAGGCATCCATGATTAGCGATGATTTATCAGATTATAGCGGTAGCAGTTTGCTAAACGACGTGATTTCTTTTGTTTACAATAATCAAAATAACCGAATTATATTTATTGGAGACACCGCTCAATTACCCCCAGTCGGCTCGTCTGAAAGTCCGGCTTTAGCTAAAGATTATTTAAATAAATTTAATTTAAATACCACAGAAGTAGAACTAACTGATGTAGTAAGGCAAGAAAAAGAGTCGGGAATTTTGCACAATGCCACTACCATTAGAGAACTCATCCGTACCGAAGAAGAAGCTTTTCCTACATTAAAAACCACAAGCTACAAAGATGTTTACCGTATGATGGGCGATAAGATTGTGGAAGGATTAAATTACGCTTATGGCAAATATGATTTGGAGAACTGTTTGGTTATTTGCCGTTCTAACAAAGCCGCAAATATGTATAATCAAAACATACGTAACCAAATTTTATGGCGAGAAGATGAACTTACGGGTGGAGATTTAGTGATGGTAGTAAAAAATAATTATTACTGGCTAGCAGAAGAGAAAGGTGGATTTATTGCTAACGGCGATATTGGACAAATAACAAGGGTTAAAAATATACACGAGCAATATGGTTTTAGGTTTGCAGATGTACAACTATTATTTGCAGATATTGACCAAGAGCCCTTAACTTGTAAAGTAATGTTAGATACTTTGTACGCAGAATCTCCAAATTTACCTTACGATAGCCAAAAGAAACTTTTTGAAGAATTAATGAAAGATTATGAGCATTTAGAAACAAAAAGAGCTAAAATGGATGCTATAAAAAGTAATCCTTACTTTAATGCTTTACAAATAAAGTTTGCTTATGCAGTTACTTGCCACAAAGCACAAGGAGGGCAGTGGGATGCAGTTTTTATAGATCAAGGGTATTTAACCGAAGAAATGTTAAATATTGATTTGTTAAGATGGCTTTATACCGCTACAACAAGAGCCACTAAGGAGTTATTTTATGTGAATTTTAACGAGCTATTTTTCCCGAGTTAATTGAAAAATATTTATTTAAAGGAGACTATTTTATAGCTGTAAATAGCGCCATTTGTAATCACACCGGTACTGATGTTTTTATCAATAGCTCTTACCGTTGTTTGCACTAAGCCTACATTTTTAGCATACGTTTTTAAAATTAAATCTTCTCGTAATAAGTTAAACTCGTCTATTTCTTTAACGGTAACAGTGCTGTCAAAATCTAAAGTATTAACTGTTAGTGGTAATATATTGTCTTCAATAATGTAATCTTGCTTACCACTATTGTTTTTTGAGTTGCCATTCCAAATAGTCCCTATTGCAGGAGGAAATACTAAACGTACAAATCTTTGATTATTGATAAATTCTTCGGCAGCTCTGATGGTTTTATTACGAGCAATTACTTGTTGAATTGTCCATATTGTACTGCCTGCATTTTTTTTATAACGTTCTATGCGGTAAATGGTTTCACCAGTTAAATCTGTAAAAGTATCAGCAACTGAGTCTTTTATTTGGAATCTAAAATTAACGTTAGTTCCTGTGAAATTACTGTAAGCAGTAGAATCTACATCGTAAATGATAACAGTTCCTGTATTTAAAGGATAAAACTCAGGGTGCAAATCAATAGGGGGAGCATTGTTTTCTTTGGTACAAGAAACCCAGGTTAAACTACAAAAAGCAATAAAATAAAAAATTCGCTTTAACATAAAGCGAATTTAATATTATGACACATTAAAAAAGAATTATTATATTAAAAATCCGCCACCTAATAAATCATTTCCTTCATAAAATACGGCAGATTGCCCAGGCGCAATACCAGAAACAGCGTGGTGAAAATCAACTTTCATATTGTTGCCAACTTGTTGAATGTGGCTGGTTGCACCAACATCTTTGTATCTTATTTTAGTAATAGCCTCTAAAGGTTCTGTAATAGATTCATATTTGATCAAATTTAAGTTTCTCACCAAAGCTTCTGTTCTTTGTAATTCGCCTTCTGTTCCTAAAACAACTGTATTACTTTCAGGTATAATTTGTGTCACAAACATTGGATGACCAAATGCTACTCCTAAACCACGGCGTTGGCCAATAGTATAAAATGGATACCCTTTGTGTTTGCCCACTTTTGTTCCGTTTGTTAAAACAAAATCGCCACCTTCAACTTCTGCTTCTAAATTAGGAACGCGGTGTTTTAAAAATGCTCTATAATCATTATCGGGTACAAAACAAATCTCATAACTTTCACTTTTATTAGCCAATTCTTGCTGCCCCATATCTAAAGCCATTTGTCTAATTTCCGATTTGGCAAAAGAACCTAATGGAAACCTTGTACGGGCTAAATTTTCTTGAGAAACACCCCAAAGAACATAAGATTGATCTTTGTTTTCATCTTTACCTTTAGAAATTACATACCTTCCGCTGTCTTGTAAACGAATGTTTGCATAATGCCCAGTAGCAATAAATTCACAGTCTAATTTGTCAGCTCTTTTTAATAAAGCTTCCCATTTTATATGGGTGTTACATAAAACACAAGGGTTTGGAGTGCGGCCGGCTAAGTATTCATCTACAAAGTTATCGATTACAAAATCGCCAAATTCATCTCTGATATCTAAAATATAATGAGGCATTCCGTAACCTACAGCTAAAGAACGGGCATCATTAATAGAATCTAAACTGCAACAACCTGTTTCCTTAGAATTTACACCTGATGATGCATAATCCCAAGTTTTCATTGTTAAGCCTATTACTTCATAACCTTGCTCATGTAACATCACAGCCGCCACAGAACTATCTACTCCGCCACTCATCGCTACTAAAATTCTCCCGTGTTTACTCATTACTTATGCATTAATTTTTGCAAAGATAATTTTTAATTTTTGCATAGTGAATTTGGGTAGTCAGTGGGAAGTAAGATTTGTTTAAAAACCATAAGAGCCTGTTTAAAATTTATCTAATAATTTGTTTGTGCTTCTTTATGGCTACAAATTCGTTAAGTTTTTTTAGATAGTAGCTCTGCTATCTCTCCAAAATTCGCCTCTTTTCGCTCAAAAATAAGCTATAAACATTTTCACAATATAAATTTAAACAGGCTCTAAGCGAATCTTTATTTGTTTTTATGGATTTAATAGAGTTTATAACTTTACATTTGCCACGCTAATTTTTTGTCATCCTATGTTTGTAATTGCAAGTAAAAATGGTAAGAATTACTTTAGAGATTATATTTTCAACAGAACCAGCCTTCAAAATTATCTCCCCTAATGTCCTGCTTCCATAAAAAATCCGACCAAAGCAATACTCATACCCAGTAAAACAGCAATTGTTTTTTTTACAGAAAACTTATGATCAACACTAGATTCAAATAAAATGGTGGTAGAAATATGAAGGAAAATACCGATTACAAGTCCCATAATATAAGGGTAGTAACTACCAAAGCTTTGGATATCTCCATTACTTAAAGCAAAACTAAACATATAACCTAAAGGCGACATGGCTGCAAAAACCACTAATAACATAGCAACAGATTGTTTTTTGATGTGGTTGCCTAAAAGTACACTTCCCAATGCAAATGCAGCCGGAATGTGATGTATAGCAATGCCATAAACCAATTGCTGGTTATGCTTTGCCGTTAAAGGCATTCCTTCTAAAAAAGCATGTAAACATAAACTCAGCATTATTCCCCACGGAAAGCTTGTTTGGTGGTTGTGTGTATGAATGTGGCCATGTTCTATACCTTGCGAAAATTGTTCGAGCAGGATTTGCAAAATGAAACCGCCTAAAATAAATAAACCAATTAAATGTGTTTGGTCGCTGGTGTAAACGTCTGGTAATAAATGTAATACTGTAATTGCAAATAAATAAGCCCCACTAAAAGAAAGTATTAGTTTTAAAGAATTATTATTGTTTTTTTTAAAAACAAAAACTGCAAACCCGCCAACTAACGCACAAACACTCAATAATATAATGATAAAATAACTCATGAATTTATGCTTTGAAAGGAATATATTTTAAAAATAATTTTGCGACTAAAAATCCAATTAACGAACCAAAAATAGCCCCAAAAGTTACATCAAAAGGGAAATGTACACCTACGTAAACCTGCGAAACACAAATTAGAGCAGCCCAAAAAACTGCAATAGCTGTAAAGTACTTCCATTTTTTAAAAAATAACACAGATAAAAATATAGCTATAGAAAAATGATCAGAAGCATGAGTAGAAGGAAAACTTTTGCCAGAACCACAAGGAACTCTAGCTATTACATTTGCCTGAAAAGCAACTTCATTACAAGGGCGGTCTCTTTTAAAAATTGGTTTTAAAATACTAGCACTTCCAAAATCGGCAATGCCAACTGTAGTAGCTAAAAAAAGCACCAAATACAAACCTTTTGTTTTATAGGTTTTAATCGCGAAAATAATAATACCTATATATAAAGGAATCCAAGTGTATTTATTTCTCATGATAGGCATTAGCCAATCAAAAAAAGAATTACTTAAACCTGTGTTTATTGCTTGAAATAATTGATGATCTAGTTTAAGTATTTCTTCAAGCATTGTTTTTCTTACAAATAAAAATTAAACGATCTGAATTGTTAATATCGAAAGCATTTAACTTATAGTCACCAAAAGTATCACAAATTTCAAAGCCTGCTGCAGCAAAAAGTCGTTCAAAATCTGCCAATTTAAAGTCTTTAACCTCTTCTTTAAAAGCAAAACGCTTGTTTCGATGTTCAAAATCAATAGTTTTTACAATTTTACCGTCTATTACTTGTCGGCTAATATGAAATTCTATCCCTTCAACTTCCTTAGTTTCTTTGGTAACTAAATGGTTAATAATTTTCTGACTATTCATATAATCAAAAATTAAAAGGCCCTCTATTTTTAATGCTTTATTAAAAGATTTTAAAGCCTTAATATGGTCTTTATCTGTTTCAAAATAGCCAAAACTGGTAAAAATATTAAAGGCAAAATCAAAATAATTGATGTAAAAGCGATAGCGCATGTCATGCACAAAAAAATGAAGTTTCTTATTTTCAAATTGTTGTGCAAATTTTATGCTTCCAAAAGATAAATCTATACCGGTAACATCATAATCTTTTTTATTCAAATAAATGGCATGTCTTCCGCGGCCGCAAGCAATGTCTAGCATTCTAGCATCTGCTTTTGGCTTTAAAAAACTACATAAATTATCTATAAATAATTCAGCTTCCTCATCGTCTCTTTTTTTATAAAGTATATGATAGTAAGGAGAATTGAACCAATTTTGAAACCACTTTTTTGGCATTTCAGCTATTTTTTTGATTTGCAAATATATAAATAACCTTTTTAAAGGATATGTTTAAAACAAGATGACTTTTAATGTTTTAATATTTTTAATTTTGGGAAAATATAAAATTACGCAAAGTGACTTTAATAAAATCTATCTCTGGAATAAGAGGAACTATAGGTGGTAAAGCAGGAGAAGCTTTAACCCCAACAGATATTGTAAAATTTTCTACCGCTTTTGGGTTGTGGGTTGTACAACAAACGGGTATTAAAAAAATTGTAGTGGGTAGAGATGCCAGAATATCTGGCGAAATGGTGCGCAACTTGGTGGTAGGCACTTTACAAGGTATTGGTATTGACGTGGTAGATTTAGGCTTATCTACAACACCAACAGTAGAAATTGCTGTGCCATTAGAAAAAGCTGGTGGCGGAATTATTATAACCGCTAGCCATAACCCAAAACAATGGAATGCTTTAAAATTGTTGAACCATAATGGCGAGTTTATTAATGATGTTGATGGTAAAAAGGTTTTAGAAATTGCAGAGGATACAGATATTGCTTTTGCCGAAGTTAACGATTTGGGTAAAGTGCGTATGGATGACACTTATATGCAAAAACATATTGACCAAATTTTAGCCTTGCCTTTGGTTGATGTTGAATATATTAGAAATGCTAATTTTAAAATTGCTATTGATTGTGTAAACTCCACTGGTGGAATATTTGTTCCTGCTTTGTTAACTGCTTTAGGCGTAAAAACGGTTTATCCTTTATATTGCGAACCTGATGGAGAATTTCCTCATAACCCAGAGCCTTTACCAGAGAATTTATTAGCATTATCTAAAGAAGTAACTACCAAAAATGCTGATCTAGGAATAGCGGTTGACCCTGATGTGGATAGACTTTGTTTCATTTGCGAGGATGGTAATGCTTTTGGCGAAGAATATACCTTAGTGGCTGTTGCCGATTATATTTTAAAAAATAACAAAGGAAACACGGTTTCAAACCTATCATCTACTAGAGCTGTACGCGATGTTACTGAAGCTGCTGGAGGCGAATACCATGCATCAGCAGTAGGAGAAGTAAACGTAGTAAACCTAATGAAATCAAGCAATGCAGTAATTGGTGGCGAAGGAAACGGCGGTGTTATTTACCCTGAGTTACATTACGGACGTGATGCCTTAGTTGGGATTGCTTTGTTTTTGACGCATTTGGCAAAATACGGACAAACCATTTCTAAATTAAGAGCCAGCTATCCTTCTTATTTTATCTCTAAAAATAAAATTACTTTAACGCCAGAAATGGATATTGATGCCTTGTTATTAAAGGTAGAAGAGAAATATAAAAATCAACCTTACAGTACAATTGACGGTTTAAAAATTGAGTTTGATAAACAATGGGTGCATTTGAGAAGATCTAATACAGAACCAATTATCCGTATTTACTCCGAAGGAAGCACAGAAACCGTTGCAGAAAATTTAGCTAACAAGATTATTACGGATATAAAGGAGATTTTGAATAATTAATTTGAAGATTACTGATTTGAAGATGTGCTGATTTGAAAATTTGAAGATGGCTTATCCTGTGGAAAATGCTGAAACGATAATTTAAAGGTTTAAGGATTTGAAGATTGCTTATCCTATAGGAATTGTTTAACTTCAATTTGATGTTTTCTATTTATCCTCATATATAACAAATTGTTCTTTGGCTAACAATATTATTACAAGTCACAAAGACATTTTCGGATGTTTAAAGTAAAATTATTTAAATCTTTGACAATGAACGTAGAAAGGTCATCTTCAAATCAACACATTTTCAAATCTTCAAATTAATATTAAGAAACTTTGAAAGGTCATCTTCAAATCAACACATTTTCAAATCTTCAAATCAAAAAAATGAAAGTATATTTAGACAACGCAGCAACCACTCCAATTGATAAAGAAGTATTAAAAGTGATGGTTGAGGTGATGGAAAACCAGTATGGTAACCCATCGTCAATACATTCGCATGGTAGAGAGGTGCGTACTTTGGTTGAAAAGGCTAGGAAAACGGTATCAGCGTTGTTAAATACTGCACCAGCAAATATATTTTTCACATCGGGAGGAACTGAAGCTGATAATACGGCCATAATTTGCGCTATCAATGATTTTGGAATTACCCATGCTATTACTTCAAACATAGAGCATCACGCTGTTGGGCATACCTTAGAAATGTTAGAAAAAACTGGTAAAATAAAGCTGAGTTATGTAAATATTGATGCCAAAGGAAATATTGATTACCAGCATTTAGAAGAACTTTTGCAAAACAATCCTAAAACTTTAGTCTCGATAATGCATGCCAATAACGAAATAGGTACACTAACAGACATTGAAAGGGTAGGAGAGATTTGTGAGAGATATGAAGCCATTTTTCATAGTGATACAGTGCAAACTATTGGACATTATCCGCATGATTTAAACACATTAAAAGTTCATTTTATAGTTTGTGCAGCACATAAATTACATGGACCAAAAGGTGTTGGGTTTTTATACGTAAACCCTTTAACTAAAATAAAACCAATGATGTTTGGTGGTGCACAAGAACGTAATATGCGTGGCGGTACAGAAAACGTTTATGGTATTGTAGGTTTAGCTAAAGCGCTTGAGTTAGCTTACGCCGATATGGGGATGCATCAAAACTATATTCAAGATTTAAAAAATTATATGATGGATGCACTTAAAAATGCAATTCCAGAAATTAGTTTCAATGGAGAAACAGAAGCTGAAAAAAGTTTATATACCGTTTTAAATGTTTGCTTCCCTAAAATGGATATGGCTGATATGCTATTGTTTAACCTAGATATAAACGGGATTTCTGCCTCTGGCGGAAGTGCCTGTTCTTCAGGTTCAAACATAGGTTCACATGTGCTTACTGCAATTGGTGCAAATCCAGATAACCCCTCTATAAGGTTCTCTTTTTCTAAATTTAATACAAAGGCAGAAATTGATTTCGTTGTTGAAAAAGTAAAAGAGGTTTTTGTTAAGTTTGGCTAGTAAAGTGTTTTAAATCATTCAAAATTCAATCATTCAAAATTCAATTTCAATACTGGCAAACTATTTGTTTAATTCTTACCAGAAGTAAATTTTTAACATTTAAAAAATAGAAACCATGGAAAAGAGTCCAGCAGAAAAAATGAACGATTTTAAGGATGAATTGGAAGCAAAAAACCCGATTAAGAAACAAGATTTGAATTTAGATGATGCAACAGGCATTGTTCCAGAGAAAAAAAGTTCTTACTCTCAAAGTCCTTCCGATAAAGGTCGTACAAATAAAGGACCTATTGGTATTGATAGGGACCCAGGTCAAGTTTAATACTAGGATGAAAAATAATTTTAAAGCGAATTCTTACGGATTCGCTTTTTATTTATGATTATATTTTCGCAAATTAGAATTTACGATTTAAATTACATGATAAAAATTATAAAGGTTTCTGAGGAAGCAGATTTACAAAAAGTATTTGCAATTAGAAAAGTTGTATTTGTTGAAGAACAAAACTGCCCACCCGAATTAGAATGGGAAAATGAAGATGTTTCGATTCATTTTTTAGCAAATTTTAACAATAAACCAGTTGGTGCTTGCAGGTGGCGTAAAACAGATAAAGGCTATAAGTTGGAGCGTTTTGCTGTCTCAAAAGCATACAGAGGTAAAGGAATAGCCTCAGAAATGATTAAAACTGTTTTACAAGATTTACCGGCAGATGCTAATTATATTTATTTACATGCACAATTAACAGCAATGCCTTTATATCAAAAAATGGGATTCGTAGCCGAAGGTCCGCAATTTGAAGAAGCGGGGATTCAACATTTTAAAATGGTTTTAACTAATTAACCAATTTTTTGATAAATCCTATTATGCCCAACATTTAATATGTTTTTAAATACTTTAGGGTCTATTTCTTCACAAGCTCTAGAAACTTCTACAATACCTTTAAAAAATTTAGTACCAGGGTTAAAGTTTGAAGCATCGTCCATTACCAAATATCCGTTTGGTTTAATCAGTATAGCATAATTATCAATATCTTCTTTACAAACTTTATAGCTGTGGTCTCCATCAATATAAACAATATCAAAAGTTTTATCTTGTACTTGGGCTACAACTTTTTCATCGTTAGAGTAGCCTTTTATTAAATTGATAGCATTTAAATCTAAATTAGAATTGTCAAACATTTTTTGAATATGCCCTAAAAAATCTTCTTTAATATGAATATTTCCATCAGCAAAATCTCTTTTTATTGAAGGTACAATGTATGATAAAATTTTTCTAACGTAATAACTTCTAAAAAAACTATTGTTTGGATAATTCCCTTCTAAAGGTGAAATACCGTTAATATCAGCTTTCAATCCAAATTCTTTAGCTAACAAAGCCCATAAAGAAATTACTTGACCTTTAAAAACGCCAATTTCTAAGAAAGAAACTTCATTTTGCTTGGTTTTTAAGTCTTGCATTAATAAGTACCACATATAATGGAAAGATCTATCGCCAAAACCAGCCATTTTTTCTTCTACATAATCTCTATGATTTTTTAATACAGGAGTATTATTTACACAATCTTTAAAATGTCCCCATATATAGTCATTATTTTCAGCTGTATTTTGATAATTCTTAGTGAAGTGGCTAAGTGTTTCCATATTCTAAATAAAAAACAATGTTTTAGTAATTTTGAGAAAGATAGAAATAAAAAAATATACTATGAATTAAATATTTGAGAGGAAAAGGTATAAGCCACGTTAAAAGCTTTATAATTCAAGCTATTATTTGGTGTATTTTCTTTTAAATATTCGATAACTTTTTCTGTAGCAATATTTCCGATAAGCTTATTAGTTGCCATTGGGCAGCCACCAAATCCTTTTATTGCGCTATCAAATCTTTTGCAATTGGTTGTAAAAGCAGCTTTTATTTTAGCATCAGCATCTGTTGAGGTGGCGTGTAAATGCATCCCCCATTCTACATGTTTAAATTCGTATGTTAAATCAGGAAATATTGTGCTTATATTTTCTGGAGTCGAAATTCCAGTAGTATCTGCTAAAGAAATAATATTAACACCTAAATCACTAATTTTTTTTGCCCAAAAGTGAAGTATTTCTGTATTCCAATCATCACCGTAAGGATTGCCAAAACCCATTGAAAGATATGTTACGATTTCTTTATCGTGTTTTATACAAAGGTTGTTTATTTGTTCTAATGTTTTTAAAGCATCGTTAATGCTACTATTCGTATTTCTTTGTTGAAAAGTTTCTGAAACGGAAAAAGGAAAGCCCAAATACTTAATTTCTTCAAAAGCGCTTGCATCTTGTGCCCCTCTTAAATTACCTACAATGGCCAATAGCTTGCTGCTATTTTGATTAATATTGAGTTTATTTAACACTTTGGCTGTATCCCGCATCTGCGGAATTGCCTTTGGAGATACAAAACTACCAAAATCAATGGTGTCAAAACCAACATTTAGTAATAAATTAATATAATTGGCTTTTAAATCTGTAGAAATAAAATGTTCTATTCCTTGCATTGCATCCCTTGGGCATTCAATTAATTTTATAGGAGCATTCATTGTTAACGTTTTTTGTAATTTACAAAAGCCAAACTATTTACAAGGTTTTTTAATGTAAAAATTGTTTTGCATAGTATTTATAAGATGCTAATTTTAGAAACTGTAACGTATTTTAATAAATGAGGCTGTTTGTATTGCTTGCTACTTTTGCAATGTTTTGTGGAATTGCTTTTCTATTTAAAGTTGATGATTATATCTCTTTATCAGGAAGATTAGCTATGTGTGCAATGTTATTGTTTAGTGCAATTACAAGTTACGTTTATCAAGAAGGCATTTTTTTAACTTATCCTGATTATATTAATAATGTTTGGAAACAAAAATTAATTTTAGTTAACGCCGATTTAAAAATTGCTTTGGCAGCAGGTTTTATTTTAAAGGATACTGCCCAAATAACAACCTTTTTTTTAATAGTTTATTTTGTAGCTACTTTACCTACAGAAATAAAAACTTGTAACGATAAGGTGAGTGTGAAAAGAGCTAACCATACCGGACATGGCAATTGGCTGTTCTTGATTAAAATACCAGCGCTTATATTTTTTGTATTGTGGGCTTATTATTTTGGATTGGTATTGTAATAATTAAACAATAAATGGTCTAATTTTTTCAATTGCAAAATCTAATTGTTCTGTTTCAGTTAAATCTGTATTGTCTAAAATAATAGCGTCTTCGGCTCTTACTAATGGGCTTTCTTCTCGGGTGGTGTCTAAGAAATCTCGGTGAGCAAGGTTATCAAAAATTTCTTCTAAACTTACATTCTCACCTTTAGCAATTAATTCATTATAGCGTCTTTCTGCTCTAATTTTAGGGTCGGCAGTCATAAAAAGTTTTACTTGGGCATCAGGGAAAACAGTGGTGCCAATATCACGACCATCCATAACCATATTTTTAGATTTTCCCATTTTTTGCTGCTTGCGTACCATTGCTTTACGCACTTCTTTAATTGCAGCAATTCTACTTACGTTTTCAGAAACTGGCATTTGCCTAATTTCTTCAGAAACTTCTTCGCCGTTTAATAAAATATGTGATTGGTAATCTCTTGAATGGAAGTTTAAATCAATATGCTCTAAGGCATCAATTATTAAATCGTGGTTGCTTAAATCTGTATTGTTTCTTAAAAAATAAAGGGTAACAGCCCTATACATTGCGCCACTATCAACATAAATAAAATGCAGTTTTTTTGCTAAAGCTTTTGCTAAAGTACTTTTACCGCATGAAGAATAGCCATCAATAGCTACCACAATATTTTTAACCATCGGTGCAAAGTTATGTTTTTAAAGGTTAAAACAAAGCGTTGCAAACTGTGTTTTTGGAAGATTGATTTCGAGTATTCTATGTGTTCTATAACTAATAAATAGTTATTTAAATCTTAAAAATGAAGGATTTAGCCCCAAAGAAAAATAATTATTGCTGCCAGCTAGGTTTAACGTAGAATGTGCATAAGACAAGCTTAATTTTTCAAGGTGCAGCGAAAAACCGAAGGAAAAACCAGATAAACCGCCCAAACCACTAATACTTAATTCTCTACTTTGCTGTAAGTTGTAGCCAGCTTGTAGGTTAAAACTCTGAGACAATAGAATTTCTGCCCCAAAAATAAAATGCTGGCTAAATTTATTTACAAAGCTATTTTTATTGTTTTTGGTTTCGCCACCTACTAAATCAATATCCTCATTAGCATTTGGATTACTGTTACTTAAATTAAACTGCTGTAAATTATTATACGTAATATGATATTTAAAAGGTGCATATCGCAATTTTTGACTAAACGAAAAAGCCATTTGAAAAGGTAAATTTTCTCTACTTTGATCAAAAGCACTTAGTTGGTAGCCTATATTTTTTAATAGAATTCCAGTAGCAATATTACTACTGGAGTCTTTATAAGTTACGGCTAAATCCGTAGCGATGGCAAAAGAGTTATAAATATCATAAGAGCCATAAATTATTTTGGCATTTGCACCATAATATATTTTCTCTTTCCAATTTTTAGCATAACCAACATTTAACAGGTAATCTCCGGCTGTAAAATTACCACCAGTTGGGTTTCCAATTTCCGTGTATTCCTCAAAATTGCCATAGTTAATAAACATTAAACCTAAAGAAATAGTCTCTTTTTCTTTAAACTTAAGACCGTATTGTGCGCTTCCGAAGTTAATATCAGATATATAATTACTGTAATTTAATGAGGTTGCATTTTGATGACTTGCATTTATTAAAGACGGATTTGCAAATGTTTGGTTAAACTCGGCATCGTTTGCAACAGGAAAACCGTTACCTAAAGCGGCAACTTTGGCCGAATTTGGCAAATTTAAAAACCTAAACACACCTTTACCTCCAATTTGTGCTTCGCAAATTGCTGAAAAACAAAATATTGCATAAAACAATAAAGAGATAAACTTTTTAAACATGATATGGCTAATTTAGCTTTAATTATGAATATTAATAAAGACCTTTTAGAAAAGGAGTTTAGTTTTAAAACCTCAAGAAGTGGGGGCAAAGGCGGGCAAAATGTAAACAAGGTAGAAACTAAGGTTGAATTAATTTGGCATTTTAGCACTTCTGCGTTATTTACTGATGAGGAGAAAGAAAGAATAGCCTTGAATTTAAGTAACAGAATTTCGAAAGAGAAAATTTTTAGCGTAACCGCAGAGGAAGATAGATCGCAACTGCGAAACAAAGAAATTGCCATAAAAAAAGCTTTTTATTTGATTGCTAAAAGTTTGGAGTTGGTTGCAGAAAGAAAAAAATCTAAACCTAGTTACGCATCTGTAAAGAAAAGGCTAGAGGGTAAAAGAAAGCAAGCTTTAAAGAAAATTAACAGAAACAATAGTTTTGATTAAGATAATTGCCCATGCTATTAAAATTCGGTTCAAATAACAAAAACCCAAATCTTTGGAAATGGGCTTTTTAATATTTGCAAACAATAACTTAAATTTTAAGCATGTTTTGTTAAAAAATCTTGATAAGCTAAAGCGATACCTTCTTTTAAATCAACTTTATGTTTCCAGCCTTTACTGTGCAATTTGCTAACGTCCATTAATTTACGTGGAGTACCATCTGGTTTAGTGCTATCAAAAACCAATTCTCCTTCAAAACCAATAATATCCTTAATCATTAAAGCTAAATCTTTAATGGTTAAATCTTCTCCGGTACCCACATTAATCAAGTGAGGTTCGTTGTAATTTTGCATTAAAAAATAGCAAGCATCCGCTAAATCATCGGCAAATAAAAACTCACGCATTGGGCTTCCGCTCCCCCAAATGGTTACGTTAGCATCATTTTTTTGCTTAGCTTCATGAAATTTTCTGATTAAAGCAGGTAAAACATGCGAGTTTTGTGGGTGGTAATTATCATTGTAACCATATAAATTAGTTGGCATTGCCGATATATAATTACAGCCATATTGTGCTCTATAAGCATCGCACATTTTTATACCAGTTATTTTTGCAATTGCATAAGGTTCATTAGTTTCTTCTAACAAACCTGTTAGTAAATACTCCTCTTTTAATGGCTGTGGAGCCATTTTAGGGTAAATACAGCTCGAACCTAAGAACATCAACTTAGTAACGTTGTTTAAATAGGAGTTATGGATAATGTTATTCTGTATTTGCAAATTGTCGAACAAAAATTCGGCTCTGTAAGTATTGTTAGCTATAATTCCACCAACTTTTGCAGCTGCTAAAAAAACATATTCTGGTTTTTCTGTTGCAAAAAAATCAGCGACAGCTATTTGGTTCCTTAAATCAAGTTCTTTTGATGTTCTGGTAATGATGTTTTGATAACCTTCTTTTTCTAGTTTTCTAACAATTGCAGAACCTACCATGCCTCTGTGACCTGCTACATAAATTTTTGATGATTTTTCCAAAGCTATTTTAATCTTAATTTGCCCAAAGATAAAATTCTTATTTTGCTTTAAAACTCTTTAAATTAAATAGTTTATATAAATAAGTAGGAAATCTTATTTTTGCAGAAAATTAAACAATTGGCGAAAAGAAAATTACAACGTTTTACAGAAATTGGCACTTTTGCAAACGTAAAACAATTAGAAGAGGGTAAAGAGTTTAAAGGCCAATGGGCAAAGTCTTTTTTTAACAATAACAATCCAGTTGTATTGGAGCTAGCCTGTGGCAAGGGCGAGTATAGCGTTAATTTGGCTAAGAAATTTCCTGATAAAAACTTTGTAGGTATAGATTATAAAGGTAATAGGTTGTGGGTTGGTGCTAAAATGGCAATTGATGAGGGAATTAGTAATGTTGGCTTTTTGCGCATACAAATTCAAAATATTATGGATTATTTTGAGGTAGGGGAGATTGATGAAATTTGGTTAACTTTCCCAGATCCACAAGCCCAAAGTCCATTAGAGCGTAAGCGCTTAACAAATCCTATGTTTTTAAATAAATATAAAACTGTTTTAAAAGAAAACGGAATTATGAATTTAAAGACAGATAACGATGGTTTTTTTAAATATACATTAGAGAAATTAGAAGAGTTAAATATTCCAACACTTCAAAAAACAACTGATGTATATAAAGATTTTCCTGGAGATGAAATTTTATCAATTAAAACGCATTACGAGCGTATTTACCTTCAAAAAGATAAGAATATTAATTATGTAAGATTTGCTTTTTAGTTTAGATATTAGATTGCAGACGATAGATAAGAGCGTCATAAGTGATTGGTTAAGAGAGAATAGAGCTTTTAGCTTTACGCATTTAGCCTTCAGCATTGTCAAAATATGGATAGAGCTTCTTTTTTTGAACAGGTTTATCAGGTAGTTCGTTTAATTCCGGAAGGTAAAGTAACTTCTTATGGGGCAATTGCCGCCTATTTAGGAATAAAAGGTTCATCAAGAATGGTTGGTTATGCCATGAATGGTGCTTCTCTTATTTTGCCTCAAATTCCTGCTCACAGGGTGGTTAATAGAAATGGTTTGCTAACAGGTAAATTCCACTTTGAAAGCCCAACAAAAATGGAAGAGTTATTGGCTGCAGAAGGTGTTATTGTTAAAAATGACAAGATTCAGAATTTTAAAGATCATTATTGGGAGCCGAGTTTAGAATTAGATTTAGAAAAGTGACTTTGACCACAAAGCCAAAAAAAAATCATAAAGTTTAACAGGAGATTTCAAACATAGATAACGCAAAGTGTTATTTAAAGTATGAATAGGTATAAAAGTATCTGCGTAAAACAGCGAAATCTGCGGGAGAAAAAATGTTTATGAATTTCGATATTTAAGAAGCCAAAAAGCTTTTTAGGTTAATATGTAGATTTTGATTTTTTTAATATTTAGATGTTTTCTACATAAACCAAAAAAGCCTCATTCGGTTAAGATGAGGCTTTTAAAAAATTATAGCATCGCTATAAAATCATCAAATAAATATCTCGAATCATGAGGGCCCGGAGAAGATTCTGGGTGGTATTGTACCGAAAAAGCATTTTTACCTTTTACTCTAATTCCTTCAATAGATTTATCGTTTAAGTTGATATGCGTTATTTCTACTTTATCTGATTTTTCAATATCACTAGCAACAACACCAAAACCATGGTTTTGTGAAGTAACTTCGCAATGGTCTTTAATAATGTTTTTAACAGGATGGTTTAAACCACGATGACCGTTAAACATTTTAACCGTACCAACACCGTTTGCCAGCGCTAATAATTGATGACCTAAGCAAATGCCAAATAATGGTTTATCGGTAGCTAAAATTTCTTTTACAGTATCAATAGCGTAAGGCATTGCAGATGGGTCGCCAGGGCCATTCGAAATAAAATAACCATTTGGAGCCCATTTTTCCATTTCTGAAAAGCTAGTTTTTGCTGGAAAAACTTTTGCGTAAACACCTCTTTCAGAGAAATTTCTTAAAATATTTTTCTTAACTCCTAAATCTAAAACGGCAACTTTTATTTCAGCATTTTCATCACCAAAAAAATAAGGTTCTTTGGTGCTTACTTTAGAAGAAAGTTCTAAACCATTCATAGATGGAACTTCGGCTAGCTTTATTTTAAGTTCTTCAATATCTAAAATCTCAGAAGAAATAATCGCATTCATTGCACCTTTATCTCTAATATGACGCACAATCTCTCTGGTGTCAACATCAGAAATTCCAACCATATTCTCATCCTGAAAATAATCTTGGATTGATTGGTCAGCTTGTTTTCTACTGTAAGGAATATTGAAGTTTTTACAAACTAAACCTGCAATTTTTATTCCATCAGACTCTGATTCTTCATTGGTTATTCCATAATTACCAATATGAGTGTTGGTGGTAACCATAATTTGACCAAAATAAGAGGGATCAGTAAAAACCTCCTGATAACCTGTCATTCCGGTATTAAAGCAAATTTCGCCTGTTGTGGTTCCAATTTTACCTGCGGCTTTACCGTGGTAAACTGTTCCATCTGCTAAAAGTAGTACTGCCGGTAATTTGGTGTAATATGCGCTCATTTTAAAGGTGTAATTATGTGTTGTTTAGGATGTATTAAAAAAGAAAAAATAGAGGAAAACGCTTCCGCGGATGTGCTTGTAGGAAATAAGGAATTCTTATTATTCATCTCGGGGTGCAAAATTATCATTTTTTAGATAAAATCCGATATTATTTTAGTTTTTAATTTTAAGAACAATCATTTTTTTAACTTTGGTAAATTTTACAATCCTTAAAAAAACCAAAAGTTATGTCGGTACATAAAGAGCTGAAGAGAATAACCACCCATATTTTACAAGAAATGAAAAATAAGGGAGAGAAAATAGCCATGCTTACCGCTTATGATTATTCTATGGCTAAGGTGGTAGATGAAGGTGGGGTAGATGTTATTTTGGTCGGAGATTCAGCATCGATGGTGATGGCAGGGCATGAAACAACTTTACCAATCACTTTAGACCAGATGATTTACCATGCTTCCTCAGTTATTAGAGGTACAAAAAGAGCTTTAGTAGTTGTAGATTTGCCTTTTGGTTCTTATCAAGGTAACTCAAAAGAAGCTTTAAGTTCTGCCATTAGGGTAATGAAAGAATCTGGTGCACACGCAGTAAAGTTAGAAGGTGGTGCAGAAGTTGCTGAATCTATTGAGCGTATTGTGGCAGCAGGAATACCTGTAATGGGGCATTTAGGATTAACACCACAATCAATTTATAAATTTGGTACTTATACGGTTAGGGCAAAAGAAGAAGCAGAAGCTGATAAATTAAAAAGCGATATTTTGCGCATACAAGAAGCAGGTTGTTTTTCTGTAGTATTAGAGAAAATACCGGCTAAATTGGCACAAGAAGTTACAGCAAGTTTAATAATACCAACTATTGGAATAGGAGCAGGGCAACATTGTGATGGACAAGTTTTGGTAGTTAATGATATGATTGGCTTAACAAAAGGTTTTACACCACGTTTTTTACGCCAGTATTTAGAGATGTACGATCAAATTAATGGAGCAGTACAATCTTATATTAAAGATGTAAAAAGCGGAAGTTTTCCTAATGAGAAGGAGCAGTATTAGTTAGTTAGTTAGTTAGTTAGTTAGTTAGTTAGTTATTAAAATTGCGTAAAAATATTGCTTCCTAAAAAGGAAATACAAAAATGAAAAACGAACTATCAGATAAAGAGTTTTATAAAATTACCGATAAAGATATTCTTTATGAGGATAACCATTTAATAGCTGTTTATAAAAAAGCAGGTTGGATTGTGCAAGTTGATGATACCAACGATCCATCTTTAGATGAAATGGTGAAAACTTACATTGCCGAAAAATATAATAAACCAAATGGGGCTTTTTTAGGTGTTGTGCACCGATTAGATAGACCAGTAAGTGGTGTAATTTTGTTTGCGAAAACTTCAAAAGCTTTAGACCGGATAAACAAAATGTTTAAAGAGCGTGATATGCACAAAACATATTGGGCTGTTGTACGCCAAAGGCCAAATGAAATGGAAGGGAATTTAGTTCATTATTTAATTAAAAATCCTAAGAAAAATATAACAACTCCGTACAATACAGAAATTAAAGGTAGCCAAAGAGCCGAACTTAATTTTAAAGTTTTAGGTTACCAAAACGAATATTATTTAATAGAAGTTGACCCAATCACTGGTCGTCCGCATCAAATAAGGGTACAATTATCAACTTTAGGTAGTCCAATTGTTGGCGATAACAAATACGGCTACCCAAGAGGTAGCAGGAAAAAAAGTATTGCTTTACATGCACTTAGGTTACAATTTATACATCCTATAAAAAAAGAACCAGTTAATATATTTGCCCCTTTGCCAAGAGATGGTTTTTGGGAAAAATTTGATAACTTTTTACCAAAGAAATAAGGTTAAAAAATGAAAGTTTAAAAAAATCAGGATTTTACATTATCCACAACTTTTGGTCCTTTTAATTTTATCAAATTGTCAACAATTACATCAATTACATTGCTACGTTGGCTAATCATTCTATCTGCTAAAGCCATTAATTTCTGAATGTTTTTAGGGTCGGCGGCATCTAATTTTTCTTGAACGCTTTGTAAATTTTGAGGCTCTAAACGTATGTAATGATCAGGAATACCTAAAAAACTAAAAATTTGTTTCATGTAAAAATGACTAGTTTCTGTGGATGCACTCATCATCATATCTAATAAAGCCGGAACTACAAAAAGCGCTTTAGTATCTCTTAATTCGTCACTATCATAAGATTGCTTTGAAACACCAGTACCTAAAGAAAGTATATGAATGTCGTTAGGGAATAAATCATCAGGTTCTTTTTTAATTTCAACAAATGCGCTTAAAGATGGGTTTGTGGCAAATATACCACCATCTAACAGTGGGTAGCGTACCCCAGCAATAGAGTGAATTTCTGCTACACTAAAGTAGGTAGGTGCTGCAGATGTAGCTCTGCAAACATCTCTTACATAAAAATCTCTACTATCGCCTCTTTCTTTGGCAACTTTTTGTCTAAATATGTGGGCTTTTCTAAGTTCAATATTGTAGGCTGTAATAATGCAAGGTTTTATCAGATCACTTAGCTTAACATCTTCAAAATAATCTAATAAAATTTTCTCTAAAAATTCGGCATCGTAACGCTCTGTTACCCAGCCAATATCAGCAAATACTTTTTTAAAGCCTTTACTTTCAAAAATTTTAGGTCCGTTTTCTACATATAGGTTTAACGCATCTCTTGCACTAAATCTTGGCTTTGTTGGGTCTTCTTTAGAAGGGCAAAGTAATAAACAAGTTAAAATTCCGCCTGTACTTGTACCTGCAAAAAAATCGAAGTATTGAGCTATATATGCATTATTGTTACCGGTTTTTTTTCTTAATCGATCTTCTAATTCTGCTAAAACCATCCCAGGTATAATACCTTTTATTCCGCCACCGTCTATAGATAAAATTGTTTTCATTTTACTAAATGTAGCAATAAATAACAAAAAAGTAAATAAGGGGCTAGTTTCTGAAATTTTGGGTAACCATTAAACCATAAATTCCTCCATCTATAATTCCAATACCTACTCGGCCAAATTTTGGGTTTAAAATGTTAGCCTTATGCCCGGGAGAATTCATTAAGCCTAAATGAGCAATTTCTACAGTTTGAGCCAGTGCTAAATTTTCGCCAGCGGTGGTGTATTTTATTTTTCGCTGTTTTATTCTATCAAAAGGAGTTTCATTCTCCAAATTTATATGAGAAAAGTAGCCCTTTTTAAACATATCTGTAGAGTGAAACCGAGCAACAGTTCTTAATGAAGTGTCTCTTGCTAAAATTCCCAACCCTGCTTTCCTACGTTCCTGATTTACCAAAACTAAAAGATGGTTTTCATATTTCTCATTAGCATTTACATTATTCAAATTAAAATGTAAATAAATTGTTTCATCAGATTCTGGTTCTATGGTAAGTTTGCTGATACTTTGTTTTACCTGCTCGCTAATTTCTGGAGCTATTTTTTGATCAAGAGTTTCTATTTTTTGTGTTAAGATACCTGCTACATAACTCTCTCTAGTATCAATTGGTAAATTAGGCCATAAAGGTATAAATGAAAATATTAATGCAATAATTGCTGCATAAAAGAACCCTTTAACAATACCAGGTAAAATGCCTCCCAGCTTATTAACTGAATTTTCTTGAGTGCTTTTAGGTATAAATTTGATTAGCCAGTATATAATTATACCAATAATTAATCGATTGATAAAAAGGCTAATAATAAACGATAAAGGAAAAAGCCACCTTTCTTGTAAATGAAAATTATCATCTAAAAAAGTGGCTATATATTGGTAATTTAAAAATGCAATTAATATGCTAATTGCCAAAGCTAAAAATTCTAAAAAGCCTAAGATAAATCCACGAATATAACCTAAGTATATAGCTGATAAAATAATTATCAGTAGTATAATATCAACATAGTTAAACATATTTTGATATTACAAAAAGTAATCCAAAAGAGGTTAAAAGATAAAAATTAGCTGATGTAACTTTCTAAAATCTTAAAGCCGTTATTGGTGCTCATCACAACTTTTTGTGTAGTTGCCGGAATTAAAACGCAATCGCCCATTTGTACTGGCAATTCTTCAATACCATATTTTAAAGTGTAAGCACCTTCAACACAAACATGAATGATAAAGCTATCTAAGATGCTATAATCTCTGGCAACTTCTTGCGTGTAATCTAAAATGTTGGTTGTAAAATATGGGCAATCAATTAATTCTACAGCTTGGTTTAAATTGTCTTGATACGGAGTTTTGTATTCTTTATAAAAATTATAGTCAATTGCATCAATTGCTTCTTCAGTGTGCAATTCTCTTAAATTTCCTTTGTCGTCTTTTCTGTCAAAATCATAAATACGGTAGGTGATATCTGAAGTTTGCTGAATTTCTGCAATTAACAATCCTTTACCAATGGTGTGTACCCTGCCAGCAGGCAAAAAGAAAACATCGCCAGCTTCTACTTCTTCTTTATTTAAAATATCAGTTAAATTACCAGCATTAAATTTTTCTAAGTAAAGTTCTTTATCAACTTCTTGATTAAAACCCGCTATTAATGAAGCATTTTTATCAGCTTGTAAAACGTACCACATCTCTGTTTTGCCAAAAGAATTATGGCGTTTTTTTGCCAGTTCATCATCAGGGTGTACCTGTATTGATAAATCTTCATTTGCATCTATAAACTTTACTAACAACGGAAATTCGTTTCCAAAACGATTGTAATTTTTTATACCTAAAAGATCAGCCTTATATTCCGCCAATAAATCTGCTAAAGAGCTACCTTGTAAAGAACCGTTTGCAACAACAGAAACATCAGATTTTACACCAGATATTTCCCAAGTTTCGCCACAGTTTGGAAGTGGAGAATAGTCTTTTCCTAATTGGGTGTTAATTTTATTACCACCCCAAATTTTATCTTTAAATATTGTTTTGAATTTTAATGGATATAGCACAAATGTGAAATTAGAAATTTTGTATTTTATTTAAACATTAGAACTTAATAGGCGCTATCTTGTCCTTTTATGGTTACTACAACAGTTTGGATTATAATTTTTAAATCAAGCCAAATGCTCCAATTTTCAATATACCAAACATCGTATTCAATTCTTTTAATCAATTGTTCTTCGGTTTTAATTTCGCCCCTAAAACCATTTACTTGGGCATGGCCAGTAACACCAGGTTTTTGGTAATGCCTAATCATGTATTTCATAATTATTGCAGAGTACTCTTCTGTATGTTTTAGCATGTGTGGGCGTGGGCCAACAACAGACATTTCTCCTTTTAAAACGTTAAAAAATTGAGGCAATTCATCAATACTTGATTTTCTTAAAAATTTGCCCAGCTTAGTTATTCGTTTATCGCCAAGGGTAACTTGTTTACTATTTGCTTCAGCGTTCATTTTTAAGCTTCTAAACTTAATACATTTAAACGGTTGGTTGTTTTTCCCAGACCGCTCTTGTAAAAAGAAAACAGGACCTTTTGAGTCTAGCTTAATTAAAATTGCGATAATTGGCACCAACCAACTTAACAAAAATATAGTCACCAAAGTACTAAATACGATATCAAAAAGGCGTTTTTTAGCTTGTACTGCAAAATCTTCTAACGGTTCTGATCTTAAAGAAAGTACCGGAACATCATGCAAGTAATCGAAATGCACCTCTCTTTGAACAAAATAGAATAAATCAGGTACAAATCTAAATCGCATGCATAAGTTCTCTGCAGATTGTGCAATATGATAAATTTGCGGATAAACTTCTGGAGAAAGGGTGCAATAAATTTCTGTTATTTGGTTATTTACAGCATACTGAATAGCATCATCAAGTGTTCCTAAATATTTAAAATCTTCATCGTTTTGAGAAATCTCTTTTTCAGAAAAAGAACCTAAAATATTAAGTGTTTTGTTAGTTTTTCTAAGCTTAATTGCTAATTCTTTAGAAAACTTGTTGTTACCTAAAATGATAATTTTGTTTACAGCTCGTTTTTTTCTTCCAATATATTCTGCAACTTTTAGAAATGCAACTCTACTTAAAACCAAATAAGTAGCAAAAGCAGAAAAACTGATGATTAAATACTGTTGATTATAGTTATACCTTGAAAAGAAAAGATAAATTAATAATAGTATCAGGTATATAATGAAAGCCCTATTGGTACGGCGGGCAAATTTTTTAAAGTTTAAAATCTTATCATTTATATAAACCTCTGTAATATAAGAACTCATTAACCAAAAAATATTATTCATGATAAAGAATACTACATGGCTAATATTTGCAGAATCTGACTGGAAATTATAATTAAGTAAGAGTATTAAATGTAATAAACATAAAAAGCCTAAATCTGTAAAGGCAAAAAATATTCTGAAAAAATTATCGAATCTACTGTTCATTTATGCTTAACTATTTTACTTTTTCGATTTTTTTGATACAATATTGATTAAATTTTTGTAAAACTTTACGATAATTTTAAGCCTGTTTAAAATTTATCTAATAATTTGTTTATACTTATTTGTGGCTACAACTTTAAACAGGCTCTTAATTCAAAAAAATTAAACTCAAAGTTAATCTAAATAATATAAGATTTAAAAGCCTAAATAAATGAAAAGTTTTTTTAAGCTTTATTAATGGTTTAAAAATCTAAATTATAATCCTTTTTTCTTTTGATCAAAATTGTGAATATAGTTATAAGTACTTTCTATGTTAGCTTTAGAAGAAGCTCCAAACAATATAGATTCAATATTTGGCAAGTCGCACACATACTCTATAGCATCTTTAGGGTGTATTGCCCCACCTGCTAAAACCTGCATTGCTATTGCTCTTAATTTTCTTGTTTTTAAAACATCTTCATAAACAGCATTACCACCAGACATTCTAAATCCTGCTTTATTAATTGAAGCACAAATAATTGGGTTTTCAATACCACCTTTTTCTAAAACATCTAAAAGTTTAGGCATATTCATGGTAATAAAGCCCGCCTCCACATTATATTTTTTCTTTACATATTGATGGAAAGCGATTAAAACTTCATCAGCTCTTAAACCCAATAAAAGATCGGTAATTACATTTTGCAAAAAGATTACTGGCGTATTGATTCCTTTAAACATTTTCATCTCTGCATCTACCAATAACTCCATTATAGATAGGTAATCTTTAGAAATAAATGCTACACCGCCTTTAAACATAGAACCAAAAAAATTACCCGGCACATACTGTTTTATGGTTCCAGCAATGCCAAGCTCTGTTACTGCATTAGCATATTTGTGAGCATAAGGCATACAAGGGTAAATGGTAAAATCTTTATACTTTTCAGGCTCGCTTCTAATGGTGTTACAAATATTAACTATCCTATCATGGGTGGTACACATAAAGGTGTTAATTCCTACAGATCGGGCTTCATCTAATGTTTTAATGATAGCACTATCTTCTTTAAATTTTATAGATTGTGCCCTTGATTTTTCGTCAGATATATGATTAACGGCGAAAAACTGATTATCGCCAAATAGTACTCTTTCCATAATTTTATTTTGAATTACTTTTAATTAATTCAATTGCTTTGTCTGTAAACCAAGCGCTTTGAAATGTGTTAATTGTATTTGGAACTTTACCTAAAATAGTATCAATAAAATAATCTACTTGGCTGGTATATTCTTCGCCACGTAAATTAAAATCTACAGGTTCAGTTAAATCTGTAATGTTTTTTAAATTCCAACCGTCTGTATAACCTGCTAAAGATTTTGCGTCTTTTAAATAAACTTTTAGTTCACTTGCGTCTGATATTATTTTACCGTTTGTGCCAGAAATTGTAATAGTGGTTGACATTTTTCGGTAGGTTTCATCGCTCCAGTTTACAGATAAAACGCCTTTTACGTTATTGTTAAGTTCTAATAATGAATAAACAGCATCTTCTACATTTACTGAATAAATAGAATCTAAAACGCTTCCTTTTACAGATGATACTGGTGCAAGTGTATCATTTATCAAATCTATAACATGTGAAGCATAATCTAGTAAACAACCGCCACCAGCTTTAGGGTCTGATCGCCAAGTAGCTTGCTGGGGTTTGGTAACAACTGGGCCGTAAGACTCCCCAACAAAATGATGGATTTTGCCTAAAATGCCAGTGTTAACTAATCGTTTTACTTCTTTAAATGTGCCAATAAATTTATTATGGTATCCTACTTGGTTTATAACTTCTTGTGTTGCAGCTAAACTAACTAATTCTTGCCCTTCTACAGATGTTAAACAAAATGGTTTTTCTGCAAATACATGAACTTTTTTGTTAAGTAAATCTTTAATAATGGAATAATGAAATTTAGTAGGTACGGCAACAAAAACTGCATCAGGCTTAGTTTCATTAACCATTTTTTCATAATCTGTAAAGCAATTAAATTTCCCGTAACGACTAAGAAAATCATTAACCATTTTAGAGGTATCACAAACACCCACAACCTCTACATTTGGATTTGCGCCGAGTATAGATAAATGGGAGATACCCATTTTTCCCGCACCTATTAATGCAACTTTTATCATAAATTATGTATTGTTATTTCTTGATTATTTTGTACGGTATTAACACCGATAATGTTTGTTTAAATTTAAAAATTTTGATAAACAATTTGTTTTAACCTGTTTGTTTTATTAAAAGGGACAATATAATTTTTTTTGATCTATTGTTAAACAGTTTTTGGTTTAATTAAAGCAATTTTAGTAAAAATGATTAAATCTTTTCAGATCTTTTCGAATTTATTGCGCTTAACAACAGAAAGATCAATTTTAGCTAAAAATTTATCTTTTAACCTTATATTGGCTTATTAATAAAAATAATAGCTTTTGAGTTAAGTTTAGTGAAATTAAAAAGCATAAGGTAAGAATGATTTTTTTGTTGAACCAGATTTTAAACATAGCTAAAGTTTTAAATGTTTTTATCTGTTTAGGCTTTAATTATTTCATTAAGTAACCATCAGGGTAATCAAGTTTTTTTTCTTAATTACCCCTAGTTAAAAGGTTTTACTATCGTATGTTTTTCTAAAATTATTTAAACTTTTAAAAGAAAAATAGCGTATAAAAATTTGTAATAGATTAATGGAAACAATGTTCATACAATTATGATTTTCAATAGCTAAATAATACTTATTATTAATAATGAATAAAGATACGAAAGTTTTGTTTGCAAGTTCGGCAGGAGGGCATTTAGATGAAGTTTTGCAGCTAGAAGAATTGAGAAGCAAATACGAATATTTGTTAGTTACCGAAGAATTGGAGAGCACAAAAGCACTCAAAGAAAAGTACAATGTAAAATACATTAGGCCTGATGTAATGGGAAGAGGAGTTAAATACATCTGGAGTATTTTGGTTAATTTTTACCTGTCATTCTTCATTTTAATCAGTTTTAAACCAAAAGTTATCATCACAACAGGTAGTCATACCGCATTCCCCATGTGTGTTTTGGGTAAATTAATGGGAATTAAAATTATCTATATTTTATCGTATGCCAGGGTAAATAGTAAAGCAAAAACAGCTAATTTAGTTTATCCATTTGCAGATTTGTTTTTGGTACAATGGGAATCGGCACAAAAACTTTATCCAAAATCAATTTATAAAGGAGGTTTATTTTAATGATATTAGTACTTTTAGGAACATTCAAAATTGAATTTAGCCGCCCAATTTTAGCTATAGAAAATGCAATTAAAAGTTGGGAAATTAGTGAGGAAATCATCGTTCAAGCAGGACATACAGCCTTCAAATCTGACTTTATGACGATTAGAGCATTTATTGAACCTAAAGAATTAGATAATTTGTATGAGCGAGCGGAAATAATAGTAACACATGGAGGCGTTGGTTCTATCCTTAGAGGGTTTAGAATGAAAAAAAAAATAATTGCTATCCCAAGGTTACATAAGTTTAAAGAACATGTGGATGATCATCAAATAGATATTTTAGAAGAATTTGCCAGACTTAATTATTTAATACCTTGGTATGAGCATGATAAATTTGCAGATGTTCTTGCCAAAGCTCGCAAATTTGAACCTTCACCATTTGTATCAACTAAAAAAGATTTAGAAGGTTTTTTAGTAAATTATATAGACAATTTATAAAAATTAAATTATACAATTCCTTTGCTAATTAAATCAGCACAGAAATAATAAAGCTTAAAAATGAATCATAATTTAAAAACAAAATTTGACCTTTGTGTTATCGGAAGTGGACCAGCCGGTATTATTACGGTACTTGAATATGTACGTGTAAATCCCGAGAAAACGGTTTTATTGGTAGAATATGGTTTTCCTGGGCAACAGGTTAAAAACGATTTGGACGATTCTATTGTTATTAAGAATTTAGTAAACCACCACGACCCTTACGAATGTACAAACAAAGGATTGGGCGGAACTTCTTTAACTTGGGGCGGTAGGTGTGTAATGTATGATGAGATTGATTTTTTAAAAGATAGGCCAGTTATAAACGGTGAATGCACTTGGGATGTTAGTTTGTTTGAGGAAGTGAAAAAACACGTTTCTGCAACAGCCGTATATTTTGAATGCGGCGACCCCGTTTTTAATGTAAACGAAATACCAGAATTTGCAGGCAGCAGAATTGCCGAAAATTTTAAAGAAGGCGATGTAACCGATAGTTTATTAGAGCGTTGGAGTATGCCAACACGTTTTGGTTCTAGATACCGTAAAGAATTAGAGGATTGTAAAAGCATTACTTTGTTAGAGGGGTATGAAGCAAGAGATTTTACTGAGCCAGATGCTAATGGTAATGTTTCTTCTTTAACCATAAGAAATGTGAAAAACGGAGAGGTAACTACAGTTGAAGCAAATAGTTTTGTTTTAGCAGCAGGTGCACAAGAATCTACAAGAATTTTATTAAGAAACACCAAACTTTTTAAAAATTTAGGTTTTACACCGCCAGCTTTGGGTAAATATTATCAAGGACATGTTTTTGGGAAAATTGCAGGAGTAAAGTTTTATGGCGACCCTAAAAAAACAGATTACGGTTATTTGCGTAATCCGGATGGGACTTATATCCGTAGAAGGTTTCATTTTACACAAGAGTTTATGCTTAAAAAGGATTTATTAAACACCATTATATGGATTGATAATCCTCTTTACCATGATTATAGACATAAAAATGGAGCGATGTCTTTTATGTACTTAGCCATGATTACACCTGTTTTAAAAAACATGTTAGCTCCACCAGCAATTGCACATTCTATTACCAAAGGAGAAACAAAAACAGTAGGAAAACACATCTGGAATTTCCTAAAAGATTTACCCATGTCGGTGATAACTCCAGCTAAAATATTTTCGCAACGTTATTTAGTAAAAAGGAAATTGCCAGGTGTATTTTTATATAACCCAATGAACGAGTATTCGCTAAACTTTCATGCCGAGCAAGTTCCTGTAGAACAAAACAGAATGGAGCTAGATCAAGACGGTGAAACATTAATTCTTCATTACGATTTGATGGATGCAGATGTAGAATCGGTTATCAAATCTCATGACGAAATTGATAAATATTTAAGATCAATAAATTGTGGTGAAGTGGTTTATTGGTATCCAAAAGAAGAATTAGCTAAAGCCGTAAGAAATGTTTCTAAAGACGGAATTCACCAAATAGGTACCACTAGAATTGCAGATACTGCACAAGAAGGTGTTGTTGATAGAGATATGAAACTATATGGAACTAATAATGTTTATGTTTGTAGCAGCTCGGCTTTTCCAACATCTGGCCATGCAAACCCAACATTCTTTTTAGGTGCTTTTGCAGTAAGATTAGCAAACTTTTTGAAATGAGAAAAATTGAATTGATACCAGGAATAGCATCTTCTGTACTTGGTTTTGGATGCGCCCCAATTTTGGGTTCTATTAATAAAAAAACAGCACAGTATGCTTTAGATTTTGCTTTAGATAATGGAGTAAACCATTTAGATTTAGCAAGGTCTTATGGTTATGGCGATGCGGAAGGTTTTGTAGGTAATGCCATTAAAGGTAAAAGAGATAGCTTAGTTTTAGCCAGTAAATTTGGGATAGAAGCCAATTGGAAAGCCTCTTTTATGAAACCTTTAAAACCGATAGCTAGAGAAGTTAAAAATTTCATCAAAAAAAATAAGCAGCAAACACTCACAGTCACAAATTCTAAAAATGTTGCTGATAGATTTCTGGATCGTATTGTGCCTTTGAGAGGAGAATTGATGCGTAAAAGCTTAGAGAAAAGTTTGAAGGAGTTAGGTACAGATTATCTGGATTATTTCTTTATTCACGAACCTTTTCATACTGTAACTTATATTGACGAAATCAATGAAATGGCGAATAAGCTAAAAGAAGAAGGTAAAATCAGAGCTTTCGGAATTGCTTATATGCAAACTCAAGAGCATTTGCATCAAAATTATTTAAACTCATTTGATATTTTACAGTTTGATAAACCTGCAGAATTAGAAGATTATAAAAGGTTAGTGAGTACCAGAGGCACAGAAAGAAACATTCTTTTTTCGCCAATGAAAGGTGGTGGGAATGCCACAGCAAATGAGAAGCTTAAAAATTTATTGAACGATTTTAATCAAAGCATTGTGCTTTGCTCTATGTTTAATTTGGCGCATGTGAAGGAGAATATTAGAATTGCTGGGGAGGATAATTAAGTCATTATCGAAATGGTAAGGTGTAAATGTTTCTTAAAAAAATTGCTACAAAATTATTACGTAATTTTGAGATTTTTTGACTTCAAAACAGTTGATGACTTTGTAGTTTTCTGATAAATAAATCATTAAAAACTAAGCTCTTTTTATTTCGAGCGCTTTGATGGTCTCATCATAAATCTGTTTTCACTCGGTTTTTTATTATGGGTGTTTCCCCGAAGAAAAATCGGGGTCGTGTTTTACAGGACTACACTCCGTTTCGGTATTTTTTTTGAAAAATGTACAAACCCTTTCAACCGCTAACATATTAGACTTTAAACAGAATTTATTGGCTCACCTTAAATTATCTTTTTTAAAAAAGAGCTACTCAAGCCATTCGGTGTATTAATACAAAAACAGGTTCCCTATTAAATATAGAGAACCTGTTTTTTAGCGGTTAAGTTGGTTGTTCACTACCTCTTAACCACCAATACTTTAGCTATCGTTTCTTGATTACCTACAAGCTTTATTAAATAGCTTGATGATGGTAAATCTCCTACTTCTAATGTAATCTCTGTTGCTTGTGTGGCAATTACTTTTTTCTGTACCAATCTACCATTTAGGTCTACTAATTCTATGCTGGTAAACTTTCCTGACTCAAATACTATATTTACTAAATCTGTACTTGGATTTGGATAGATTGTCACTTTTGAATCATTTGCTAATGCTACTTTCGCACTTCTTATCCCTAAATCTTCTCTAGCTCCATCTAAATCTACTTGTACCAATTTATAATAATTATCTCCACTTTTTGGTGTTCTGTCTGTGTAGTTATATAAGCTGCGTTGAGTGGTTGTTCCATTTCCTTTTATTGTACTTATCACTACAAAGTTTTGTCCGTCTGTTGATTTTGATATTTCGAAATAATCATTGCTTTGTTCTGCAAAGGTATCCCACGTTAACAATACTGTTCCGTCTGTTTGTAATTTAGCTGAGTATTGGTTAAAAGTTACTGGTAATGTTGCTCCAACTACAATATTAAAAATAGCAGTAATTGTTCCTCCACTTCCATCATTTGCTATCACATCTATACTTACCGTTCCAACATTTGCATTTAATGGTGTGCCAGAGAATGTTCTTGTTGCCCCGTCAAAACTTAACCATAATGGTAAAGCTCCACCACCATTTAATTGTGCCGTGTAGGTTAAAATTGCGCCTGCATCCATATCTGCAAAGGTGTTTAGAGCAAATTGGAAATTGAATGCCTGATCTTCTGTTGCGTTTTGATTTGGAATGGCGTTAGCTACTATTGGTGCATCATTTACATTATTTATGTTGATAGTAAATACTTTTTCGTAACTGAGTGAGCCTTGGTCTGTTGTTCTGATTCTTACTGAGTAGCTATTTTTTACCTCAAAGTTTGGACTATCGGTAATTCTTAAACTGCTTCCGCTGATGTTGAAACTTGCATTATCTGTACTTCCTGCTCCTGCTACCAAAGTATAAGTGAAAGTATTGCTCGCATCTGGGTCGGTGGTAGTGAATGTGCCGACCTGACTGTTTGCTGCTACATTTTCATTGATACTATTCGCTGATAAGGCAATATCCGTAGGCGTTTCGTTAACATTGTTGATTGTTATCGTGAATGTTTCTTCATAGAATAAGCCTCCTTGGTCTGTGGTTCTGATTCTTACTGAGTAGCTATTTTTTACCTCAAAGTTTGGACTGTTTGTAATTCTTAAATTAGCTCCGCTTATGCTGAAACTTCCATTATCAGTATTGCCTGTTCCAGCTACCAAAGTGTAAGTGAAGCTATTGCCTGCATCCGGATCGGTTGTAGTTAAAGATCCTACTGTAGAATTGGCGGCAACGTTTTCGTTGATGCTTGTTGGTGATAAGACAATATCTGTTGGAGCATCATTAACTGGGGTAATATTAATTTGAATTTGACCAAGTACTACGGTTTGACCTCCGCCGGAACCCGTATTCCCGTTATCATTTGCGGATACAGTTAAGGTTGCTGCATTTAGTCCACTTAGATTTGCTGGAGGCGTGTATACAACATTGGTATTAATATTTAAATAGGTCTCAATATTTTGTACTGTTCCTGTAAAAGTACCTGTAGAAGTACCAGGACCAGTGATATTTACTCCTGTCCCAAAAGGATTTGCATAATTCAGAGTTCCTTGATTAACACTGAGAGTCAAGGTTACATTGTTGCTCCCTGCATCAATATCATTAAAAGTCCCCGACGATAGTGCACCGCTTAGGTCTGCATTTATAGCATCCTCTACCACAGTAACAGAAGCAGGTAGTCCCGTAAATGTCGGGTCATCATTTACTCCTGAAATGTTAAAAGTTACTGTGGCTGTATTAGAGTTTACAGTACCATCATTGGAAACAAAAGAAATAGAGCCAGCATTGGTGCCAAACAAATTGGGTGTTGGTGTAAATGTTGCTGCATCCAATGCAGTATTAATAGCTGTCAGGGTTCCTGATGCAGTGAAGCTGGATGAGCCATTTCCTCCGCCTCCAAAAGTAATTCCAGCGGTGCCAAGAGAAACCGTACCTCCAGTTATGGTAAAGGTCACCGATTGATTGTCTCCGTTGACATCAGTAATCTGAATATTATCAGCTAATGCTACTGCCACGGCATCTTCTTGAACTGTAGGTGCTGTAGGTGCAGTGGCAACGGGAGCAGCATTCACAGGTCCCGTAAATACTGAACCATAAGTGAAGTTATCTATCGCAACATAAATGTCTGTTGCTTCTATTCTAATTTCATCCACATCATAAAAATCCGGGTCACTTGCGTAATCTTTTACCCCGTTGAAGTTAATTGTTTTAGCAGATCCGGTCGGATTTCCATTTTTATACCCCCTAATAGTACCACTTGTACTGGACCCAAAACCTCCTTCTTGTATATAGATACTCCTAAATTGAAATTCTGATCCTCCATTGCGACTAATAGTCCATCTTGTTAGCGCTCCGGACACTACATTATTATCGGACAAAGCCCTCGTTCCTCCCTCTCCCATATTATTATAAAACCCAACACCATATTGGTTGGTCAAGTTTGAGGCAAATGTAAATCCTTCAACTGAATGTTGTTTGACAATCTCAGTTCCGTTTGGTGCGCTAACTTCAGAATTAAAATCAATAACAGTAACCTGCGCAAATCCTTGCTGTGGGAAACTTGAAAGTAAAAACGCAATTAAAAAGAGTGGCAGAAGTAGAATTTTTTTCATCTTGATGTGGGTTTAATAAATTTGAAACATTTAAAAATCACTTGAAACAGAGTTTAAATCGCCTTAAGAGATTTATTTTGATTAAAATTTAGGAATGTAAATACCTTCAATATAAATGTTATGGTTAATTCCCAAATAAGGTTTTAGTTATAAATATTAAATAGGTAGCAAACAATTGTTTGAAGGGGTAAATACACAGCGTTTTCATAAATTATTTTTTTATTAGATAATTAATTAAAATAAAATATAATAAGCGTCTTTAAAGATAAATTACAATACTAAATTAGAATTATATAAATAAATTACAAAATAAACTGATGATAAATATTAATAAAATGTGTAATTAATTAAAAGGTACTACCGTTAAGCTTCTTAATTTTCGGTAATATTCAACTTGCTGAAAACTGTTGTACTCAGCGGGCGAAATGGCAAACTTAATTTTGACTTTTAAATCAAATCTTAATAAAATACGCTAACGGATACCACTTTTGTTCAGCGCTTTCCTGCAATTTTTTCTTTTCGTAAGATTTTAGAAATATTTTTTTAATTACAGGTAACTGTATAGTGATGTAGTAGGCATTTATATACAAAAGTTTCGCTAAACGATAAGGGTTATTCAACTTTAATTTGAAATATCTTTTCAGCGCATTCCTAAAAACTTTCTGCTGTATTTTTAACAAGCTTTCTTTAGAATCGGCAGTGAGTTGGTCGGCACCGTTTCTTCGTAGTGCTGCACCATAATGGTCAGAAAAATTTCCTTTGTAAAATTCACTGATTCTCATCCAAAGGTCAATGTCTTCGCCATGATAAATATCTTCATGAAATACGCCCACCTTATCAAAAACTTCCTTTTTAAAAATGAAGCCATTTGTTTGAGCCACGTTATGCGATGCGATATTCAAATTTATAATCTCTCTTTCGTTAATTTCTTCTTTTGTCCATAAGCTAAAAGTAGGAGGTGTGGTGGTTTCATTAATTTCTAAAATTCTACAAAATATATAGCCAAACTCTGGGTTTTCTTCAATTGCGGCAACCATTTTTTTGATGTGCCCGGGAAAAAAGTAATCATCAGAATCTAAAAATAAAACATAAGGATTTGTTGCAGCTGCTATCCCTCTGTTGCGGGTGCTAGATGGTCCTTGCGTTTTACAATCATGCGGTTTTAAAACAATTTTAACCTGCGCTCCAAATGACGCGGCAATTTTAAGTGTATCATCTTTAGATCCATCATCAGAAACAACTATCTCTACTTCGCCATCAAAATCCTGAGATAAAACACTCTCAATTGCTCGTGGTAATAACTTTTCTCTGTTGTATGTTGGGATAATAATACTGACGCTTTTCATTGATTTATTTAACACAAAATGACCATCTAAAAATTAATGATTTTAATATACTATTTAGGTTGAAAATAAGATTTTACTTCTGTAAAATACTTTTTATAAAGTAAGAAAACTGCCACTAATGAACACAATAAAAAAAGTAAAATCTTTATATTAAGGTTAATCCCTTCTGGTATTTGAACGGATAGGAAATAGCCGATTACCAAAAACAAGAAAATTTTAATATAAAACATTGTTGAAATTTGCTTTTTAACAAACCTATCTACCACAAAAAAGTGTAATATTAAATTAATGCCGGTGGCAACCATAAAAGCGGCAGAAAGGTATTGAGCCCCAAATTGCGAACCATACCATAGCAAAGGCACTCCAATTATTGTACAAACAAAGGAGAGATAACCCAATTCTTTTTGCCTGTTGATGGCACCCAAAATAGTTCCGAATAAACATACTACAGAGAAAAATGCAATGTACCAGCATTGATAACTTAATACCAAGCTGGAGCTGATGTACTTTTCGCCATATAATAGCACCACAATTTCTTTGCGGAAAAGTGTGACGCCAAAAGCACCGGCAATGCCAATAAAGCTGATGGCTAAACACATGGTTTTGAAAATATTTATAAAACGGGCAAAATCACGCTCATAAAGTCTCGCAAGAATTGGAAATATGGCAGAAAGTGCGGTGTTTACAATGATACTGATAGGCAGTAAAACCTTGCTTGCAATGTTGAAATAGCCAATTTGTTCTGTCCCGGAGCGATACTCTAAAAACAGAATGGGTATTTGCATACTCAATAGAGAAAAAAGGTCTAGGTAGTAAAAAGGTAAACTTTCTTTACCCAATGAAAGTGCAGTATCTGGCGAACTAACTGTATTTGAAAAGTTGGCTTTATAGTTTGTTTTTTTTCTGATAACGAATAGAAAAAGCAACACCTTGATAATATTAAATAAGGCAAATAGTAAGAATACAAAGTTTAGGTTTAAATGCTCATCAGGAATTAAAAAGATGGCTAACAGCCAGCAAATTGTGCTTGTGAAATTTACAAAACCTGAAAACTCCATTTTTTCTAATCCAAAAGCAAGGCTATTAAAATGGTCGAAACTTACCGTCATAATCACCGCTGAAATGACCAGTGCAAACAGGAAAATATCGTAAGATTTAAAAAAATAATAGTAAATCCCAAAAATTAAAACGGCAAAACCTGTTCCTATTAAACGTAATATTAAAGAGTTTTTAAGTAGGCTATTAACGTTTAATTTATCCCTAGCAATGTTTCTGATGATGATTCTACTTATACCTAAAGTACCTACTACAGAAAATATGGTTGCATGCAGTTGTAGTAAATTGTAAACACCAAAATTGTACGGACTTAAAACTCTAGCAATTTTAATCCCAATTACCATACCTAAAAACTGTGTCAAAACGGTTGACAAAGTAAGTACAGAAAAGTTTTTAAAGAAAGTATTCTCTTTTAAAATTCTATTAAAAGCGGCTATCATTTGTATTTAATTATTTGGCAATATGCATTGCTTTAACTTCTATTTGAACGGATAAATGATTGTAGAGTTTCATTAAAAACTACTGTTAATCTCATTGTTTTCTTAAAAAGTCTCCAACTCTTTCAATAACTTTAGTTTCTTCATAATTGCACCTTATTAAATAAAGCGCAATAACTGTAGAAGGCATATATCCAGGGTCAAAAATAGAATATCCCGTAAAAGCTGTAATAAAAATCATTAAAAAGTAGGCTTTAACATGGGTAAAATTCTGAGTGTTTACCATACTAAAAGCTTTGTAAAAAAACAAAATCCATATAATTTCACCAAATATCCCAAAAAAGCTAAAAAGACCCGTTAAACCAACATCGGAGGTAAAAAAACCTTTGTCCTGCCCGTAATAAGTAATGGTTTCTAATTTGCTCCCTTTTGCAGGATAACCATTCCCGAAAATAACAGTAGGCCAACCGCCTTGTAAATCGTTTAAAAAGAAACTGTAGGCTTGTACCCTTATATCTTCTCCGGCAAATTGCGCCTGTTCTGCATTTTGTTCTTTAATACCTTCAAAAACACCTGATGTTAAATAAACTAAAATGCCCATAGCTAAGCCCGCAAAAGCAAAAACATAACGGTACCTAAGCTGGCTTAAAAGTAAAATAACCACAGAACCTAAACCCATACCCACCAACATCATTCTAGATTGTGTTAAAAAGAATAAGAATATGGCGCCTATAGCATAATAAAGTAAATGCAACAGGTTAAAAGTTTTGAAATATTTTTGAAGATAGTAGAAAGCACCTAAAAATGTAAAGCCTTGTCCGTCAAAAAAAATGGTAATTCCGTTTCTTCTTTCTTCGCTACGCATGGTGAAAGTGGGGTTGGGGAACGTAAAAAAACCAATTACAAAAATGATGAGTGTTAAAAAGAAAATGATTAAAATGATTTGCTCAACTTCTTTTTGCGTTAGCTGAAAATAGACCAGTACAAAGTATAGAAAATAGATGTAGAACAGCCGGTAAGATAAAAGCGAGGTGCCAATGGGTTGCCCCCAATACCAATAAGCTGTGAAAAAACTTAGAAAAACGGCGGCCATAAAAAGGATAACCAATTTATCTAAACCACAAATAAAGAAGTCGTTTTTAAATAAAATTGTATTTATCGATAACAACATCATTAACATACCGCAACCAAAAATTGCAGTGGGGAGCACTTTAGAGTCCTCACTTATTCCTGTGTAAGAAAAAAACTGGAGGAAAATGAAGATGATTAAAATAATCATTGCTTTTACCCAGAAGTATGATCTGCTCTTCATTAATGATAAATTATGATTTTTTAAATTACCCCAATTGGCAATTAAAGTTAAATGGTATAATCTGGTCCCGAGCTAAATTTTTGCCTAAAAAAACGAACATATTTTCTACCAATATTTTCTAAAGTTATGTTTTCCGTTTTTAAATTTCTAAAAGGGGTCATCTTTAAATATTTACGGTAAAGATGTTTGTTTGGGCTATTATCAACATAATGCCAAGGTTTAGAGTTTCCCAAATAATGTAAAATAATTGGGAGCTTGGGGTATTTTATTACTGCATCTTTATTGTAGGTAGCATCTAATTCTTTTTTATCATTCTTGAAAAAGATGTTCATAATATCCTGATCTAGGTAAACCAAATTTTTACCATATTCTCGGCCAATTTCAATCATTTTTTCGGCCATGCCCTCTGCTCTCCATTTTTTCAAATTGGCATAAAAAACGCCAGTATTAAAATAGCTAGTTAAATTAGCACCCACTTTATTTAGTCTTTTTATTTCCCTATCTGCCCTCACGTCTGTTACTGCAAATAATGATGTTTCTTTATGATTATCATCATAAAAACTTAGGTTAATAAACTCTTTTAGAGAGCCAACAACAACAATGTCACAATCTAAATATAAGCCACTTGTAACCGTTTCAGGAATCATTTTCCCTAACAGTAATTTAAAATAGCCTGCTTTGGTGATATGCTCTGAGATAAAAAAATCATTAAAATATTTATCCTCAAAATTTATCAACTCCACCTTTTGGTTGTATTTATCTTTAATAAATTTACAAGTGAGGTCTAACATATCATTTTGTCCCATTTCATGTAAAACAAACACTTGGATATTTAAATCCTTGTTATTTTCAAAAATAGAAGTTAATGTTACTGAAAAAGGTACGATGTAATTTCTATCGAGAACAAAAAAAATATTTAGCGTATTGTCTTTCGTTAATTTTTTATCCATTTCAATTTCAAAAATATTGCTGTTAATTATAGGAACATTCAATTATGTTACCGCTGTAAGTTATTTTTTTGTGCGAAGTGCAAAATCCGGATTGCTCTCAGCAGAATTTTACTGCTTTAAAATCTTTTCCAAAAATCTGTAAAAATAGATTTTTTTATGGTTTTGTTATAGTAACTGTTTTTATAACTATATCCATATCCATATTTGGCTTTTTGTATGCCATTAAAAACAATATGTACGTTAATTAACTGGTTTTTTTCTTCTAATTCTTTAAGAAATTCAAGTTCTGTTTTTTCTGTATATCCTTGTTTAATAATGTATAAGGTTACATCTGTAAAACGAGATAAAATGAGTGCATCTGGAACCAAATGAACTGAGGGACTGTCTATAATGATATCATCATAACTGTTTTGAAGTGTAGCAATTAAATCTTTTAATTTTTCACTTTCTAATAATTCTGAAGGGTTATCAACTTCTTTACCGCTTCCAATAATATGTAGAAATGGGTTTAACTCATATTGCTGAACAATTTCATCAAGTTTAGCTTTATTGTTTAAAAAATCTGAAACACCAGGCACCTCACTAGAAATATTTAGGCTATCGTCTAAATTAGGCTGGCGTAAAACCATTTTAAGAATAATAGTTTTTCTGCCAATTTGAGATAGGCTAAGAGCCAAGTTATTACTAATAAAAGTTTTCCCTTCTCCTTGTACGCTAGAAGTAACTAAAGTGATTCTTCCACGCTTTTTATCGCCGTAAAGCGTGTAAAGATTGGTTCGCAGGGTCCTTAATTGGTCACTCACGATATTTGCTTCACCCTTTTTTGAAATTATTAAACCTTGTGATTTTTCTAAGGATATGTCTCCAATAATAGGCGTATCAATAATGTCTTTAATTTGTTCCGCATTAATAATTGAGTCATTTAAAACATTTCGCAGAAAAATAATTCCGATAGGTAAACCAAATGCTAAAATAAGTGCAAGGGCTAAAACTATTGCTTTTTTACTTTTAGGAGTGCTAGCATAAGCTTGGTCAACAACACGATCGGAAACTGCTATGTTTGAATAATTTGTGGCTATTTCTTCTCTTTTTTGAAGTAAATAAGTATAAAGGCCAGCTTTTACCGACTGTTGTCTTTCTATGCTTTGCAGCTGACGCTCTAAGGTTGGAATGTTTTTTATGGATGATGCTAAACCATTATTAAAAGACTGCAATTTAGAACGAGTATCTAATAATGATGATTTGATATTTGCAACATTCTCTTTTAAAGCCGCCTTAGTACTTGCAATTTGTCTATCTATTGGGTCAAAATCTGGGTTAGTTTCTGGCGATACTGCCAAAAGTTTTTCCCTTTGCAATTGTAATCTCGATAAATTCTCTATCAAATTATTTAATACCGGATCTGTTATGCCAACTGTTGCTGGTGCTTGCGCCAGCTTAGATGAGTTTACATAATTTTCAATACTATTGATAATACTTAGTTTAACATTTACATCGTTCAAACTTTGGTCAATATTTTGAATATTTTCTAAGTTTATTTTAGATTCAATACTAATATCAGTAAGTCCGCGACTACTTTTAAACCCTTCAATCCCTTCTTCTGCTATGTTAAGGTCTTTAATTAACGAATCTAAACGATTATCTAAAAAGGCTAAAGTTGCTTTAGCCTTTAATTCGTTTTCTTCTATAACTAAGCGATTGTAGTTGAAAATTAGCTGATTAAGAATATCTTTTCCTCTTTGAGGTATTTTGTCTTCTAAATTTAATGAAATAGCGGTAGATAACTTGTTAGGTATAGAAACATCAATTGCTTTTTGATATTCTAAAGCTAATTTATCTCTATCTGTGATGGTTATTTGTATAGTTTGGCCTTTAAAATCGGTTACTAAATATGTTGGTTCTAATTTCCAAGTACCCCAACTATTACTTAAATAAGTGTTAAAAGCATGTTCTTTTAACTGATCATCAGCACTTTTAAGAAAAAAACTTTTATTGTCTTTTATTACAACAGTAATCACTTCTTTATTAAAAGTGGTAGGGTTTCTGTCAGAAGATAAAACTTCGTTAAATAGCTTTAGTTTTACTGGTCCTGATTTATATAAATCTGTGGTATTAAAATCATCTTTTTTTAGGTAAGCTATGTCTAACTCTAACTCTTTTACTACTTGGGTTATTAATCTGTTTGATTTTAGAACTTCTATTTCATTTTCAATCAATTTTGCAGAATTTACCAAATCAATTTCACTCAATGCCGATTGCTGTTCTGGCGCTTTCTTATTGTCTTTAATAATTAAGCTAGCATTAATCTCATATACAGGTTTGGCAAATTTTATGTAAACTATAGCTGGCGGTAAAGCTATTAAAAGTGTTAAAAAAAATAATGGCCAATGGTAAACATACCTTGTAATTAGTACCTTAATGTTTAAAGCCCGCTTTTTTTGCTCGGGAATAATTAAGGTTGTAATTTGAGGTTGCTGTGTAGCCATGCCTAAAGGTTTATCTTAATAAATTAGATATCACAATTGCAAAAACTGAAAGCCCAGATAGTACTAAAGTTGCAGTACGATAACCCCGATCTACAGGAGCGTACTTGGTACGATCTGGAGTTACATAAATTTCATCATTATTTTTAAGGTAATAATAAGGAGATTCAAATATTTTTTTAGAAGTTAAATCAATTGGTATGTAGTTTCTAATACCATCAATTTCTCTTATTAAGAGTACATTTTTACGCATTGCCGTAATGTTCAAATCTCCAGCCAAACTTAGCACTTGTGTTATTGTGGTTCGTTCGTTTTGTAATGTATAAAGGTCTGGTTTTTGCACATCGCCATAAACAGCAACTTTAAAATTTATAATTCTAATACTTACCGTAGGTTCTTTATAAAGCTTAAGCAACAATGGCCTCATCTTCTCTGTTAATTGTGATGTAGTAATGTCAGAAACTTTTAAGACCCCAATTAAGGGTAATTCTATATTCCCTTTTTCATCAACCAAATACCCTGTAACAGGGTTATCGCTAGAGTTATCAAAGTTATTTCCATTTATTCTATTCAAATTATAATTAAATGCAGCAGAAGATTCAGGATTTCTACTATTAACATTTATTCCCAAAATATCTCCGGGTTGAATGGTTAACGGCGAAAAATTAGAGGTTGGTTCTTGTGAAGGACTTTTACGATTAAGGTCTTGATAATAAGGAATATCCTTATAAGACCCGCAAGAACTACAAATGATGATTAATATTAGATATAAAAAAATATTACTTTTATTCATAGTAAATGATACGCTCATAAGTGGGCTTAAAGGTAAACAATTATGTTTTAAGTGAAAAACTTAATATGAGTTCTCATTATAAGCATTTTATAAAAAAGAGAAATTTTAAAGTGGTTTAGATTCTTTTAATGTGTTAAATGCACCCGTTCTATATCTTTCTTTAATCATGTATTTAAAAAATACAGGTCCAAAGTATAAGTATCTCTTCCATATTCTTTTGGGTTCATTAAGCAATCTTTTAAACCATTCTAAACGCAAATCAATCCAAATTTGACTAGGTCTTCTGACAGTACCTGCATAAAAATCAAATACAGCACCAATAGAACAAATTAATTGAGCATCTAATTGGTTTTTAAAATTATAAGACCATATTTCTTGTTTTGGAGCTGTCATGCCTACAAACAATACGTCTGGCTTAAAACTGTTTACTTTCTCTAACATTTCCGCATTTTCCTCATCTGTAAATGTAGGTTTATACGGCGGAGAAAATGTTCCGACTCTAATATTTGGGTACTCTTTTAATACACGATCCTTAATTTTATCTAGCGTTTTATCTCCAGAACCTAAATAAAAGCAAGAGCCATGTTCTCTATTTAATTTTTCTAAACAATACAAATGTAAATCGTCACCAGCTATTTTCTTTATAGTTGTATTATCAATAAGTTTTACCGCTACAACAATTGCAACACCATCTGGCAATAAAACATCTGATTCTTTTAATGAAGTTTTAAATTCTGGGTCTTTTTCTGCTAGGCAATACGAATATTGGTTAATAGTATTAACTAAAGTTTGATGTTTTGTTGGAAGATAATCTAAGCTCGATGCAAATATGCTATAACCTAAACTAATTACGCTTGTTGGCTTATCCATTTACTATTTTTTGAATTTCTCTCCTGTGCTTATACTCTCCAGTACTTTTTATTCTTTTTAAATTGTCCCAAACAGCTCCTAAAATTAGTTTTGCTTTTAAAAACAACATCGATTCGTTGTTTGAAACGCCAATTCTAGGAATGCTCATTATTTCATTTTTAGAATTGAAATTTTTAGCCTCGGTAGAAAAGGTGATTTTAATATCGTTTGCTCTTAACAAATTTTGTTCTCTTTCTGTAAAATCATAACCTGGTATGCCATTAGGGTAGGAAAAACATTTTATTGGATGTCCTAATAATTCTGCTAATTCTTTTACCGAGTTATTTATCTCAAATGTAGCACTTTCATCATTTTCGTTATGCAAAACAGGATGATTCATAGTGTGCCCACCAATTGTAACTAAGCCATCGTTATCAACTTCTTTTAACTCTGCAATACTCATATTTTGGTATGGCTTTAAAGCTGTGTTTGTTTTTTTACGGTATAGTTCTAAAAAATGATGAATAGTTGCTATGTCAAAAACTTTTAATACGTTAAAAATTGAATAAGGGTTTAGTTTTTCTGCATCTATTTCTTTTTCTTCTGCAATAATTTTCTTCAAAATGTTGGTGTTATAACCTTCAACTTCTTGAAACCAGTAATTTATGCCCTCGTTAAATATTTTTGGAGACACATATAAAGATGCTGGAACGTTGTGCTTTTTTAATATCGGATAAATGTATTTGTAAAAAGTTTGGTCGCCATCGTCAACAGTTATATGGCAAGCGTTTTTTAGTTCAATTTTGCCTTCATAATAATCAACCAAAGTATCAATACTTACCATTTGGTATTTAGATTTTATGAGCTTAATTGCTTCTTCAAACCATGCTAAATTATCAACCAAATGGAAGTTTAAAATTTTATTCATAACTGTAAATTTGGTTTAGTTTTTTGATGTAATTGATAGGATTAAAGTTATTAAAAACAGTTTGTTTTGCTTGTATTGCAATTTTGGTTTTTAATTCTTGATTATTGCTAACAGCGAGTATAGCATCAACTATGTCTTGGCTGTTTTTTGTTTTTACAAAAAGTCCGTTAATTTTATTTTCAACAACATATTTTATAGAGCCTACATTGGTTGTAATTGCAACTTGGCCAAAAGACATTGCTTCTAATAAAGATATTGGTAAGCCTTCAAAAAATGAGGGTAATAAAAATATGTTGCAATCTTTTAATAATTGGGTTTTCTTTTCTCCAAAAATCACCCCTTCAAAAATGAAATCTGAATTTAATAAGTCTCTAAATTTTTTAACATATTCTTGCTCTTCTTCTCCTTTACCTGCCATATAAAACTTAATCGGAAATTGTTGTTCTTTTAAAGTTTTAAAAGCTTGGTAAATATATTCAATGCCTTTTTCTTTACTTATTCTGCCTAAAAATAAAAATTTTAATTCGTTATCAACATTTTCATTTCTGTTAAAATCTACTGCATCATCTAAATTTAAGCTATTAGGTAGTACCTCAACATTTTTGCATTTAAAAGTATCTACAATAAATTCTTTTTCTGTTTGGCCTAAAACAATTTTAGGATTTTTGCCATTAAAACAAATTTTTATTAAAAATTTAGCCCAACTAGGGATGTTGTGGTTTGCAATATAAGCTCCTCCATGAATATGAATAATCATTTTTACACCTAAAAATTTTGTGATAATTATTAGAGGACAGTCTCTAATCACAGATTTTGCATCTAAAGGAAGGTTAAAGTGAACTAATTTATTTTTGGTTGATAGTAAAACATAAAGCCATTTAAAATAACTTTTTAAAATATTTAATACTCTAGTGAAACCTCTTCCATCATTATCTCGTTTACCAATTTCAAAATGGATGTAATTTTTTGAAGGATTTTTTGCAATTATAAAGCTTGCAACAGAAGAAATGCCACTTACATTAAAATTAGAATTTAAAGAAGGAGCAGTGATGATGATGTTCATAAATTAAATATGTTTAAAAATAAGTTCTTTTTCTGAGAGCTAATGAATTAATTTTACTTTTGGGCTAAATTGGATAGTTTTGTTAAACTATTTCTTAGCAGTTTAATAAAATAGGCTAAACACAAACTATTAAATGGGCTATAAAAAACAAATTTATATATTTTTTTTGTTGACTTTCTTTTTATCCTCTTGTGGTAGGTATAATCAAATTCCATATTTTCAGGATTTAAAATTAAATGGTCCTGTACAAGAAGAAATTAATAATCTTTCTGCGCAAACTATCCAAAAAGATGATGTTTTAGGGATAATAATTAGCAGTTCAAGTGCAGAAGCTTCAGCCGTGTTTAATAATAAATTAACAAGGCTTAACAATAATAACGATGATGTAAGCTCTGCAAATCCAATAAACCCCTACGAAGGATATTTGGTGGATAGCAGCGGAGAAATTCAGTTTCCGGTTTTAGGTGCTTTAAAAGTTGCAGGCTTAACCACTCCGCAGTTAAGAAAAATGCTTACAGATAAGCTTAATCAATATTTAAAAAATCCGGTGGTTATTGCTAGAATTATTAATATGAAAGTTTCCGTTTTAGGAGATGTAGCTAAACCAGATATTTATCCCATAAAATCTGAACGTATAACTGTATTGGAGGCTTTGGCTTTGGCTGGCGATTTAAATATTACCGCTAAAAGAAAAACAGTAATTTTAATAAGAGAACAAGATGGTAAAAGAGCGTACATTCCTATTGATTTAAATGCAAAAGCATTATTTAAATCTGACTATTATTACCTAAAAAGTAATGATGTGATTTATGTACAGCCAGATAAAACCAAATATGCTCCTTATGATATTGGTTATAGAAACGCTACTTTAATTGTTGCGGCACTATCTGTACTTGTAATTGGTTTTTCTACTATTTACAGATAGGGTTTATGTTTAACACTACTCCAAAAAATGATTACCCAATTGTAAGAGCTTATAGCCAAGACGACTCTTTTAAGCCGAGAGAAGTTTTGATGAAATACCTTTTTCATTGGCCTTTATTTTTTATTTCTTTAACAATGTGTATTGCATTGGCTGCTGTTTACCTAAAAATCACCCAGCCAGTGTACGAGATTAAAGCATCGCTATTAATTAAGGATGATAATAATTTAGAAAACAACAGACGCTCTGGAAATGCTTTACAAGAGCTTGATTTAACTTCTCCAAATAAAGCAGTTGATACTGAAATGGAGGTGCTAAAATCTAGAAGTTTAATTACTACTTTAGTAAGCGATTTACAACTTTGGATAGATTATCAATCTGATAAAAAAATAGGTAAAGAGAACTTATTTGGAAAAAGTCCTGTTAAAATAAATTTCAGTAGAACTGACGAAAAAATTGAATCGAAAAAAATACTTGTTTATATAAAAAACGATAAAACTTTTTTTATCACAGAAAAAGCTGATATAGCTGTTGAATATCAGTTTGATAAAGAAATAACCAGTTCAATTGGTACATTCGTTATAGAAAAAACACCTTTTTATAAAGATTATGTTGGTAAAGCTATTGTTATTTCATTTAAAGATTTTGAAAGAACAGTTAGTGATTATCAGAAAGGAATTGAAATTGCGTTGCTGAATAAAAAATCGCCTACGGTTGGATTAACCCTTACTGATGCTACCAGAGAAAGAGGAAAAAGCGTACTAAATTATTTAATAACCATTTATAATAAAGCCACCTTTGCCGAAAAGAATAGGGTAACTGCAAGTACTCTGAATTTTATTGATAGTAGGCTTGCAACTATTTCAAAAGAATTAAGTGAAGTTGAAAAGGAATCTGAACAGTTTAAAAGTAGCAGAAGGTTAACAGATATTACTTCAGAGTCGCGTATATTTTTAGAAAACGCACAAGCTAATGATACTAAACTAAATGATGTTAAGGTAAAACTAAATGTTATTGAAGGAATTGAAGAATATATTAGCTCTAACTCGCTTTACAAAAAAGTGCCATCTACTTTAGGTATTGATGATCCAGGGTTAAACGGGATGATTGCCAAGCTTAATGAATTAGAAACTAATAAGGCAAGGCTATTATCAACCACGCCAGAAAATAACCCAATATTTAACCCAATTAATTCTCAAATTGCAGATTTAAAAACGGCAATAAAAATAAATATTTCTACCATAAAGCTAACACTAGAAAACACTAAAGCAAAGTTAGAAATATTTGAGGAAGGCTTTAAAGCTGATATTAGTAAAATACCAGGCGAAGAACGCGAGTATATTGCTATTAAAAGACAACAAAATGTTAAGCAAGACTTGTTTCTTTATTTACTAAAAAAGAAAGAAGAAATATCGTTAAGTTATGCATCAACATTGGCAGATGCAAGGGTGATTGATGCAGCTTACGCTGGCCCGGTAAAATGGCCTAATAAAATTTTAGTATTGGTAATTGCGTTATTGGCCGGTTTAGGTTTGCCACTTGGGCTATTAATTGCCAGAAGCTTATTTAACGATAAAGTTAAAGACAGCGCAATTGTTAATAGAGAAACTGTTTTACCAGTAATTGCAGAAATAAGACAAATATCTACTGACAAACCAATAATTATTAATAACCCTTATTTTAATGGTATTATAGAAGAATTTAGGTATTTACGTACCAAAATTTTGGATTTACATTCCAAAACAGAACAAGGCAGAATTACTTTGCTTACATCAAACGTTACAGGAGAAGGGAAATCTTTTATAGCGTCTAACTTGGCTTTATCTTTGGCAAAATCTGGACGTAGAGTAGCTTTATTAGATTTAGATTTAAGAAGAAATTACTTAGCCTCTTTTTTTAGTATTGCAAGTGATGAGCCTGGAGTTATTCAGTTTTTAGAAGGAGAGATAGCACTAGAAAGTTTGGTTAAAAAATCTGAAATGCACTATGGTTTAGATGTAATACCAAGTGGTTTTTCATCAGAAAATCTTGCGTCAGAGTTGATTGAAAAAGTAGAATTAGAAATTTTAATGAATAGGCTAAAGCAAAATTACGACGACATTGTTATTTATGCGCCACCAATTAGGTTAGCTGCCGATGCACTAATTTTAGCTAAATTTAATCCGCTTTTATTATTTGTTGTGCGCTGTAACAGAACAAAAATTGGATATCTAAAGTTTATTAATTCGCTACAAAAGAGTTTTACTCAAACGGGCATAGTTATCAATTCGGCCAAGCCAGAAGAGGGTATAAATAATTACGGAAATAGCTATTATCAAAACAAAGGATATAATAAACCAAACATAGGGTTTAAAAGAAAGTTTTTTGCGTTTTTTAAACGTTTTTAAAAGCTTTAATTGGTAATTAAAATCAGGTTATTTGAAACAAAAATTTGAAAGAGTTAATCTTAAAAATAATTCCGTATTTAGTTATCCTGCTTTCTTTTTATGCCATTTTAAAAAGCAAACAGCCGGGTAAAGAATACCTGCTTTTTATCCTCTATTTTTATCCTATAATTTACTCAGCAGATTCTGTTTATAGCGCTTTTCAGTTTATCACCTACTTTTATTTTCTTTATTCTTTACGCAATAATCAACCTTTGTTTAGCAATAGTAAGTTTGGGATAAGCTTATATTTAATATTAGTACTGTTTTTAGGGGCTTTAAGCTCTAATTTTGTGTCCAATTCAATATTAGGCATTGTCAAGTTTTTGCCCATTATTATATTTATACACGTACTAATTTCTGAATGTTTAAAAGATAAAGAATTTGTTTTTAGAGTTATTTCTGCACTTAAATTTACGTTAGCAATTTCTGTTGCTTTTTTGTTTTTACAGATAGTTTTGGGCTTAGATTTTTCATTAACCACCATGGAAAATCCCAACATTACTTTTGAGAGCATTCGCTATCCAGGTATTTTTCAGGATCCTCAAAAACACGCTCAGTTTTTATCAGCTTTAGCTTTTATAGCATTAATAAAAAAGCCAGGTAATAAAGATTATTCAAAATATAGCTATTATTTATTTGGAGCGGCAGTAATTGGTCTTTTTTTAACAGGCGGAAGGGCAGCATTGTTGGGCTTAGTATTAGGTATTTTTTTTATAGTACTTTTTAGCGAAACAAAAGTTAAATTTTTAGGATTGTTAGGGATTTTACTAATTGGTGCCATAGTGGTTAGCTTGAGCCAATACTTAATTGTGTTTAGTAGAGGAGAATCTTTAGGAGATTCTTACGCCGTACGTAACGCTATTTGGCAAGATGCGTATAAAATGTATTTTAGCCATTTTTGGTTAGGTATAGGGATAGATAATTATTCTAAATATGTAGAAATATATTTCCCAGACCAGTTTTGGTTGGTTGCCGGCGAAAAAGTGTTTTTTGACCACCCAGAGAATGGGTATTTAAAGTTTTTGACAGAGTTAGGCACTTTAGGCACTTTAGGGATATTTGCTTTTATTTTAAACGCGATTACGAGAGGTTTACATACTTTTTTAGTGAAAGTAAAAGATTTTAACATCATATTCTTAATATCGGCTTTATTAAGTTGGTTTTTAGGTTTTTACTCGGTTTATTCTTTAGGCGATACCCGAATTATGATATTAATAGCTACCATTACAGGTGTATTAGTGGTTTATGCCCAAAGATATAATGAGGGAGTTCTTATTGTAAAATAGATTAGTGCTTATAAATATAACATGACAAATAAGAAGGGACTTTTACAAAATAGTATGTGGGGCTTGGCCTCAAATATTTTGCAAAATATTTTATTAAGTGTATTCTTCATAATTATTGCCAGAGAATTATCTGAACAAGATTTTGCCAATTATTTAATTGCCAATTCTTTGTATTTGGTAATTAGTTCTGTATCTGCTTTAGGTTTGGGCCAATGGTTTATTAGGCAATTAAATGATGAAGAAGATGTATCACATTTTTTGAATAAATTTTTAAAAATTCAGCTATTAGCCGGCTTGTTCTTTTATTTAATAAACGTAGCAGTTGCATTTACTTTGTATCAAGATAAAACCATACAAATATTAAGCATTTTAATAGGGGTTAACATTGTGTTTGATAATGTTATTTATGGGGTTAAGCACTTAAACATAGCTCAGTTTGAACAAAATAAAACATTTGTAGTATTAATTGTTGAAGCAGCTATCAAACTTTTATTGGCAGTTGTAATTTATTTATATCCATACACTGTAATAGAAATGGCAGTTGTTTTGGTGATTATAAGAGTAGTTACCCTTAATTTATTTCTCCGAATTTCAACTTCTAAATTGGCTAATTTAGCATCAATTATTAAAAATAAAATTAGTTTTACCGATTTTAAAAAGCTGATAATTGCCAATTGGCCTTTTATTATTGTGGGCAGCATTGCTATAATTTATTGGCGAATTGGTAGCATTTTAATCTCTAAATTTTTACCAGTAAGAGACGTTGCAACTTATGAAATTGGTTATAAGTTTTTCTCGCTCACGCAAATTATTCCTGTAATTGTATCGGCATCAATATTCCCCGAATTGTTAAGAGCCCATAAAGAAGGGGGTAAAGAAGCTTTTAATAATTTATACAAGCTATTTTATAAAATTTATTTAGTGTTTGGCTTTTTAGCCTTCTCTTTTATGTACTCATTTGCTGATGATGTTATTTTGTTAGCTTTTGGAGAAAAATTTGCAGATGCAGGGTTTTATACCAAAGAGATGTTTTTAACTATTTTAGTTTTTCCAACAGCTTTACTACAAGCCAATGTATTAATAATTCTCAAAATGGAACGCAAAGACATGTGGTTTAATATAGCCAGCTTTGTACTTAATTTTTCTTTGGCATTTATAGGTTTAATGTATTTTAAATCCTTATCAGTAATTAACCTTTCTATTTTCATATCTTTTATAGTGTTCCATTTACTACAAGATACTGTAATGGTAAAAGAAAAAATCACCAAACCGCTCCATATTATTGGTTCTTACCTCATCTTATTTATGGCTTGGTTTGCTTACGCTTACTTATCAGATATGGTAAACCAATATTTGCTTTTTATAGGTTTTTGGATAATTGGTTTTACAGTTTTTATATATACCGATAAAAGAATTTTAGGTTTCATTAAAGAAAAGGCAGGTTTTAAATAGAATGGTTAAAGTAAACTACATTACAAGACCTTGGTTTTTTGATATCTCTATAGAGTTTATTAAAGAATTAAAAGAACATGTTGAACTTCATGTGATTTTAATTATTGCACCTGCAACTTTAGGCTATTTAGGCATATCTAAAACAGATGGAGAAAAATATCTGAATAAAACTTTAAACATAAAGGATGTTTTAAAAGGAGATAACGCTCTTAAATTTGCCGAATATTTTGATGGGGCTAATGTATTTTGCAAGTTTGAACAACATAAAGAAACCAATTACCATAATGCTTTAGCTTGGATAAAATTGCTTAGTAAAAATAAAAATTTACTGAAAGCAGATTACACCATTATTGAGTCTTTAAGTTTAGCCGATTGGTATTTTCTATTAAGGTTCATCAATAAAAAATTAGCCTATATAATACATGACCCTATTGCACATAGCGGCGAGGAGCGAGGCAGAGTTGATAAATTGAATAATATTTACTTTCCATATATCAATCAGTTTTTTACCTATTCAGAATTTGCCGGTAAGCTTTTTAAACAGAATTTTCCGAAGTATAAAAATTTGGTATCAGTATTTCAAATGCCTGTTTACCACAGTTTAAACTTAGGCGGAAAGCAACCCGCAGAAGTTAAGAGTAAGGTTGTTTTTTTTGGCCGTATTTCGCCATATAAAGGAGTGGAGCTTTTTTATAAAGCTGCAAGTAATTTAGCAAATAGATACCCAGCAACAGCATTTATAATAGCAGGTAAAACTATTGATGATTATCATCCGGCTTTTCTTTCTGATAATCCTCACAATAACATCACCATCATAAACAAGTTTATTGATTTAGATGAGCTTTATGAATTAATGAATGATGCATCTTTTTGTGTTTTACCTTATTTAGATGCCACCCAAAGTGGGGTAATTATGACTGCTTATGCTTTTAATTTGCCAGTTTTAGTTTCTGATTGCGAAGGTTTATTAGAATATTGTTTTAACACTACCCACTTTTCTTTTAAAAACGGAGATGCTGCAGATTTGGAAACCAAAATGGAAAAACTTTTAAATTCGGGTAAGCTATTAGCTGAAAATAAAATACAAATTGCCAACTATAATGCATTTAATATCTCTGAAAAAAATGTGCGGACTCTTTTAAATGCGTTAACTGTATTGTAAATTAAATGTGTTAAATTATTTTAATTTATACAAATACATTATTGGTAGTACAATATTTTCTCCCACATATTTTATGCTCTACAAACTAATAGTCTAGCATTGTGGCTCAAAAAAATGTTGCTTTAAGTTAGGTTGATTGCCAAACTATAATTTATAAAAGCAATAATCAACTTCAAATTTATGTTTGATAAAGTGCTGCACTATTTCATAAATTATACCACAAGCTTAAAGCAGCATATTAATTTTTGTAATAAATCTTAACCATCTGTAAATATTAGTTTAAATGCTAATTTGTATAGATTTGAAAAAATATTGAAATTGATGAACCCTTTTAAAAACTTAAGCGTAAAAACTACTGAGAATTTTAATCCCCACATAGTAGCGCTTATGAAACAAATTTTTAATTTTATTTTAGCAATAAGTGGTGCCATTGTTTTATTATCATGTGAAAAAGATGATTTTAAAGATTTTTCTGGCGGTAAATCAGTCTCTATTGTACAAGTTGATGAGGGTGTTTTAACAGATACTACAAATATGCAAAGCATTAATTTAGTTGAAAGTTTAGACCTTTTATTAAACCCAGGTAAAGGTTTTGTGAAATATTACGATTACGAAGAGCAATACGCAAGCGTATTTAGCACAAAATATATCAGATACGATTGGGCAGATATACAACCACAAGAAGGTAATTATAATTGGAATTGGATTAATAACGAAATAGCCGAATGTAAGTTAAAAGGTAAAAAGTTTGCTTTTGGAATTATGTGTGCCAATACCAACAGATCTATCAATACAATAGATAAAGGAAAATATGTTACCCCAAAATGGGTTTTTAATGCAGGTGCAAAAAGCAGAACAATTAACGCTACTTATTGGGAAACTGGTCAAACCATTAAACAAGTAATTCCGGTATGGACTGATGCTGTTTTTATAAATAAGTTGCATCAATTTATAGCTGCTTTAGGCGTTAGATACAATGGTAACCCTGATATTGCTTTTGTTGATATAAGAGATTACGGCAATTGGGGCGAACAACATTTGTACGAATTAGGTGGAGTTAACATTACATCAACGCAGTTAAAAACCATGTTTATTTTACCTTATAAAAACGCTTTCTCTAATACCCAACTGATAAACCCATGGGGCGAAGCTTTTTATAACGATACTTACGAATGGGCTGTTGATAATAAAATTGGAATGCGTAGCGATGGTATTTTTAAATACTCAAATGGCAGTGAAACAACAAGAGCGCACCAAAAAGCGCCAAGTGTTTTTGAATATACCGCAAATTACGAGTGGCTAACTTCAGAAAATTATTGGAACGCCGATACTTTATTAAGTTATATTGAAATTGGGAAACCTAGCTATATTCAGTTTGATACACAGATGTACTTAGCAAATCCAACTTTATACACCAAAATAGCAAATAGAGTAGGTTATCATTTTGTATTAAAAAATGTAAAAATTCCGAAAAGCTTAAGTAATAATCAAATTTTTAGTGTAGAAACTTCTGTTTTAAATAAAGGGGTAACTAAAGTTTACGAAAATTGCGAATTAGTTATTGCTTTATTGGATGCCAAAGGAAATGTAATTCAAAAAAGGTTGTTAAATGGGGCAATACCTGCTAATTGGAATTCAGATCAACTCACTACAGAAATAAGTACGCTAAGTTTTAACGCAATACCTAACGGCATTTATCAGTTAGCTGTTGGTTTATTTAGCGATATTAATGATGCTAAACCAGCTTTTAGATTTGCAAATACAAATAGCACTATCAATAATTGGTACGTCTTAACTAACGCGATAACTTTAAAAACAACTCCATAATAAGATTTTAACCCAGATTAGATAGTAGGACTACAGGAGTTATTAAATCATTGAAGAATTGGTTATACCAATAAACGTTATTTAGCCGAAGACAATACCAAATTTGTAGTCAACATTATTTTGTACCCCATAGGGATAAATGCCTAGCTTAATCATTTTTCATTTTTCGTGAGGGTAATCATGATTAATTAACCTTTACCATAAATGCCTTAAAAAAAAATCTCACTATATTTGCGGCTCTTAAAACCACCAATTGTACTAATTTCTAAATTTTTAAGTCCTAATTTCTCTTTCAAAAAAATGTTCTTAGATGGAAGGTTAACGGCATTGCTACAATGGCAAAATATTGATTTAGGAATAATGAATGAAAGCAACCGTCAAAGAACTACCACCTCTGGACCTGCTTTTTTTACCACCACTAATTACATTTATGAAACAGATGTACTGATGTTGAATTTAGGTTTTAACCTTAATAAGTTAACCAGAAAACTTAAATTGCCAGGAAGTGAATTTGGCGAAAAAGAATTTTAATTTTTCTAGCTTAGAGCAAAAAGCTATAAAATTGATTATGACAGTTAAAAATTAAATAGATAAAATTTTACGGCAAAAAAACGTTTTAACGTTGATTTTATAAACCAAAAAATATCATATTGCAAATGAATAACCATATTTTAAAAAGTTTGTTCTTTATTGGAGCAGTAGGATTAATAGCCTGCAACCAAGATAAAAAAGTAGTAGAAAATACTGATTCAGTATCAGTAGAACAAAATCTAAAAGTCGATATCCAATTTAATGGAGATACATCAACCAACGGGATGGTAAAAATTCCTGGTGGAACTTTTACAATGGGTGGAGATAATGAACAGGCAGACAAAGACGAATATCCAAAACATAAAGTAACAGTTGATGGCTTTTATATGGATGAACATGAAGTTACCAATGCCCAGTTTCAAAAATTTGTTGACGCTACTGGCTATGTAACCACAGCAGAGAAAAAACCAGATTGGGAAGAATTAAAAATGCAATTGCCTCCAAATACGCCAAAACCAGATGATAGCCAATTGGTAGCTGCATCATTAGTTTTTACCCCACCAAACCACTCTGTAGATTTAAATAATTATTCGCAATGGTGGAGCTGGGTGCCAGGAGCAAGTTGGAGACACCCAGAAGGACCAAATAGTGATATTAAAGGAAAAGAAAACTACCCGGTAATTCATATTAGCTGGGATGATGCAATGGCTTATTGTAAATGGACAGGCAAACGACTACCAACAGAAGCCGAATGGGAGTTTGCAGCAAGAGGTGGTTTACAAGAAAAAATTTACCCATGGGGAGATGAAAATATTGCAATAGGTAAGGCTAAAGCAAACTCTTGGGATGGGGCATTTCCAAATGCAAATTCGGAAAAAGATGGATTTAAGGATTTAGCACCTGTGAAACAATTTGCACCAAATGGCTATAAATTATATGACATGGCGGGTAACGTTTGGGAATGGTGTGCTGATTGGTACAGAAACGATTATTATGAATACGTTAACAAACCAGAAGGTGTTAAAAATCCACAAGGTCCGGCAGATAGTTATGACCCTGATGAGCCTTATACACCTAAAAAAGTAGCAAGAGGAGGTTCTTTTATGTGTAATGATAGTTATTGCTCTGGCTACAGAGTTGCAAGAAGAATGAAAAGTTCTTACGATTCTGGCTTAAGTAATATGGGATTTCGGTGTGTGAGATAACCTAAAAAATTAATAAAGACCAAATAACTATTATTTGGCTCATTTTTAAAGATTAATCCAGTTTTTAGTTTTTGTTGTTAAACATTTAACTAATTAGTTATTCCTTAAAAACCATTTAAAAAATTGATAATAAGGAGTTTAATTTATATTTTATTTATTTTTAGTTGCAGGATTCTGTATATCTAACCTAGAAACCTTGCAGATTAAAACTATGTTAGCAAAAAAAAATACGTCAAACCAGTCGAGTTTTTTCTCATAAAAAGACACATTAAGTACTAAGTACCCACTTTATATTTTAGCTAACTGTACAACAGTTTGAGACGGCGTTTAGTCCTCTGTATTGTCTTGATAACGGTTGTCTCGCAAAACCAATCCGCTTGATGGTAGGCTTGTTGATGCTTAAGCATATCCGTAATATTTCTTATAAAAGTATCGTGGAACAATGGTCTGATAATCTGTGCTATAAATAATTCTGCGGTTTGCAGGAGTTTATTGAGACAGTTCCCTGCGAAGCTTCAGAGTTGGTTCATTTGCGAAAGATTGTAAACGGCTGGTAGATGAATTCAAACTTGATGGTATCGATATTGATTGGGGATATCCTACAGCAGATTATGCTAAATTATCTCTACAAGACCCAATGATAATGATGACTTTACATTACTAATAAGTGGAATTAAGAAAGAAATTGGAAAATATAAACTGCTTATTTCAGCAACAATTACAAGTGTTCAAAACATAAATTTTAAAAATATAAGAGCCTGTTACAATTTGTATTGTAAAAATATTTATAGATTATTTTTGAGCGAAAGGAGACAAACTTTGTAGAGATAGCCGAAAGCTATCTCGAAAACTGCTTTAGCGCTCTTGAGTTCCTTTTTTTAAAAAAAGTAACGTATCGAAAAAATTTAACGATTTGTAGCCAAAAATAAGCATAAACAAATTATTAGATAAATTTTAAACAGGCTCTAATAAATGATGTTGATTTTGTTAACATCATGGCATACGTCATGGCTTCTGCACCTTTTCATCACTCTGGTTTGTATAAGTAAAAATTCACCAAAGACGTATCGGTAGCTGATGCTGTTAATATGTATATTAAAGCCGGAGTTCCCGTTCATAAATTAGTACTAGGTATTCCCTTTTACAGTAGAGGTGATAAACAATAGGTTGTTTTATAGATTATAATATGCTTATAAAATTATATGCTTATCTAGAAAAGTGCGACGAAATTGCAAAAGCACCATATTTAATAAATGAAAAGGGCTAATTTGTTTGTTCTTGCATATTTTAGATTTAGCAATCGATTCAATTAACCACATTACATTGATTTTTAAAATATGTTAATTTTTTTAAAAAATATTTAGAATTCTCTTTGTTAATACATGTATTTAAACTTAATTTGTGAAAAGTAATACAGATTTTAATTGAAAAAATCTTTTACTACTAACCCATTATTTATAAACTGATAAGTAGATTTTTCTTAGCCTTGAATGTGCAATTTTCACAGCGCTAGGTCATTTTTTTAAAAAATGAAGAATGGATTAATTTACAACAAACAAGATTTGCTTTTTTAATGATTAAAGAGATACAAGTATTAGATGATCTTTTGCTTTTAAAACGTGTTTCGTTAAAAGACCAGCTGGCTTTTGCCGAGCTCTATAATCGTTATCGTAAAAAAGTTTATACATATTCTCTTAAAATTTTAAAATATCCAGATAGAGCGGAAGATATTGTTCACGAAATTTTTCTTACCATTTGGCAACACGACAATTTAGAGAGCATTTTAAATTTGGATGCTTATTTAAGAGTTGTTACCCGCAATCATACCTTAAAATTATTGAGAAGGCAGCAACTCGAGTTAAAGTCAAACAAATGCATGTTTGTGGGTTGGCAAGAAGTTCATAACGAAACTGAGCAAGAAATTTTATTAAAGGATACAAATGCACAATTAGTTCAAGGAATAGACAAACTTCCTCCACAACAAAAAAAGGTATATCAACTTTGCCGCGAACAAGGCTTAAAGTATGAGGAAGCAGCAGAGCAACTATCTATTTCTAGGCTTACCGTTAAAACCCACATGCAACACGCTTTAAGATTTTTAAGAACTTATCTTACCCAACATACTGATGTTATAGGGCTTTTATTGTTCCTAAAATTCTTTTTTTAATTTTTTTCAATTCTTACTACTCCATAGTTTATTCTCGCGGGTCTTTGTTAAAAAGGGGAATGTTACACCTAAGCGCATTTCTTTTTATAACCAATGAATAAAAACCGAATAACCCTTTTATACAAAAAATATTTGGCTGACGATTGTACAGCCGAAGAATTGAATGAACTGAAATCATTGATGTCAGATAATGACCATCAAGAGGAAATCAGCAATTTACTTGACGAAACTTGGGTTAATTTAACTGATAGTGAACTGATAGATTTTTCTGAAAGCAACTCAACCGCTATATTCAATAAAATTGTTAATTCTGATAAAAAAGAGAATAAACAGCGGTTTATTTGGATGAAATATGCTGCTGCAATTTTGGTAATGCTAGGTTTAGGAGCATCAATATGGATGTACAACTTTAAAGAAAACACAGTGCTTCCTACAAAAAACACAGCGAAAGTAATACCGGAAATTAAGCCTGGTAGCAACAAAGCAACTTTAACTTTAGACAACGGGAGTAAAATTGATTTAGAGAAACAAGGAATTGTTGTGGTTAATAACAAGGTTAATTATTCTGACGGAAGCTTATTGATGAGTGCTGAAAATGAACAAGGACTCCTTAACCAAACCCAATACCTTTCTTTAAATACACCATGCGGCGGCGAATACCAAGTGGAATTGTCTGACGGTACAAAGGTTTGGTTAAATGCCGACAGCCGTTTAAGATATCCTGTTGATTTTGAAAAAGACAAACGTGTGGTAGAATTAGAAGGTGAAGCTTATTTTGAAGTTGCTAAAATGAGTGAAAAGCCTTTTATAGTTAAAACTGAAAATCAAGAAGTGAAAGTGTTGGGTACACATTTTAATATTAATTCTTACGGTTACGATAAAGGTATTAAAACCACGCTATTGGAAGGTAGTATAATGGTGAGTAGAACATTGAAAAATGGAGGTATGCGAAATCCGCAGTCTCGTATGCTAGTGCCGGGCGAACAATCTTATGTAAGCGAAAATCTAAAAGCAATTTCAGTTAAAAAAGTAAACACTACCGAAGCAGTTGATTGGAAAGAAGGCTTGTTCATTTTTAATGATGAACCTATACAAAGCATTACTAAACGTCTGGAAAAATGGTATAGTGTAAAATTTGTATATGATAAAAATGAAGACTTTTCAAAAGTGCGTTTTGCTGGAAACTACGCCAGAAGTAAAAGTTTAAATAATTTGTTGAACAATATAGCGCTTACTGGTCTTGTCCAATTCAAGGTAGAGGGCAGCGGGAAAGAAAGGAGGATTATGGTAACTAATTACTAAAACGTATTTCATTAAAATGAATTCAGGAGTGTTGGCGCACCCCTGAATCAGCAATCAAAGATTGCATGGGCATCAAAGACTAAATTAAACGAACCTAAATCTAAACACCCATTTCAAATGTATAAAAAAATTTCGGTATGGTCATGCTGGACGCATGTGTGCTGTCCAAACAAATATTTAATTGTTATGAAACTGACTGTTATGTTATTAACAGTTGTTTTTTTGCAGACAGCAACTGCTGGCTTCGCCCAGAAGGTCAACCTGGACATCAAGAAAACAGCTGTAGAAGATGTATTATATCAATTAACCAAACAAACCGGCTATAGCTTTATTGCTGATGCTGATTTACTAAAAAAACTTAACCCAGTAACCATTAATGTTAGAGGAGCATCTTTAGAAACCGTCTTGCGAAAAATGTTTTCTTCAGGTCGTTTCGAGATCATGTTTAACGAAAGTGAAACCGTAGTGATCAAAGAGCGAGTATTTCCTCCTATTGATGTTAAAGGAAGAGTTCTTGATGAAAGTGGCAATCCTCTGCCCGGAGTTTCAGTAACCAGAAAAGGAACTAATTCTGGCACCCTTACAGATATTAACGGTAATTTTTTACTTAGCAATGTAGCTTCAGACGGGGTATTGGTGTTCTCTTTTATGGGAATGAAGAGCCAAGAAGTTAGCTTAAACGGACGGACGCAGATTGCTATAACCTTATTAGCGCAAACAATCAACATGGATGAGTTGGTGGTGGTTGGTTACGGACAACAGAAAAAAGAATCTGTTGTTGGGGCAATATCCACTATTAACTCTAAAGAATTAGTGCAATCACCCGTTGCAAATATAAGCAATGCCTTAGCAGGACGACTATCAGGGTTAGTTGCTGTTCAGGAAAGTGGTAAACCAGGCTCAGATGAATCCGCATTATACATTCGTGGTGTGGGTACCTATACTGGTGAAAACTCACCTTTAATAATGGTTGATGGAATTGCCAGAGACACTTATAATGATATCGACGCTAATGAAATAGAAACCATCAGTATATTAAAAGATGCTTCTGCTACAGCAGTTTACGGAGTTAGAGGTGCAAATGGAGTAATCTTAATTACCACCAAACGCGGTAAACTAGGTGCTCCAAAAGTGAGTGCTTCAGTACAAACAGCAATTTCTGAATTTACAAATATGCCCAATTTTGTGAATTCTTATGATTTTGCAACTTTACTAAACGAACGAAGCTATCAAACCTATTGGATTAACCACGCTAACGATGCTGATATTGTAACATGGAGCGATTTTGTTAAAAAGCGTGATAATAACTGGATAAACGAATCAAGTGTTTATTACTCTCCAGAAGATTTAAAATATTACCAGAACGCCAACACACCAACGCTGGCTAACGGGCAACCAAATCCGTATTACGATCCCTATTTTCATCCCGATCAAAACTGGACAGATCAGATTTTTAGACAATTTGCACCACAGACTCAGGTTAATGCCAACCTAACCGGTGGTACAGAATCTTTAAAGTACTTTCTTTCTTTAGGATATTTAACGCAGGGTGGCTTGTTTAAAACTGATTATATGACATTCTCTGATGAGATGGATTTCAAAAAAGACCGCTACAATTTACGTGGTAATTTTGATTTTGATGTCAACAAAAATTTCAGGATTTCAGTTGATATGGGTACGCAATTTATTACCATAAACGGTATGGACAACGACAATTACACTTGGGAAAAACGCATCCTTTGGTCTTCGCCGTTAGCATCTGCCGGACTGGTTGATGGAAAATTTGTTCTTCCTTTTAACAATCAAAACCCAGCTTTAAATCCATTGTACTCTGTAGCCAATGATAACAATTTCAATACTACTAATAACAGTATCCTTAACTCTTCCATACGTTTAAGCCATAAATTGGATTTTATCACAAAAGGGTTGTCCGCAAACGGGCGGGCCGCTTATGATAGCTATTTCTCTAGCAGAACCGGAGGAAGTTTTAAGCCTTTACTTTATGGTTTAAGAGAAAATCCTAACGGAGATAAGTTAGATCCTCTTTTTGTCCAGTTGAACGAAGTAACTCCTGCACAACGGTGGAACGATTGGTACAACGGAAAATGGAGGAAAATTTATGGCGAGCTGTCTTTAAACTATGCAAGAGACTTTGGAAAACATGGTGTTTCTGGTCTGGTGTTATATAACATGGAGAAAAAGTATGATCCGGACTTATCCTATAATCTACCTCATGCTTATTTGGGTGTTGTTGGTAGGGTAACTTATAATTACAACAACAGGTATTTTGCTGAGTACAATATGGGTTATAATGGATCAGAAAACTTCCCAGAAGGTAAAAGATTTGGCTTTTTGCCTGCTTACTCTGCTGGCTGGATACCAAGTAACGAAGCTTTCTTTCCTAAAAACGACTATGTAACCTATTTAAAAATTAGAGGCTCTGTAGGTAAAGTGGGTAACGATAGGATTAATATTAACGGAAGCCAAAATGCCGCTCGTTACTTGTACTTACCAGATACTTGGAGTTACAATGGGGGTTACACTTTTGGAACGCTTAACGATAGAAACTATGTACAAGGTGCCAACGAAAGTGTAATTGGAAACCCGAACGTAACTTGGGAAACTGCTACAAAATCTAATATCGGTTTAGAACTTCATCTGCTAAAAGACAAAATATCTATCATATACGATCACTTTAATGAGCATAGAAAAGATATTCTATCTTACAAAGGCACCATCCCAGGTATTGTTCAAGCTACTTTGCCACCTTACAACTTAGGTGAAGTTAAAAACTGGGGTAATGAGCTAGAAGTGAGCTATCGTGATAGTTACAATAAGTTCAATTACTGGATCAAAGGAAACGCATCAAACACTAAAAATGAAATTATTTTTAGGGATGAAGCCATTATCCCAGGTTTGGAGTATCAAGCCCAAACAGGTAATCCAATCAATCAACCCTTAATTTTACAAGCAGATGGTCTTTATACTTCGTGGGCGGATCTTTACCAAATAGATGGTAACGGTAATCCGATTTTGGCAAGCCCTATTCCGGCTTTAAACAAAAACGGAGAATCTTATGTGAACGAATCGGGTAAAACAGTTTATCAAAAAGATCTCGGTTATTCTGGCGTAGCCTTACAGCCTGGGGAAGTTAAATTGATTGATGTTAATGAAGATGGTGTCATCAACGAAAAAGACCGCACCAGAACAGGCTATAGCGACATCCCTAGGTTTGCTTACGGTATATCTTTCGGTTTTGAATTTAAGGGATTTGATTTTTCAACTTTATTACAAGGTGTTTCTGGAGTGTCTAGATATGCGATGAGTGACGGTAATGCGCATTTTAACAAGCAACAGTCTTTGTTCGATGTGGATAAAAACAGATTTACATTGGAGCGCTATAATAACGGAGAGAGAATTGATTTTCCAATAGCTGCTTATAACCAAGCCGCCGCCCGCAGTACTTATTTCCAAAAAAATACCGATTACTTAAGATTGAAAAACTTAGAAGTAGGTTATACTATACAAAAAAGTTTTCTTAAAAGAGTTGGTATTCAGTCTGCTAGAATATATGTAAACGGGAATAACCTTTACACTTGGTCTCCAAACTCACTTTGGGGCGAACCCGAGAATTTAGGTTACATCGGGTATCCTATTACCCGTACCTATAACATGGGTGTTAACATCAATTTTTAACCAATAAAAAAGACATGATGAAAAAACGAAATATAAACTTCCTATTGTTTTTAGGCATTTTGATTGGTTTACAAACCACAAGCTGTACAAGAGATTTTCTAGAGAAACCTAAAGGTGGCTCAGTAACGGTTGATACCATTTTTCATACACAAAGGCAAGCACAATATGCTGTAGCTCAAATGTATAATAGATGTATCACAGGCTATCTAAGAACTAGTTCCCCTGGTCATGCTCGCCCAGATGTGCTTAGTGATGCTTTATATATTTTACATCCTAGTTATGATTGGTCAGCCGCTCATATCAACTACGGAACATACGTTACTGGAAATATGAGTGCTGCGGCAAATAATGATTGGGGAGGTTTCGGCAGTCATTATAGTGGTATCCGCCAAGCAAATTTGGTGTTAAAAAATATCGACATGGTTGGTGATGCAGATCCTAGCTGGAAATCAGATGTAAAAGGACAGGCCCTGTTTTGTAGAGCAATTCAACATTATGAGCTGTTTAAAAACTATGGCGGAATTCCAATTGTAACACAACCCTTAGATGGCAATGGGCAAATAGATATTCGCCGTAGCTCAGTAGCTTCAGTTGTTGATAGCATTGTAGCTTGGTGTGATAGAGCGGCGATTTTATTGCCACCAACACGGTCATCTATTGATTACGGAAAAGTAACCAAACTGGCTGCATTGGCTTTAAAGTCAAGAGTTTTATTGTATGCTGCAAGTCCATTATTTAATACGCCACCATCTATGGTTGCAAATGTTACGGGTGCAAGATTTGGCGATGTCAAAGATTCTGTGCTATGCTACCCAACCTATGATAAAGAGCGTTGGAACAGAGCTGCAAAAGCTGCAAAAGCTGTAATTGATAATGCCGCTGCTGCAGGTGTAGAGATATATGACACCGGTAAGCCACTTTCAACAGGCGAAACTTATGAAACCATTGGCGATTACGAAGCGGTATCTAATGTGTTTGCCAATAAAGAATTGATTTTAGTGAACACGGCGAATGCATCTCCTAGTGGTAACCCATGGGGTGATGGTACTGCCTGGGGTAGGTTTATACATTCTAAAGTAGGAATGCTTAAATCGGAAAACTGGGGCGTAAAAAACAATGTACCTATAGAGTTTATGCAACTTTATGAAAAGAGAGATGGTACACGATTTACATTACCTAGTTCTGGTAACGATTTACCCGTAGATATTAAAGCATTTGATCTGGACCCAAGGTTTTATCAAACTGTTGCTTATGATGGGATGTATTATAATGCTGGTAACGGTAATTTAGCTTACTACAAAAAAGGCGACTACTCATCAGACGGACGCGGAGCATCTAGTGATGCCGGCGTAGATGGTTATGCCATGGAAACTTACAAGTTTGTAGCTCGCATAGATGGAGGAAGTTGGGATCATTTCTCATGGCCAGTATTTAGGTTAGGAGAGTTCTATCTTAGCTATGCAGAAGCTTTAAACGAATATCAAGGGCCATCTGGAGACCCAACAACTTATCTTAACCTTATTAGAAAAAGAGCAGGAATGCCGGCGAAAAATATCGGTGACGATATCAACTTTAGAGCCGCAATCCAGAATGAGCGGGCGGTAGAGTTGGCTTACGAAGGCTTAAGACTTGACGATTTAAGAAGATGGTTAAGAGCAGGTACTGTATTAAATAGACCTTTAAATGGTATTGTAACTACCGCAAGAAACGTAGGGGGCGATTTAAAACGTACGTGGACAATTGTACCTTTTATCCAGAGGGTTTTTCCTAGCAAGTATTACTATTCGCCTTTTCCTAATGACGAAATCAGTAAAAATTATTTAGGAGACGGTAGTAGCTGGACGGGCCAAAATCCAGGATGGTAATATTTATATATTTAATTGATAAAAAATGAAAAAAGAATATATAATCCTTTTTGCTATTCTTTTTATTTTCTGTGGTTTTGTGGCTAACGCTCAACAAACCGAGGTAGTAAAAGACTCAGTAATAAACGGAAAAGATGAAACTAACATTATCCATGAAGGTTTAAGAAATGTAGATGCCAAAAGAAATACGGGTGCGGTTTTTACCCTTTCGGGCGAGGAATTGACACGTATGACCTCGGGTAACCTACTCAACACTTTACAAGGGAGAATTCCTGGATTAACTGTGGTAACAGGTTCTGGCGAGCCCGGTTATGATAACCCAACATTTTATTTAAGAGGCCAAAGCAGTTGGAATATTGCCGGCAACAGAGTGTTAATTTATTTGGATGGATTTGAAGTTGAAATGAATGCAATTAGTTCTCTTTCGGCTTACGAAATAGAATCCATTACGCTACTTAAAGACGCTTCTGCTTTAGCAGTTTACGGATTAGAAGGTGGTGCCGGCGTTTTAGCTATCAAAACTTATGATGGTGCAGTAATGCCAAAAACTAAAATCACGTTAAACGCCAGATACGGGATACAAAGTGCTATTGATTTGCCTACGGTAACTAACGCTTATGATTATACCCGCTTTTACAACCAAGCCTTAACTAATGATGGTTTGCCCATCAAATATGCAAATCCCGATTTGTATAAAGCTACAAACGACCCTTTTCATCCAAACGTGAACTGGTATGATGAAACCTTAGGAAAAACATCGCAAATACAGGATTACAACCTTTCTTTTAGAGGAGGAAGCACAACAGCAAGGTATTTTGTTTTGATGAACTATACCGATTTTAAAGGTTTATATAAAAATGCAGATGCAATTGATAAAGATTTTGGAACCAATGCACAGTACAGCAAGTTCAACTTACGTGGTAACGTTGAGCTTCAGTTAAGTAAAAACCTATCAGTAAAAGCGAACATTACCGGTATTACCGAAGATAAAGATACCCCTTCTGGTTTCACTGCTGATGACTTGTTTGATAACCTCATAAGAATTCCTGCTGCAGCATTCCCGGTTAAAAACCCTAATAACACTTGGGGTACCAGTTCTGTTTATAACTTTAATCCAGTACAACGGTTGCAGCAAAACGGAATTTATAATGCACACACTCGTAATTTGCAAACCAGCGTAAGATTTACAGAAAAGCTAGATTCGTTTGTGCCAGGATTAGATTTCAGCGGTGGTATATCATTCAGTAACCAATACATTGGAAACTACGTGAAAAATTTCACCGTTCCAGCCTATGAAATAAGTAAAAATGAGCAAGATGAGCCTAATTTAGACGCTAACGGAAATCCCATTTATTTGATTCGTGGAGCAAATAGTCAAAGTATCAGCGATGGCGAAGTAAGCCACTGGAATAGAACCACAGCCCAATTAGGCTTTAACTATAACCGCACTTTTGGAAAGCAAACATTCAGCGGAATGGTGCTGGCGAAAAGACAAAGCTATACACACAATGGTATAGTTTATCAAGTACGTACCCAGGGTTTATCTGGAAACGTAACTTATGATTATGATAAGAAATACATTGTAGATTTATCAGCATCTTACAACGGATCTGCCGATTTTGCTGAAGGGAAGATGTATGGTTTTTTTCCGGCGATTGGTTTAGGATGGGTTGCTTCTGATGAAGATTTTCTTAAAAACAGTTCTGTAATTGATTTTTTAAAAATCAGAGGCTCTTATGGTAAAGTAGGGAATATTAACGAAAATTTCCGCTTTTTAAATGAGCAATGGGGAGTTAATGCACCAGGTTGGATTGTAGGAACAGGAAACTCTGGAAGAGAAGGACGAACAGAAGGAAGAATTGCAAACCCAAATGCTTCTTGGGAAAAGAAAACATCTTTTAATATTGGTGTCGACGCGATTTTATGGAAAAATTTATCTGCAACAGTAGATGTATTTAGCGAAAGACGTTCGGGAATTCTAGACATCTCAGCAACATCCGTTCCTTCTTACACCGGCTTTGATTTGCCTATAACCAACAGTGGTATAGTGAATAACAAAGGTTTTGAAGCTAGTTTAAATTATACGCAAAAGGCCAGCAACTTTGAATATTATTTAGGTGCATCTGCTGCTTTTGCAAGAAACAAAGTTGTGGAACGCTCACAAGACGCACAACCCTACAGCTACCTGTATGATATTGGCTACAGACTTGGTCAAATGCGAGGCTTAATTAATGATGGCTTTTACCAAGAAGCAGATTTTGATGCCAATGGCAACTTAAATTCTGGAATACCAAGTTCTTCTTACGCAAACGTTAGGCCTGGAGATCTTAAGTATATTGATCAAGATAAAAATGGAATCATCAATGATTATGATAAACTTCCGATTGATTACGCTAAGCTTCCAGAAATTACTTTAGGCTTTAATTTAGGCTTTAAATACAAAAGATTCGATTTTGATGCCTTTTTCCAAAGTGCTTTAAATAGAACAGTAAGTTTGCTGACTGATGCATATAGCTATACGCATCCGTTCACTAACAATAACAACATTACCGCTTTTTCTACAAACAGCTGGACACCTGCAACTGCACAAACTGCAACCACGCCACGTCTTTCTACTTTAAGCAATGCCAATAACGACCAAGCATCTGACTTTTGGTTACGTGACGGAAGCTTTGTGAAGCTACGTAGTGTTGAGCTAGGCTATACCTTACCCCAAACGGGAGCATTTAAAAAGCTAGATGTAGTTAGACTTTACATCAACGGTACAAACCTGCTAAGCTTCGATAAAATAGAGGATTTAGAGGCTGAAAGGTTATCAATGGGCTACCCATTAATGAAAGCAGTAAGTTTTGGTTTAAGAATGAAATTTTAATGATGAACTCTTATAAACATAACACAATGAAAGTAACTCGTTATATCATAATATTATTAACATTAGGAGCCACACTTACCGCGTGTAAGAAAGATTTTCTAAATGTAAAAACAGTAGATGCAGATATTCCTGTAGATCAGCTATATTCCAACTATAATTACGTACAAGGCGTGGTTTGGAATGTTTACAGTTACCTACCAGACGGTTTAGGGAACATAGATATGGAAGCAGCAACAGACAATGCAGAAGCTACCAATGTGAGCTCAAGGGCACAGATGTTTAATACAGGAATCTGGAATCAGTACAATAATCCATATGGTGTGTGGACGCTTAATTTTGATGGCATCCGCCAAGCAAATCTTTACTTAAAAAATAAGGATAAAGCAGATATCGATTACATCAAAAATAAAATAACCACTACAGACTCTACCACTTATTTTAATGCCAGAGATAACCTCAAATTGATGGAGGGCGAGGTTTTGTTTTTAAAAGCTTACTTCTATTTTGAATTGGTAAAACGCTATGGTGGAGTACCCATTTTTGAAGAACCTTTAGATTATAAAGATAAGGCAACTTGGGAAAACATACCTCGTAACTCGGTTAACGAATGTTTACAGTACATCTCTACACTTTGTGATAAAGCGGCCACAATTATCCCCGCAGACTTAAGTCAGTACGCAGCATACAGAGCAGATGCAGGCAGAGTAACCAATGGGGCAATATTAGCGTTAAAATCCAGAGCTTTACTGTATGGTGCAAGTCCGTTATTTAAAGAATTGGGTTCTTCAGTAACTTGGGCGCAAGCTGCAGAAGCCGCTTATGATGTTATTGCGTTAAACGCTTACAGCTTAGATGCAAGTTATGATAACCTTTATGGTGCAAACAATTCCAGTTCTTCAGAATTTATATTCTACAAACGATATGGGGCTATGAATGCATTAGAGTATTTCAGTTTTCCAATTGCTTTTGAAGGCAGTACTGGAAATAGTATTACGCCAACTCAAAATTTTGTTGATGATTTTGAGGTTTTACAGAAAGATGGTAGTGGCAACATTACAGGCTCAGTTCCTTTTGATTGGAACAACTCAACTCACACAGCAAACCCTTATGCAAACAGAGACCCACGTTTTGCGACTACAGTTATCTACAATGATAAAACTTTTAAATCTACGCAGATACAAACCTACACGGGTGGAAATAGTGGCTTGCCGAAGCAAAACGCCACAAAAACCGGATATTATATGGCTAAATGGATTAATCCTTCTGTCGATTTATTGAATGGTACTACTACAAACCACACCTGGTCTTATTTTAGGTATGGCGAAATACTGTTGAATTATGCCGAGGCGATGTTTAATGCTTACGGTGCCGAAGGCGATCCAGAAGCTTACGGAATGACGGCTTTACAAGCAATCAATAGAGTGAGACAAAGGGTAAACATGCCGGCAATTACTGCTGGTCAGTTAAATCAAACCCGGATAGAGCATGAAAGAAATGTAGAAATGGGTTTCGAGAATCAACGTTTTTGGGATGTAAGAAGGTGGAAGAAAGGAACTGTTTATTTTAAAGCTCCGGTAAACAGGATAGAAATTACTAAAACCGGAACCAATTTTTCTTACATGGTTAAGAAATTAGAAGATAGATCTTTTGAGGAAAAAATGAATTTATATCCAATCCCACAAAGTGAAATCGACAAAACAAATTGGACACAAAATACAAATTGGTAGTTGGTTAACAATTGGTCGCTGGTTCGCTGGCGACTTTTTGAAACAAGCAATTACTTAAACACAAATGGATAATAATCATTAAAAAAACAGACATGAGAATTACATCCTCAATTTTAAAAAGCTTAGTGCTTACCTTGTTGGTTTTTACCGCTTGTAAGCAAGAAACCATCCAGGGCATAAAAGCTACTGAAGCTGTAAAGGTTTATTTTCCTGATGCAGAAAAGCCAAATGGTTTAATAGAGGCCATTTCAAAAACCAACATGGTGGTAGATACAGTTGCGGAAACGGTTAATTTTCCGGTTCCGGTTTATCGTGGTGGCTTTTACAATTTAGAACAGTTTACGGTTGATGCAAGCGTGGATAATAGCGCAATTGACGCATTGATTTTATCTGGGGATTTACCTGCAAACACCGTTATTTTAACGCCAGGCACTTATTCTATCACTCAAAAGGATACTGTCAAAAAAAGTAGTGATATTTTAAAAGGTACCATAACAACGAGGGTAAAAAAATCGAGCTTAATCGATTACGCTGGTAAAACAGTTGCTTTAGGTTTAAAAATCTCTAATCCTTCGATGTATGAAGTCAATGAAGATTTAAGCAAAGTCATCATCTATTTTAACGTGGATGATTTACTGGATCGGATTACGCCAAAGGATAACATGATAGATAAAGCTAACTGGGTAAATCTAAGAATCAACAATGATGAAAATGTGAAGTTTGAAATTAATCCGAATGGAAAGATTCTAGCAACTGGCGGAAATTGGGGGCATGCTGGCGTTTACCAAGCAGTAGAGGTAAGAGCAAATAAAAGTTATAAAGTGGATATGAAAGTGAAAGGTTCTGGTGCAACTGATGTTTGGTTTGAGGTATATGTTAGCAAAAAAGAACCTACGCAAGGCTCAGATTACTCAGAAAACGGAACAAGAATTGGCCTAAATACTTGGAACGGATGCGGAAATACTAGTTTTGATGATTTGCTTTCCAAAATTAAATGTGCCGGAAGTAGTAACGTAGTTACTTTCCCTACTGCTGGAACAGTGTATATCGTAATTAAATCTGGCGGTGGAAATTTAGGGACCACTGGTATTACCATGTCTGCTGTAGATTTCAGAAGAATAGACTAACCAAATAATCCGAGTTTAATGCCTTAAGAATTGTTTACGTCGTCTCCAAAAAAAGAGTCGCTAGCATTAAACTCGGATTTTATTTTCTTTAAAATTAGGCGGTGCCTCTAGTGCTTCTCGCCATTGTTTAAATCCTAAAAATGAAAAATAACCCTAAAAGTTCAAGAGCGATAATCATTTTTTTAGCGATAGTTTCTTGCGTTTTATCATTTCAGTGTACGCCAAAATTGAGTCAAAATTCCAAGTCGAGTAATGTTAGTTTTTGGCTAACAGATCCAAAAGAAAACGTTTTGTTTCAAGAACAAAACAAACTTTCTTCAAGTGAAGCTCAAAACAATGAGATAATTACCATCAATCCAGAAACCAAGTACCAAACTATGGACGGTTTTGGTTATTGCCTTACCGGCGGAAGTGCCAGATTGCTGGCTCAAATGGAAAAAAATGCAAGAGCAAAACTGATAAAAGAATTATTTTCTACAGAAGGCAACGGCATTGGTACAAGTTATCTACGTTTAAGTATTGGCGCATCTGATTTAAGCGATAGCGTATTTACCTATAATGATTTACCGTTTGGTGAAATCGACGTTGAAATGAAAAAATTCAGCATCGCTGAAGAGCAGGTTTATTTGATCCCGATATTAAAAGAAATTTTAGCGCTACAGCCAGATATAAAAATTATGGGTTCGCCATGGTCCCCACCGGTTTGGATGAAAACAAATCAAAACTCTAAAGGCGGAAGTTTAAAGCCGGAGTTTTATGACGCTTATGCGCTCTATTTTGTAAGATATATTGAAGCAATGGCAAAAGAAGGAATTACAATTGATGCCATTACTGTACAAAACGAACCATTGCATCCCGGAAATAACCCGAGTTTATTAATGTACGCACAAGATCAGGCTAATTTTATCAAACAAAGCTTAGGTCCAGCTTTTAAAAAGGCAAACATCAAAACCAAAATTATTGTTTACGATCATAATGCAGATAGGCCAGATTATCCTGCAACCATTTATCAGGATAAAGAGGCGGCAAAATATGTTGACGGAGCGGCTTTCCATTTATACGGAGGCAAAATTGACACACTAAATAGCCTTCATGAAGCTTATCCTGATAAAAATTTATACTTCACAGAACAATGGGTTGGTGCACCTGGTAAATTAAGTGTGAATTTAGAATGGCATGTAAGTCAGTTAATTATTGGCGCAACACGTAATTGGTGCAAAACCGTATTGGAGTGGAATTTAGCCGCAACGGCTGACTATAAACCATATACGCCGGGAGGCTGTACAAAATGTGTTGGTGCCGTTACAATTATCGGCAACGAAGTTGAAAGAAATCCGGCTTACTATATTATTGCCCATGCAGCCAAGTTTGTTCGTCCGGGAGCAGTTAGAATTGCATCAAATGAGTTAGATGAAATTTTAAATGTTGCCTTTTTAAATATGGATGGCTCCATTGTTTTGGTAGCAGTTAATAACAATAAAACAGCACAGTCTTTTCAGATAAAATTGGGAGCAACAAATTATACAGCTTCATTAAATAGTGGTGCAGTAGGAACTTTCATACTCAACTAATCTAATCTCTCCCATGCTAAAAAGTAAATTCCTCCTATTTTGTCTCTCTTTACTTATCTGCATTAGTGCATGTAAAGACAAAAAAACGGTAACTCCAGAAATTGTTGTTCCGCCAACACCTCCAACTTCACAAAAATCAGATGTAGAGTGTTGGCTTACCAATGCAGATCAATCAGCTTTGTTTCAACAGCAAAATGTGTCTTTGTTTTTCAAAAGCGAGCAGAATAATAACTCCACTATTGTGGTAGATACCAGCACCACTTATCAAACTATTGACGGTTTTGGCTATACCTTAACAGACGGAAGCGCAAGTTTAATGAATGCTTTAAGTGCGGATAAAAAATCGGCAATCTTAGAACAATTATTTGCTACCGATAAAACCAACATCGGCGTAAGCTATTTAAGGATAAGTATTGGCGCCTCAGATTTGAGTGCTTCGCCTTATACTTTTAACGATATGCCTACTGGGCAAACAGATGTTAATCTAGAAAACTTCAACATGGATAAAGCCATGCAAGATTTGGTTCCAATTCTAAAGAAAATCATCGCCATTTATCCCGACATAAAAATTTTAGGCTCCCCATGGACAGCTCCTGCCTGGATGAAAACAAATAATTCTTTTGTAGGAGGAAGTTTAAAGCCAGAGTACTACCAAGTTTACGCAAATTACTTAGTTAAATTTATCAAGGCAATGAAACAGGAGGGCATTGTAATAGATGCCATTACACCGCAAAATGAGCCATTACACGGAGGTAACAACCCTAGCATGGTAATGCAAGCTTCAGAACAAGCCAGTTTTATCAAAAATGCTTTAGGACCTATCTTTAAACAAGAGGGGCTTAATACTAAAATCATTATTTGGGACCATAATGCCGATAGGCCAGAATACCCACTGGAAATTTTAAATGATCCCGAAGCCAGACCTTACGTAAACGGCTCTGCATTTCACCTTTACGGCGGAAGCATTTCGGCTTTGAGCCAAGTTAGAGACGCCTACCCTGATAAGGGGATATATTTTACCGAACAATGGATTGGTGGTCCCGGTAATTTCGCCGGCGATTTAAAATGGCATATAGAAACCCTAATTATAGGTGCCACGAGGAACTGGAGCCGTAATGTTTTAGAGTGGAATTTAGCCGCCGATGAAAATTACCAACCACACACAGATGGTGGTTGTAGCACTTGCCTAGGTGCAATTACGGTAAACTCAACGGTGAAGAAAAATACCGCATATTATATTATTGCTCATGCTTCAAAATTTGTGCGACCAGGTTCGGTCCGGATTGCATCAAACCAGATGACAGATTTACCTAACGTTGCCTTTAAAACTCCTGACGGTAAAAAAGTATTGATTGTTTTAAATAAATCGGGTATCAATCAAAACTTCAACATCAAATTTAAAGATAAAGCAGTTTCAACATCGTTAAAAGTAGGTTCGGTTGCAACCTACGTTTGGTAATTGCAATGAGATTAAAATTCAATATCAATTAATAAATAAGACAGAAATAACAGATAAATAGATGAAAAAATCGATTTTACTACCCTTGGCGGTGGTTTTTAGTGGAGCTTTAATGGCTCAAAATATTGAGAAAGCAAAAATTTACACCACTGTAAAAGGCGGAGACAAGCCCATGAGCTATACCGGCGAAATAAGTTTTAGAGCTTTACCACAGCCGTTGGAAACAGAGCCTGCTATATTTATAGATCCTAACCAAACGTTTCAGACTATGGTTGGAATTGGTGGTGCCATTACAGATGCTTCTGCAGAAGTTTTCGCTAAACTTTCTAAAGATAAACAGCAGGAATTGCTGAACGCTTACTACAGTAAGGAAAAAGGCATCGGCTATACTTTAGCCAGAACGCACATTAACAGCTGCGATTTCTCAAACGGATCTTACACTTATGTAAAGGATAATGATAAAGAGTTAAAAACTTTCGACATCTCACATGATGATAAATATCGCCTTCCAATGATTAAGCAAGCTATAAAAGTTGCTGATAATGATTTGCCACTTTATGTAAGCCCTTGGTCTCCGCCGGCTTGGATGAAAGACAATAATAACATGTTGCAAGGAGGTAAATTAAAAGATGAGTTTAAACAATCTTGGGCAAACTACTATGTAAAGTACATTCAAGAATTAGAAAAAAGAAACATTCCGGTTTGGGGCTTAACCGTTCAAAACGAGCCAATGGCAAAGCAAAGATGGGAATCTTGTATTTATACTGCTGAAGACGAAAAAGATTTTATCAAAACTTACTTAGGTCCAACATTAGCAAAAGCCAATATGGGTGATAAAAAACTGATCGCTTGGGATCATAACCGTGACTTAATTTATCAGAGAGCAAGTGTTATTTTAAGCGATCCAGAAGCCGCAAAATATGTCTGGGGGATAGGTTTTCATTGGTATGAGACCTGGACAGGAAGTCACATGCTTTTCCAAAACTTAAACAAGGTTAAAGAAGCTTTCCCAGATAAAGAACTGATTTTTACAGAAGGCTGTAAAGAAAAATTTGATATAGACAGCATAAATAATTGGTCTTTAGGCGAACGTTACGGCCATTCAATGATCAATGATTTTAATAGCGGAACTGCTGCTTGGACAGATTGGAACATTTTATTGGATGAAAACGGTGGGCCAAATCACGCTGGAAATTACTGCTTTGCACCGATACATGCTAACCTTAAAACCAATGAACTAATTTATACCAACGCTTATTATTATATCGGTCACTTTTCAAAATTTATTGCTAAAGGCGCAAAACGAATCATTGTTTCTTCAAGTAGAGATGTTTTAGAATCTACGGCCTTTGTTAATCCAGACGGTAAAATTGTGGTGGTGGTAATGAACAAAACTGACAACGATATCAAGCATCTTTTATGGATAAAAGGGCAAGCAGCGGAAACTGTTAGTGCAGCACATTCCATCAGTACTTATATTCTTTAAGAAAACTTTTGTTAGGCTGAATAAGATGGGTGTCACCCTGAGGCCTAATATATTTCATATAAATCAATATAGAATGACGATAAAACTTATGATTTGGCAACAACACAAGGGGGGAGACACCCTGAGCGGAGTCGAAGGGGAGCGAAGGGACTTATGCTTCGACTCCGCTCAGCAGGACAAAACGGCTCTGCTTTTACCAACCTAATTAATAGGTGATTATAAAAAACGTCAATGGTAGCGGAGTCGAAGAGAGCGTTGGACTGTATGCTTCGACTCCAATCAGCAGGACAAATGGCTCTGCTTAGGCAAAAATCAGAAACTGTTTTAGGGATAGAAATAAATTAATTTTTCCAAGCAGGGGGATCGCAGAAGACTCTGCGTTAAAAGTTATAAACATGAGAAAATTAAACAAGCGCATTTTACTTTTGTCAAGTTTTTTGATGATAACAGCCACTTTTAAAAGCTTTTCACAAGGCTTCTTAAAAACTGACGGTCAAAGAATCGTTAACGAAAAGGGTGAAAATGTGCTCTTGCGAGGGATGGGTTTAGGAGGTTGGATGTTACAAGAAGGTTATATGTTTCACCTCTCGAATTTGGGTAGGCAGTACCGCATCAAAGAAGAAATCTCAAAGCTAGTAGGCGAGCAAAAAGCCAACGAATTTTATGATTCATGGCTGAAAAACCATACCACCAAAACTGATATTGATTCTTTGGCAACATGGGGCTTTAATTCGGTTCGCTTGCCGATGCACTATAGTTTATATACGCCAGCCGTAGAGGAGGAGCCTATTTTGGGCGAAAATACATGGATACAAAAAGGTTTTGATATGACCGATAGCTTATTAGCTTGGTGTAAAGCAAATAAAATGTACCTCATTTTAGATTTGCATGCTCCACCGGGCGGGCAAGGCAACGACTTAAACATCTCCGACAGAAACCCAGATAAACCTTCATTGTGGGAAAGTGAGGCCAATCAGCAAAAAACAGTTGCGCTATGGCGGAAGCTTGCAGAAAAGTATAAAGATGAACCCTGGATTGCCGGTTACGATATCATTAACGAACCAAATTGGGGTTTTGAAAGTAAAGAAGATTTTAGAGGAATTGCCGAAAAAACCAATGCTCCACTGCGCAAATTGATGGTAGAAATTACCAAAGCGATTAGAGAGGTTGATCAAAAACACATCATTATTATTGAGGGTAATGGCTTTGGAAATAACTATTCAGGTATTTTCCCTAAGTGGGATGATAATATGGTGCTGAGTTTTCACAAGTATGGAAACTTTAACAATATTGAGTCCATTCAGCAATTCCTCAATTACAGAAAAGAACATAATATGCCTATATGGTTGGGCGAGTCTGGCGAAAACTCCAACACATGGTTTAAAGAAGCTATCAGCTTGGCAGAAAGCAATAATATTGGATGGGCTTGGTGGCAACTGAAGAAAATGGGCATCAACAACCCCTTAGAAATTAAAGCGCCAGCGGGCTATCAAAAACTATTGGCTTATTGGAACGGAAAAGGCGAAAAGCCATCGGCAGATGAAGCATGGGAAACCTTACAAGCTTTTGTGGCCAATACCAAAATAGGAAACACCGTTTATCATCAAGACGTAATTGACGCTATGTTTAGGCAAGTTAATGATGATAGTGCAAAACCATTTAAAGCTAACCTAGTTAAAAACGGGACTACTATTAATGCCGTAGATTATGATTTAGGTACTCAACGGGTTGCCTATTTTGATAAGGATACAGCGAGCTATCAATATACGCCTGGCGTAAATACTCAAGGAAATATTGGAAGAACCTATCGTAATGACGGTGTCGATATTAAAACCGACGCAACAAACCATGAACCTTATGTCTTTAATTTTGAAGATGGGGAATGGTTGCAATACACTATTCATGTAGCCAAAGCAGGTACCTATACCATTGAGGCTAAATTAAATTCAGCCTCCTCCGCAACAATTGCTATAGAAATGAATAACGAAATAGCTACCATACCCATTAAGGCTGGTTTAAAAGAACAATGGATTTCTTTAGGAAAATTTCAGTTAAAAAAAGGGCAACAGAGCATTAAAGTATTTGCTGAAACAGGTGGTTTCGATTTTTATCAACTCAAATTTGATTAAACAGCTTTCCGAATTAATTTTTCAAATATTTAAAAACATACAAAAAATAACCATGAAAAAAATACTCATCATTTTCTTGTGCTTAAATTTTTTTAGGGCTAATGCGCAACAGAAAACCATTGCTCAAAAAGTAGATTCTCTTTTAAGTATCATGACGCTTGAAGAGAAAGTAGGGCAACTCAATCAGTATTCTGGAAGCGATGTTACCGGCCCAGCAGACAAAAGAAACGTCAACGTTTTAGCCGAAATAAGAAGAGGAAATATGGGCTCGATGCTAAATGTGAAAGGTGCAAAAATAACCAGAGAAATTCAGCAAGAAGCCATGAAATCTAGGCTAAAGATTCCACTTCTTTTTGGTTTAGATGTGATACATGGTTATAGAGTGACCTTTCCCATTCCACTAGCCGAAGCCGCTTCTTGGGATTTGGATGCTATACAACTTGGTGCAAAAATAGCCGCAAAGGAGTCATCTGCAGCGGGTTTGCATTGGACATTTGCACCCATGGTTGATATTTCTCGCGACCCACGATGGGGCAGAGTAATGGAAGGTGCCGGAGAAGATAGTTACTTAGGTTCACAAATTGCCAAAGCAAGAGTAAAAGGTTTTCAGGGCAATGGTTTAGGGAGTTTAGAATCAGTAATGGCTTGTGTTAAGCATTTTGCAGCTTACGGTGCGGCAGTTGCAGGTAGGGATTACAATAGCGTAGATATGAGCCCAAGACAATTGTGGGAAGTTTACTTGCCGCCATTCAAGGCAGCTGTCGATGCTGGAGCTGCTACTTTTATGAGCTCTTTTAATGATTTAAACGGTATACCTGCAACGGGGAATTCTTATTTGCAAAGAGATATTTTAAAAGAAAAATGGGGCTTTAAAGGATTTGTGGTGAGCGATTGGGGTTCTATGAGAGAAATGGTTGCTCATGGTTATGCAAAAGATGGTAAAGAATCCGCTCAAATGTCTATATCTGCCGGAAGTGATATGGACATGGAAAGCAAAGTTTTTGAAGAGCACTTAGTTCAATTGGTCAAAGAAGGGAAAGTTTCTTTAGCTCATGTTAACGATGCTGTTAGTAGAATTCTGCACAAGAAATTTGAGATGGGCTTGTTTGATAATCCCTATCGCTTTAGTGATGAAACGAGGGAGAAAAAGGAGTTGAATTCTTTGGATAACCGTAATTCGGCAAGAGAGGTTGCTAAAAAGAGCATCATTTTATTGAAAAATGAAACCAATATTTTACCGCTATCTAAATCAATTAAAAAAATCGCATTGATTGGTCCATTGGCAAAGTCTAATACAGATATGAAAGGCTTTTGGTCGGTAGATTGGGGCAAAGAAGATCAATTGGTTTCACTTTATGAAGGCGTGAAGAACATATTAGGAACTAATTCAGAAATAAGCTACGCAAAAGGTTGCAATATCAACGATACGTTAACCACAGATTTTGAACAAGCTATTAATACGGCAAAAGCTGCAGATGTAGTGGTAATGGCCGTTGGAGAAGCTTTTGATATGAGCGGTGAAGCAAAAAGCAGATCCGATATTGGGCTGCCTGGCGTTCAAGAGAAACTTATTGAAGCGATAATTGCTACTGGTAAACCTGTTGTAGTATTGATAATGGCAGGCAGGCCATTGGTATTTAATTATACTGCCGATCATGCAAAATCTATTTTATATACTTGGTGGCTAGGTAGTGAAGCCGGTAATGCAATGGCAGATGTCCTTTTTGGCGATTATAATCCGTCAGCTAAAACCCCAATGACTTTCCCAAGAGCCATAGGTCAAATTCCTATTTACTATAATCATTATCATACAGGTCGTCCTTTTGTTGATGGTGAAAGTCCAAACTACCGTTCAACTTATTTAGACATTTCAAATGCTCCTCAATATGCTTTTGGCCATGGCTTAAGTTATACAAACTTCAAGTACTCAAATCTAAAACTGAGTACCAATAAAATTTATTTGAATGACACTATTAAAGTCACGTTAGATGTCACCAATACCGGAAGTAGGGATGGGGAGGAAGTGGTTCAGCTTTATTTAAAAGATCAGGTAGCTCAACCTATAAGACCAGTGATGGAGCTAAAAGATTTCACAAAGATGATGGTAAAAGCTGGAGAAACCAAAACCATCACTTTTGTGATTGAGCGGGATAAACTTTCTTTTTATAACGAGAAGTTAGATTGGATTACACAGCCCGGCGCATTTAAATTAATGATTGGGAGTTCATCAAATGATATTCGCTTAACGCAAGACTTTGATTTATTGGATTAACAGAAGAAACAACTGCAAGCATATTTATAATATTAACACAAAAAAATCAATTTCTCCAAAAATAAACCAATTTAAATATAGGAACAGGCGCTCAAAATGAGCCTCTTCCGTCCCGAAAAAGATTAATTAAGCAGCTATCAGAATTAAACGAAATAAATTCATCTCTAACTAATTATGAAAAAAGCTTATTTCAATTTCTTAACCGCAGCAGCACATTTTGAATTAACTTTTACGCATAACTAATTCTACTATAATTACAACTTCTGAAATTGGTTAAAGTTTATTTTTAAAAATGGAGTCCATCCAATTTTTCTTTAAGGATAACAAAGATCTTACTATAAAATTTCTTAAAACATTTTTAAAAGCTAAAATACAATCTATTTTTTGCAAGAGGTTTTAATAAAAGCAATAAAAACTTAAATTTTTTGCTCTTTTTGCTTTTTTTGGTATAGTTTTTAATTAAAAGCTTATTTTAACTCCAATTTTGTTACGGTCTTGTTAAATTAATATGGTTTTTTACAGGCTTTATTTTTCTAATTAAAGTATAATAAGCATCTTAGCAAAAGAATTCAAATTTGAATAAATTATGAAAAAAGCAAAAACTACAGAACAAGATATAGATAAGCCTGAGCAAAATTTAGATATAAATGACACCTCAGAACATATACATGTTAGTGTTGAGGATTTAGATGAAGATGAAATTCATCATGTTAATAACCCTATTGTTGGAATGAAACCCATAGAAAAAGTTTTTTTAGGGGCGGTAAAAGAAGTAAGACAACAAGACAATAAATACATTTTTAGTGATGGTTCTGCATCTGTAGAAATAAGAGTTGTAAGCGATGAAATTATACGAGTGAGGATGGCACCTCATAGCGTATTTTTAGAAGATTTTTCTTACGCAGTACCTCAATTAGACCAAAAAGTAGCAGTTTTTAACTTCACAGAAGAAGAAGATCATTATGCTGTTTCTACCAACACGGTTTCTTGTATCATTAATAAAGCTAATTTCCATATTTCTTTTAGAGATAATGAAAGCAAAATAATTAATGAAGATTATTTGGCCATGCATTGGGAAGAAAATGAGCAATTTGGTGGTTACTACGTTTATTGTACAAAAAAATGTTACCCAGAAGAAGCTTACTATGGTTTAGGAGACAAACCTACAGATTTAAACTTAAGAGGTAAAAGACTTCAAAACTGGAACTCAGATACTTATTCTTTCGCAAAACATCAAGATCCATTATATAGAAGTATTCCGTTTTTCATCAGTTTAAACGAAAATATTGCACACGGTATATTTTTAGATAATACTTTTAAAACGCACTTTGATTTTGCTCACGAAGATAATGAGAAGTTAAGTTTTTGGGCTGATGGCGGAGAATTACAATACTACTACATACATGGGCCACACATGATGGATGTTGTTAAACGTTACAACTCTATCACCGGAACGCATAAATTGCCTCCAATGTGGGCTTTAGGTTATCACCAATGTAGGTGGAGCTATTATCCAGAATCTAAAGTAAAAGATTTGGCAGATAACTTTAGAACTCGTAAAATTCCTTGCGATGCCTTGTATTTAGATATTGATTACATGGATGGTTACAGGTGTTTCACTTGGAATAAAAAGTACTTCCCCAACCCAAAGAAAATGATTAAAGAACTGTCTGATGACGGTTTTAAAACAGTTGTAATTATTGACCCAGGTATTAAAGTTGACGATAATTATTGGGTTTTTAAAGAAGGTAAAGAAAATAAATATTTCTGTCGCCGAAGCGATGATTACTTTATGGAAGGGCATGTATGGCCAGGAAGATGTCAATTCCCAGATTTCACCAACCCCGATGTAAGGTTATGGTGGGGCGGCTTGTTCAAAGAATTGGTAGAAGTTGGTGTAGCAGGTGTTTGGAATGATATGAATGAACCAGCTGTTTTTGGTAAAGGCACATTCCCAGATGATGTTCGTCATAATTACGATGGTTTTAGAGGTTCGCACCGTAAAGCTCACAACGTATATGGTATGCAAATGGTTAGGGCAACTTATGATGGTTTAAAGAAAATTCAAAAGAACAAACGTCCGTTTACCATTACAAGAGCAGGTTATTCTGGTGTACAACGCTACAGTTCTTGCTGGACAGGCGATAACGTGGCAAGTTGGGAACATTTAAAAATTGGTAGTTTACAAATGCAAAGATTATCAATGTCGGGTTTACCTTTTGCAGGTACAGATATTGGCGGTTTTAGTGGCGAGCCTACTGGCGAATTATTTACTCGTTGGATACAGTTAGGTGTTTTTTCTCCGTTTATGAGAGCACACTCTGCTGGTGATACCGCTGAGCGTGAACCTTGGAGTTTTGGTACAGAGTTAGAAGACATTAACCGTAAGTTTATTGAGCTTCGTTATAAATTGCTGCCTTACATTTATTCTGCTTTTTGGGAACATCACCGTTACGGTTTTCCCATATTAAGACCAGTGGTAATGATGGAACAAGAAAATCCGATAAACAGATTTAGAGAAGATGAGTTTACTTTTGGCGATAAAATTTTGGTATGCCCAATTTTAGAAGAAGGAGCAACATCAAGAAATGTTTATTTACCAGCAGGTATTTGGTATAACTACTGGACGCATGAAGTTTTAGAAGGTGGGTCAGAACATTTAATAGATGCACCATTAGATTCTATGCCAATATTTGTTAGAGCAGGTTCTGTAATACCAGAATATCCGGTAATGCAACATACTGGGCAATTTGAAATTGATGAATTAACTTTCCAAATTTATTTTTCTAATTATGAGGTTAATTCATTCTACTTCGAAGATCATGGAGATACTTTTGCTTATGAGCAGGATATTTACATGGAAAAGAAATTTGTTGTAAAAGGCGATAAAAAAAGTATGACTATCAAACAATCTGTTGAAGGTTTGTTTACCCCAAGATATGAAACTTACGAATTAAAATTAATTGGCCTGCCATTTAAACCTTCGAAAGTATTAATAGACGGTAAAGAATATACAGGTAGTTTAGAATTTGATAGTTTAAAAAGAGTATTTGTAAAAGCAACTAAGCACTTTAAGCAAATTCAAATTATAAAATAATTATTCCTGATGTTCTAAACTGAATTAAAGAATAATAAATTAATTGTGCATGTAGTTAAAAATAAAGAGGTTGTTCCGTTAAAAAGCAGCCTCTTTTTTTTCATAGCTTTTAATCTAAATAAATTATAGGTTAATAAACATTATATGTAAATTGTAAGACTTATAAACCAAAAAAATCTTTTCATAAAATATAAATATGTAAGATTTCTCAAAATATTAACATGGCAAAAAAAGTTAAGGAAATTAAAACCAAAGAACCTATTGCTGAAATAAAAGATGCAAAAGCTAAACCAGCATCGGTTAAAAAAAGTATAAAAAAGCCTTCGGTAATTTCAGACAAAACTGAACCGGTTAAAGAGGTTAAAGTTAAAAAAGCAATCAAGAAAAATAGCGATACTGCAACAAATATTGATACAACATTGTTAAACAATTTTGGTGTTCAACAATATTCTAAATTTACAGATTTTGACGTTTTACTTTTTAAATCGGGTAAACATTATAAACTTTACGAAAAATTAGGTTCTCATGTTGTTAATTACAACGGTGTTGTAGGAACTTATTTTGCTGTTTGGGCACCTAATGCCAACTATGTTTCGGTAATTGGAAATTTCAACCATTGGGATAATTCTTCTCATCCTTTATTTGTAAGGTGGGATGAAACAGGAATATGGGAAGGCTTTATTCCGCATGTTGGTAACGGCGAAGCTTATAAATATTTCATTAATTCCACCACCGGAGAGGATTTAGAAAAAGCAGATCCTTTTGCGCTAAAAAGCGAAGAACCTCCGCGTACAGCATCTATAGTTTGGGATAATTGGTACGAGTGGAAAGATAAAGAATGGATGACTAAACGTTATCTTAAAAATGGGTTAAATAAACCTATGTCTGTTTATGAGGTACATTTTGGCTCTTGGGCTCGTAGTCCAGAATCTCCAGATTTGTTTCTTTCTTACAGAGATATGGCCACTAAAATAGTGTCTTATGTTAAAGAAATGGGCTTTACACATGTAGAGTTTATGCCTTTAATGGAGCATCCGTTTTACCCTAGTTGGGGCTACCAAATTACAGGTTATTTTGCCGCAACTTGTAGGTTTGGCACTCCGCAAGATTTAATGTTTTTGATTGAAGAATTTCATGCAAATGGAATAGGAGTAATTATGGATTGGGTGCCATCACATTTCCCTGGAGATGCGCATGGCTTGTACAATTTTGACGGCTCACATTTGTACGAACATGCAGATATGAGAAAAGGTTTCCACCCAGATTGGAAATCATACATTTTTAATTACGGCCGAAATGAAGTAAAAGCATTTTTAATTTCTAATGCTATTTTTTGGTTAGAACGTTTTCATATAGACGGTTTAAGGGTAGATGCAGTAGCCTCTATGCTTTATTTAGATTATTCTAGAAAAGAAGGAGAGTGGATAGCAAACGAACACGGCGGGCGAGAGAACTTAGAAGCTATTTCTTTCTTAAAAGAATTTAACGAAGCTGTATATGCTAATTTCCCTGATGTACAAACCATTGCAGAAGAATCCACATCATTTGCAGGCGTAAGTCACCCAACTTATACAGGTGGTTTAGGTTTTGGGCAAAAATGGATGATGGGATGGATGAATGATACTTTAAGATATTTCTCTGAGGATCCTATCAATAGAAAACACCACCATTCAAGCTTAACCTTTAGTACAGTTTATGCTTTTACAGAGAATTTTATGTTGCCGCTTTCGCATGATGAAGTAGTACATGGCAAACATTCTCTAATTTATAAAATGCCAGGAGACGAATGGCAACAATTTGCAAACCTTAGAATTCTTTATGGTTACATGTGGACACACCCCGGAACAAAATTATTGTTTATGGGATGCGAGTTTGCACAAACCAAAGAATGGAACCCGCAACAATCTTTAGATTGGCATTTGTTAGAATTTGCACCTCACCAAGGAATTAAAAAAACGGTAATGGCGCTAAACAAACTGTATAAAGAAGAGCCAGCCTTGTATGAGCGTAGTTTTGATGCCAATGGTTTCGAGTGGATTGTTAACGATGATGCAGAAAACTCGGTATTGGTTTATTTAAGAAGAGGTTTAGATGCTAAAGATGATATCATTGTGGTGATTAACCTAACTCCAGTGCCACGCGAAAATTATAGATTTGGAGTGAGCGGAAAAGGAACTTGGAAAGAAATTTTCAATTCAGACGCATTAGAATATTGGGGCAGCGGAATCACCAACCCAGATAAACCTTCTGAAGCAAGAGGTAGCCATTGGAAAGCAAATTCAATTGAAATTAATATACCGCCATTGGCAATGGTAATGTTTAAAGCTATCTAATAAGAGAAAATTAAACAATCAAACAAGCCTGAGTTTTATTTACTCAGGCTTGTTTTTGTTTATAAAGCATTTGCTTTAACTATATTAAGCTCTTAATTACACGAATACACAAGCGTTGGGTAGAAAAAAAATGTATATAAAAGCATAAAAGCCGCCTTAGTTTAATCTAAGGCGGTTTTTTTGGCTATGCCAGTAATGTGATTATATCTAAATCACTATTTGTTAAAGAGAGATTTTACCTGCAAATAGTTTTTTTCCTTCACTTACTAAATAAATTAAGTAAATACCCTTTTGAGTAGGTTTTGCTATGTTATAAGTTGACGTTGATGATAAAACTATCTTTTCTGAGGAAATTTTTTGACCATTTATATTATACAATTCTAAAGAGCCTGAACCTGGTTGTGCACCCATAACCTGAACGGATATGTTATTTTCATTGACGAAATATTTTACTTCAAAGCCAGTGGTTAAACCTGTTTTAACAGATATGGTACGGAAGTAATCTTTATCTCCGTTTAAATCAGTTTGAGAAATACGATAATAACTTAAATCATTAGGTTGAACAGTTTTAAAAGAATATTTGTTTTCGGTACTAGATACGGCTGCAGCATTAACAGTTGCTAAAGTTTCAAAGGTAATACCATCTATACTTCTTTCAATAGTGAAAAAGTTATTGTTTACTTCATTAGCAGTTGCCCATTCTAGTACTACATTGTTTTTAACAGGTTTTCCTTTAAAGTAAAGCCAAGTTACTGGTAATGTTGCACAACCTGCGGTTAGGGTTGTAGTTAATGAGTTGGTAGTAATCGCTCCGTTGGTAGTTAATGCTCTACCCTCTAATTTGGCTCCAGCATTAAATGCTATGGCTGCATTACTTATTAAAGTACCTTTGAAGTCAGAAAGTGGGCTAATAGTTACTCCTCCACTAACTTTCCAGAATGTTTTTTGCTTTAGCTTGGTTAATTAACTTTACCGCAGCCGAAGCTGTTGTTGAAAAAGGACCATCTATTTTAATCACAAAAACAGCATTCGGGTTGCCTTGAGCATTTAAAGTAATGGTGTCTGTTAATGAGGTAGCCCCATTCATATGATAGGTATGTGGGGTAAGCGTTAACCCATTACCAAAAGCCGCCGGGTATAACAATTGTATGTCAGTAGTTAAATTAGCAAAATAGTTATTGTCCAAGTTCAATAAATCATCTTTTACTAAATTTGTAGTGGTATTAGGACCTGAGTGAATGGTACCTGTTACATTTTCTGTAACGTAACCACTTGTTGCTCCCAGGTTTGTGCCTATGTCACCAACTACATTGGTAGGGTTTGCCCTTGAATTTGTTACCGCTCCATTACTCGTAAATAAAGAAAAACAAGCAATAGAACCCAAAGTAGGCTCAGCCGGACCAGTTAAGGCAGGAACTGTACAACCTAAAGGCATTCTAGCTGTTAAATTAGTGAAACTGATAGCACCAGTGGTAGAAAATACCCTTCCTTCTACCTTAACACCAGAACCTAAAAGTATAGCTGCATTATGGGCAATAACATTTCCTTTCATAACGGTATTAGTACCTAAGTCTATAGCGCCAGTAGTTAGCCAAAAAATATTACAAGCCACTGCGCCATTGGTTAAAATAACTTTGCTTTCAGGTGAACTGTTAAAGGTACCTTTAATTTGGAAAATAAATTTTGCGTTAGGGTCTCCGGCGGCATCTAGGGTCAAATCTCCATTAAGAAAACCAGCTGCATCATTTATTCTGTAAACACCAGCAGGAAGTGTTGTACTGTTTCCCAATATAGGATTTGAAAGAACAGAAGTTGGTTGTTCGGCATCTAACTCGGTATGTGCAAGTAATAAATCCGTTGCAGCTTGTCCGGCAACACCAACACCAATACCCCCATTTGCATACATAGAACCGTCAACATTAATACCTACGGTTACGGCTCCATTAGGCGATCCTACATTGCCCGTAAGCTGAGAATTACCGGTATTTGCAATCGCTCCGTTAGAAGAAAAGACGACAAAATTTTCAGCACTTTTTAGGATGCTTTGGCCAAAAACAGAGTTGCCGATTGATAACAAGGCTAAACCTGTTATAAAAATAGTTAGATTTTTTTTCATCGATCAAAAAAAATATTAGTGAATAAATTATTTTGGCTTAACTAGCCGTTAACTAAATTTCAGAATTTAAAATGTTTAAAAGTTATATAATTATTTAATAATGTTACATAAATCATAGGTTTTCTAGATTTAGCCTGTTAGGATATTTTGATTGTTTAAATGAAGAAGGTGATAAACCAGTGATTTTTCTGAACTGATTTGATAAATGAGCTACACTGCTATAACGCATTTTATATGCGATTTCCGTGAGGCTAAGCTCGTTATACAATAAAAGCTCTTTAACTTTTTCTATTTTATGGATGATAATGAATTGCTGTATGGTAATGCCATTTGCTTCTGAAAATAGGTTTGCTAAATAGGTATAATCATAATTCAGTTTTTTGCTTAAATAATCTGAATATTTCATTTCAGGTAATTCATTAGAATAGTGAATCATTTGAATAATGACACTTTTTATCTTTTCAATTAATATACTCCTTTTACTATCCATCAATTCCAAACCAGATTTTATCAGATTGGTTCTTAATTTTTCGTAATGTTGAGGAGTTAGACTTTCATAAATTTCTACAATTCCGAGTGTAACATTTTTGTGTTTTATATCTAATTGCCCCAATTCCTCTTTTACCTTCATTATGCAGCGAAGGCTTACCATGTTTTTTATATATAATACCATTTAATATTTATAAAAAATATTAACAGTACCTTTTTAATTAACAGGTAGATGAATATTAGTCTGATGATTGCTTCACAATTGATAGACCATAATTGTTTTACTTCATATACTTTTAAATAATGTTATTAATTATATTTTAATATTTATTAATTGTTTTTTCTTTTCAAATTATTTTATTAATCAAATATTAAATGAAAATTGCCGTTTTATTTGCTTTAAAGGCACTTTTTTAGATTCTTTAACAGAAGCATTCGCATATAACAAGTTGACTTATTTAAGTTTTGAGTGTTTTATTTAGCGAGAAAGCAAAAATAATCTTTTAAGAAACCTATCAATTTAAAAAATAAAAGATGGAGATAATAGTTGTATTTAAAAATTTTAAGCTTGCAAGAAATCCTGTAAATCAGAAAATAATGTATTTAATTATGGTCATTTTAACAAAGGTTTGAAAATCAGATAAAAATCATGAATTAACTCAAAAGTATTTTATGAAGCATTAAATGTGATAAAACAATAAATACACAATAATTGAATAAAACTATAACTAAAGCTTATTACCTTTCTTAATTAAAAGAATTTGCAACCTCATCAACAAACAACCAACAAACAGCTTAAAATATTGATTTTTACTTTACCACATCTTATTTCAGCTGGGTAAGGGAACAACGAAAATCTAAATGGATTGATAAGGCAATTCTCTGTAGAAATTAGATTTTAATTTGAAAAAAATAATAAAATAAGCAATAGATATTTTAAACAGCAAACTCATAAAAAATTTGGTTATAAAAACATTAAAATTTTTTAGCTCAAAAATTAAATAATTTAGCTAATGTTAAATTTTGTTATTTGCATTTACTTATTAAGAATTAGGTAGTTTATCAAAGAATTATACAAGTTCTTATTATATTTTATTGATAGAGATTTTTTAATACCACACTCATAAATAATATTGGATTGCAACTAAGTTTTAAGCCGCCATGCAAATAATACATAAACATGACGATTATATGCTCATCTATTTCTGAATAGTTTTGGTTTTTATTAACTTCGGGCGACAATTTAAAATAATTACACAAATCCATATAAATCATGAAAATTACCGTAGTTGGAGCAGGTGCAGTAGGAGCAACCTGTGCTGATAACATCGCAAGAAGAGAATTATCAGAAGAATTAGTTTTATTAGACATTAAAGAAGGTTTTGCAGAAGGTAAAGCTATTGATATGATGCAAACGGCATCTTATTTAGGTTTTGATACTAAAATTAAAGGTGTAACTAATGATTATGCTGCTACTGCTGATTCTGAGGTTGTGGTAATTACTTCTGGTTTGCCACGTAAACCAGGGATGACACGTGAAGAGTTAATTGGTACCAATGCTGGTATTGTTAAATCTGTAACAGAAAATATTTTAAAATACTCCCCAAACACCATCATCATTGTGGTTTCTAACCCAATGGATACCATGAATTATTTGACTTTAAAAACTTCTGGTTTACCTAAAGAAAGAATTATTGGTATGGGTGGTGCATTAGATTCTGCTCGTTTCAAATATTATTTAAGTCAAGAGTTAGGTTGTTCACCAGCAGATTTAAATGCTGTAGTTATTGGTGGCCATGGTGATACTACTATGATTCCTTTAATTAACCATGCAACTTGGAATTCTATTCCGGTAACGCAATTATTAAGTAAAGAACAACAAGATAAAGTGGTATCTGCAACTATGATTGGTGGTGCTACTTTAACTAAATTAATTGGAACTTCTGCTTGGTATGCACCAGGTGCGGGTACTGCTGCAATGGTTGAAGCTATTGTACGTGACGAGAAAAAATTAATTTCTTGTGGTGTTGCTTTAGATGGAGAATATGATCAAAAAGATATCTCTTTAGTAGTGCCAGTTATTTTAGGTAAAAACGGATGGGAAAAAATCATGGACTTTAAATTAACTGATGCTGAACAAGCTGAGTTTAAGAAAAGTGCTGATGCTGTTAGAAACATGAATAATGTTTTAACAGATTCAAATCTGATTTAAGAGAGGCCTCACCCTAAATCCCTCTCCGAAGGAGAGGGACTTTTCTTGTTTTATGGAAATTTAGGTGATTAAAAAAAATAGGATAATTTTAAAAAAAAAACGTTTGCAGGACCACAACGCAAATCACTCCCTCTCCTTCGGAGAGGGCTGGGGTGAGGCAATCCCACTCCAGTTGATAGACTTACAAGGCGACGGCTTCCACCTTTTGGTGGAAGTTTTTGTTTTTGGGCAATCTTTTAAAGCTGTTTTAGATACCGGTGCTTCTAAATCGGCATTTGATATGGAAATTATTTCTGGACTAGCACCGGCAGATCAAATTATACATGTACCAAACCACCATGCCATTGGTTTAGGTACTACTACAATGGAACGTTATTATGTAATTTGCCCCGAGTTACACTTAGGTAAATTGTTAATAAAAGATTATGAAGCTCCGGTTTTTGATTTATCCGCTATTAAATTTGCTTACGATAAATTAGATTTACCTTCGGTAATTGGTGTTTTAGGTGGCGATATTTTAAAAGATTACAACGCCATTATTGATTATAAAAACTTAACACTATCTTTTCAAATTTAGATGTGTAACTTGTAAAAGTAAATATAAAGGCCATGAAAAAAGACATTCAAAACTCAGAAGATATTAAATTATTGGTAGATAAATTTTATGACAAGGCTGTTGCCGATGAATCTTTAGGGCATATTTTTACAGATGTAGCTAAAGTAAATTGGGCGCACCATTTGCCCATTATGTATTCTTTTTGGGAATCTACACTTTTAGGTACAGCAGGTTATAAAGGCAATCCAATGGATGCTCATTTTAGATTGAATGAAAAATTTACTTTAACAGCAGAACATTTTAACAGTTGGAAATTTTTATTTATTGATACTGTTGATGAGTATTTTGAAGGGGAAGTTGCGGATATAGCGAAAGAAAGAGCCAGAAGCATTGCAGATTTAATGTTCTATAAAATACATAACCATTATAATGCTCCAGGAATGGCTAAGCTTAAACCCAAGGAATAATTGACGGCCTTTTTAGTGGTTTTATATCTTTTCAGAAAACAGACTTTTGCAAAAGATGAAAGCACTATTTTTGAATAGGGGATAATTTTTAAAACTGTGTTAAGCCTCAACACCCTAAAATTTGAGTGGTAACAAATTCTAAATTAGCTTCATAATTTAGCTCTGATATCTTCTATGATTAAATATTTTTTCTATTTGTAATTAGGGGATAAAATTTTATCCAAAATATTTTTATTTCACAATATTTCAAATAAAAAAAGAGGCTTTAAGCCTCTTTAAAATCTTATTTACTTTCAATAAACGGAACAATTAAAACCGGGCAATCTGCATGTCTGCTTACACTAGAAGCTACTGAACCTGATATAAAATGATCAAAACCTGTGCGACTGTGAGTACCAATAACAATCATAGAAAAGTGTTGTTCCTTAGCTAAATTCACAATCTCGTTTGTAGTGTCGCCTTCTAAAATGTATTCCTCCACAATGGTTTCGGGTGCAAAAGTGTTTTTAAGAGTTTCAAAAAGTTTTTTTGCTTGCTCATTTTGAATGTCCATAATGTTGGGCAAAACCATACTGCTATCTCCTAAAATAGGGTCTCCGGTTATGTTTGTAGCAATAGGATATTCGTTAATATGAACTAAAGAAACACTAGCATTTAACTTTTTGGCTAAAGAAAAACCATAATCGGCAGCACATTGTGCATACTTAGAATCGTCAACGGCAATTAAAATTCTTTCAAATGTTTGTAAATTTTTCATGTTTATTGGTTTTATGTTAAATTACACAAAAATATGACCAGCTTATAATTTTATGGAAAATTCTTTGGGAATTTGTAATCTATCTACCGTACCGCTTAGGGGAAATCCTGCACATTCATCAGAAATGATTTCTCAGCTTTTATTTGCGGATACTTTTGAGATTTTGGAAAAAGATGATTTTTGGCTAAAAATAAGAATTGACCACGATGGTTATGAAGGCTGGATAGATGGAAAACAAATGCAAACTGCCGATCCTTTGCAGGTGCATAGTTTAAAAAAGGAAGCGCAATTTTTAACTAGCGAAGCTAGCACCATGGTTTTGAAAGGAGGTTTGAAAGAGCCTTTTTACCTAGCAGCTGGCACAACTTTACCCTTTTTTGATAATGGAAAATGTAAATTAGGGAATGATGTTTTTACCGTTACTTCCAGCAATGTTTTTGTAGCCAACCAAGAAGATTTTGAAACGAATATAATAGAAACTGCTAAGATATTTTTAAACGTTCCTTACCTATGGGGCGGTAGAACACATGCGGGTATTGACTGTTCTGGCTTTTCGCAAATGGTTTTTAAAATGTTAGGTGTCCAATTAAAAAGAGATGCTTGGCAGCAAGCAGAGCAAGGAAAAACTGTTGACTTTTTAACCGAAGCAAAAGCCGGTGATTTGGCTTTTTTTGATAACCAAGAAGGAAGAATTACTCATGTGGGCGTAATGCTGAACAATAGCCAAATCATACATGCATCTGGCCGTGTAAAAATTGACAGAATCGATAACCAAGGGATTTTTGCTGCTGATCAAAATAAGTACACGCATAAATTGAGGATTATTAAGAGGTATGTTTAGGGATTGAGATTTATAAAAGAAATTTTTGGGTAAAAAGCGGTAAAACAACAGAAACCGAATTTATGAGATTCAGGAATGCCTCGTAAAAAAATAAAACTTGAATAAATTTATACCCATGTATTACAAAATGTTAAGAGCCCTTTTGATGATTTATAATTTATTATATCTAAAAATGTGTCTGATGCAGCCAGAAGTGTACAAGTTATAAGATATTTTAACTCGACAGAATCTTTAAAAACGAATTTGTAACATCAAACTATTTATTATATTTTTGTATCCGAACGAATACAATTTCAGAAAATGTATTTTATTGAAAAGTCAACATAATTTGACAAGTGGTTTAAAAAGTTGAATGATTTGAGAGCAAAGGCTAAAATTTTGTTCAGGCTTCAGAAACTAGAAAATGAAGAGCATTTTGGAGACTGTAAGCCAGTTGGAAACGGAATTAGTGAATTGAAAATCAATTTTGCAAAAGGCTATAGGATTTATTTTAAAGAAATTGACGGAAAAATTATTATTCTGTTAATTGGAGGAGACAAATCCACTCAAGAAAATGACATCGATAAAGCGAAAGTAATTTGGGATAAACTAAAAAAATAAAATGGAAACATCAAAATTTGAAATAGCTGATTATTTAGACAGCAACGAAATGATTGCAGAATATTTAAATGCGGTTTTGGAAGAAGGAAATGATACCGAAGTTGTGACTGCAATTGGACACATCGCTAAAGCAATTGGCATGACCAAAATAGCGCAAGAAACCGGAATGAGTAGACCAAGTTTATACAAGGCATTATCTGAGGGAGCTAAACCACAATTTTCAACTATTATGAAAGTATTGAAAGCTGTTGGTGGACAATTAAAAATAAACCCAGTATCTGCATAAAAAAACGCCTAATAACAGCTAAGGTTTCGTTGGGCTCGGAGAGCCAACAATGAAACCGTGATTGAACGGAACCGGACACATTCAGATCTGTTATGGACTTATCGTTGTTAGATTTCTATTGAAGCAATCAATTTTAAGGAGTTCGTTTTTTTAGGCATTTCATTAATACATTTCCTTCCAATTTCCTGTTTACAGGCACAAAACCTCCCTTACCCATTCGCTAGTTAGTGGACAGGGAAAACGTATTTTGGCTAATACCGATGTAATAAGCAGGTGGCCCACGGCTATCAAAGACAGCAATGGTAT
>NZ_JBHULV010000044.1:120180-144917 GCF_042684645.1 Pedobacter alpinus
TCAATTTCTCCCGCTTCCAAGTGCTACTCAAAAAGCCATAATGCCTCATCTTCACAAAGCGTTTGGGTAAAATATGCAAGGCAAACCGTCTGATGAATTCCTCATTGCTGAGGTGCCATTTCTGCCTAAACTAGCCAACCGTTATAGCCAATACTACCCGATAGAACCGCCTAGAAAACATTTTGAATTTGTTGTCTGAATAGTTAACTTTGACTTGTGAATAATGACAGACAAGTAATTGCTTACAAAAACTATTTCCTCGACTTCTATGAAAGCCAGACAGACAAAGTGCAGGCGAAAATCGAATGGACTTTAAATCTGATTAAAGTCACTCCGAAAGTTCCTGAAAAGTTTTTTAAGCATATGCAAGGAACAAAAGGACTTTACGAGATCCGTGTAGAAGTAGGTAGCAATATATATCGAATATTTTCCTTTTTTGATAAAGGAAATTTAGTCGTTTTAGGAAACGGTTTTCATAAGAAAAGTCAAAAAACACCAAAACAAGAAATCGAAAAGGCACTTAAAATAATGGAGGAATATCAAAATGACAACTAAAAAGAATATCACAACATTAGACGAAATTCTTGACAAAAAATACGGAACAAAAGGAAATCCGAAAAGAGAAGAATGGGAACAACAATTTGAAGCTTTCAGACTTGGTGCATTGCTTGAAGAAGCCCGAACTAAATTGGGAATGACACAAGAACAACTTGCTAAAAAGTGCGGAACCAACAAATCCTATATTTCAAGAATCGAAAATGACGCATCTGATATTAGGCTTTCTACTTTAATGAAAATCATTCAGAAAGGTTTAGGCGGACATTTAAAATTGACTCTTCAGGTTTAACAAAAAAACAGTACTGGCTATAACCACAGGTTTGCAAAATTGCGAGCGAAGTGCGCTCACTTCCTTCACTTCTTTTTATTTAGTTTTGTGGGGTGCGACAAAGGTTCTGCAAGCAATTTCGCAATTTCTCAAACCCGCCAATTGTTAGGTGTCATACTTACCGACAGCAAGGATATTACTGATTGGAAATATTTTCGTAAATTAACGCAATGAAAAATAAGCAGGAAATACAATTGGATTTTGTGCTTGACAAACTTACCAATTCCATCCAAAACACTATTTCTGGCGACAGTTTCCAAACGGAAGTTGCAAGATTTACATTAAAGGACAGCAAAAGTATTACAGTTAAAAATGGCTGGAATTTCAATTGGAAAGCCGAACTGAAAGATGATCCTAAAGAAGTACAAACTGACAATAACCAATAATTTGGATATAGTTCAAGGTTTATTAAGTATCACAAAAGAAGCCGACCATGTTTTTATGAACCTTTTGGAAAATGCGCCTTTTAATATTGGACGAAATAAGCTCTATGAAGGCGTAGCAGGTAATTTAGTTGCATTCGCTTGCAAACTTTCATTTCAATATGGTTTTGACGGTTTTGTTGCTTTTACAGCAAAAAAAATTGATAAATCATTATGAAGAATCATTAGGAGCATACCATTTTGGCGGACACAGAATAATTCCGACCGAATCAGCAAAATTACTAGTTGAAAAATATTTTAAAACTTAAGATTATGGGATTTATAAGAGAACCAAAAGGGGTTGACTTTATTATTCAAAGCGAACCTTTAACAGAAAAAGAAAAAAAAGAAATTAGCCAGTTTATTTTAGACTATAAATTGAAGAAGTCAAAAACAGAACCGAAAAAAGTTAAAAATGATTGTGATAAACAGCTTTCATAAAAAGTACGAACCTAATTGTCTGGAGAGTTAAGCGAAAGAGTCTCTTCAGATTTAATAATGAAATTGAGTCTCTAGACTATTTAACAAATGTTTTTATTAGAAAAGCTTAAAATTCAAAGATATTCAAACCTCATAATATGAAAACAAAAACAGATATATTTCTTGAACTTTGGATAGAAGCCAGAACAAGATTTACCAATCAGTTAGCAAATATTACTGCTGCAGATTTGGAGAAAAAACTTTTACCTTCCCAAAATAGTATTGGTTTTTTAATGAGGCATATTGGTGATGTTGAATTGCTTTTTGCTAAAAATGTATTTGGCGATAGTACGGTTAAAGTAACTGCTAAAACTGTTATTGATAAATATGATACTGGCGAATGGACTAATCTGGAAGAACTAAAAGCTTATGTATCTAAATCATTTGAAACTTTACAAACGATAGTTGAAAAACAAAAAGACGAAGATTGGGAAACCGTTATAACTACTAAAGAATTTGGAGCTAAAACAAAAGCAGAAGCATTTGGTAGAATTGTATCACATACTGCATACCACGCAGGTCAATTGGCTCTTATTCAAAAATATTGCTGAGCTATTGAAAAAAACAACTGTTTAGAGAGTTAAGCGAAAGTATTTCTTCAAATTAAGAAATGATGTCTTGTCTTAAAATAAGAGATGATTTCAGTTAAGCTCCCCATGGTCTGTGTCCTCAAAAAAACTAAATGTTAGTATAACATTTCGGCCTTCAAAGGTACAGTTCGAGTTTGTACAATTACAATAACGCTTAAACGAAAATCATCTCTATACTAAATCTTCGCATTCTTTAACCTCAAAGAATTTGCAATAACAGATACAGAACTGAAACTCATAGCTAAAGCGGCAATCATCGGCGAAAGCAACATTCCAAAAACAGGATACAAAGCACCAGCAGCTATTGGAATACCAATAATATTATAGCCTAGGGCAAAAACTAAGTTTTCTTTTATGTTGCGCATTACATGGTGACTTAAACTTTTAGCTTTTGCAATACCATTTAAATCGCCTTTTACTAAAGTTATAGCAGCACTTTCAATAGCTACATCAGTCCCGGTACCCATTGCAATGCCAATATCAGCTTGCGATAGGGCAGGAGCATCATTAATTCCATCGCCAGCCATGGCTACTTTTTTACCTTCGGCTTGTAAAATCTTAATTTCTTCTAATTTATGCTGAGGTAGCATTTGTGCTTTATAGCCATCTAAATTTAAAGTCTCACTTACAGCTTTTGCGGTAGCTTCATTATCGCCAGTAAACATCATTACTTTTATGCCTTCTTTTTGTAGTTGCTGTATAGCTGCTTTGCTAGTTGTTTTAATTTTATCGCTAATTACTACATAACCTACAACCTTTTTATTAATGGCCATGTAAGAAACAGTTTTGCCTTTTTGTTGTGCTGTATTTACTTCTTTTGAAATGTCTTGAGGAATTTCTGCATCAATTTGTTCCATTAAACTTTGGTTGCCTAAAGCCAGTTGCAATTGCTCTAAATCGCCAATTACGCCTTTTCCTGTAATGGCTTCAAATTTTTGTACAGCTTTAAAATCTATGTTTTTTTCTTTGGCATAATTTAATGTTGCTTGTGCTAAAGGATGTTCGCTTTGTGCATTTAAAGCTGCAATTTGAGCTGTTAAATCATTTTCGGTATATTCTTGAGAATGGCTTTTAATTTCTTCTACAGATGGTTTTCCTTCGGTAATGGTGCCGGTTTTGTCTATAATTAGCACATCTATTTTATTCATTTTTTCTAAAGCTTCGGCATTCTTTATGAGGATGCCATTTTTTGCACCTTTACCAACGCCAACCATAACGGCCATTGGTGTTGCCAAACCTAAAGCACATGGACAGGCAATAATTAATACCGCAAGGGCATTAACCATGGCATAAACATAAGCAGGGTTAGGACCATAAATTGCCCAAACAATAAAAGTAACTACCGATACCATTACCACAATTGGCACAAAATAGCCTGAGATTTTATCAGCCATTTTTTGAATGGGTGCTTTAGATCTGCTTGCAGTTTCTACCATTTGTATAATTTGAGCCAATAATGTTTCTGACCCAATTTTATCGGTACGCATAATAAAAGATTTATTGCCGTTTATAGTTCCTGCAATAACTTTATCGCCTACTTTTTTAGTTACCGGAATAGGTTCGCCAGAGATCATTGCCTCATCAATGGTGCTTTCTCCTTCATGTATGGTGCCATCAACTGGAATTTTTTCTCCGGGTTTAACCCTCAATAAATCTCCTTTTAAGATAGCATCAATAGCCACTTCTTGTTCTTTACCGTCAGTAATTTTAATGGCTTTATTTGGCGCTAGTTTTAATAATTCTTTAATAGCACTATTGGTTTTGCCATGCGCCCTCGCTTCTAATACTTGGCCCAATAAAACCAAGGTTAATATCACTGTTGCTGCCTCAAAATATACATAAACAGTACCTAAATGGGTTTTAAATTGATCAGGAAAAATATCGGGAACAAGCAAAGCAAAAACACTAAATAGCCATGCTACACCAGCACCAATACCAATTAGGGTAAACATATTTAAATTCCAACTTAAAATAGAACGCCATGCTCTTTCAAAAAATAGCCAGCAAGTGTAAAAAACTACAGGTATAGAAAGTGCAAATTGTACCCAGTTCCAATAATTTAAATCCATTATTTGGTATAGTGGATTATTTGGAATCATTTCCGACATGGCAATGATGAAGATGGGTAAGGTAAATGCTACCGATATTTTGAGCTTTCTAATTAGCTTTTTTAGGGTGATGTCTTCTTCATCAGCTTCTGGCTCCATTGGTACTAAATCCATTCCGCAAATTGGGCAATCTCCAAGTTGGTCTTTAATAACTTCAGGATGCATTGGGCAAGTGTATTTTGCTTGTTTGTTTACCGTTGTTGAGGGTACTAGATCCATTCCGCATACTGGGCAGTCACCAGGTTTGATGTAAGTTTTATCGCCTTCGCAATGCATGGGGCAATAATAGGTTGCGCCTTTAATTGCAACGGCGGGCTTTTTTGGTGCCGCCGCCTGATTATTGTTTCCACAGCAAGACATTGTACGGATGGTGTAATTTCCTTTTGCGCTCAATACATCTTGTAAATGAGTTAAGGAAATACTTTCTTCCATTTCAATGTTTGCTTGTGGCGGATTTAAAGTGACTTCGGCTTTAACACCTTCAATGGTATTTAAGGTGTTTTCTACTTTGGTTCTGCAACCATTGCAGCTCATTCCGTCAACTATATATGTTTGTTTCATGATTTTTAATTAGTTAATATCCTCAAAAAATGAAGTATTTAAAGATTAATTTGATAGTTTCAAACTTAATAAACAAGTAGATACAAAAGTTATACAATAAAGAGTTTATGTTGTATAATTTGTTTTTTGACTTTAAATTTAGAAAGGCTTAAGCGATATTAAAACCCAAAAAATTCTAGAATATTATGAATGAAATTAGCTAATACATTGTTAGCAACACAGGCTTTACATTTGCTAAAAATGAATAAACAGTCAATAAAATCTGTAAAGAGGTGAAATAGTAAGCCTATTGCAACTATACGTAATGGTTTTTTAAAAAACAGTAAACCTATATAAACCGGAATTATATATAAACTATGCAAAGGATGAAAACCAATACTGCACCTATTGGCTGCAAATATTGGATTTGCGAATAAATGATCAATATCTATTAATAGGGTGCACAACAAAATAAAATAAGCCTTTTTCCATTCTTTTCTGAAAAAAACGTAGGCTATTAAAGCCGGAAATATTAAATGTAAAGTGTAGTGGATTAGGTTTTGCATTCGTGATGCTAATATCGTAACAAATATTAAAATTATTTAACCAATTAATTTGATAGGATTAAGAGCTTGGTTAAAATTTACTTAATATTTTTTTAGGCTTATTTTGGCTACAAAGCTGTAAATCTTTTGGCTAGTGCTAAGCTATTTCTACAAAATTTGCTTTTGTTCGCTTAAAAATAAGCTGATTTATTTATTTGATACAAGCCCTAATTTATTCAAATATTTTTTATTCAAATTGGTTAAGTCATAATTTGGTCTAAATTTTATGATTTTGCACCAAAATTTTGCTGAAAGATTAAAATACTTATCTTAGTAAAATGTACAACAGCAAAGCAATGTCTAAGGTTAAATGTATATCTATCCCAATCCAAGGAGTTAGATTTGCTATTTTAACATTTATTGCTCCATTTATTGGTGTACGTATTGCCGCATTTATTCTTTTCAAAAACAATAAAGACTTTATTATTTAAGCCCCGCTTATTTTTTATTTGGGGCATTTATTTACTCCAAATAAATAATTAATAAAATATTTTATTGTGAAAAATAGTTTTCATTTCGTTTTTTATAAAAATCATATCTTAAATAGTTTAATTGCTATTAGTGGATTATCTTTTTGTAATGTATTTTATATTCTTTCTGCAAATAATAAGGCCTTTATTATCTAAGCCCCATATTTATATATTATGGGGCGGTATAAATTATTAAGGTAATTTATATAGCGTTTTAATAGGTGTAGAACAACACAAATTAAAGCTAAGCAATATTTATTACCCAATTTTTTTAGTAGAAATTAAGATTTATAATTATTACTGTTATGGTAAAAGAGCAAATTATTGTTGGTTTAAGAGAATACCAATTATTAGAAAAGCATTTAAATAGTGCTAATATGTCCAAGTTTAATCATCAAAAATTAGCTGATGAGTTGAAATTGGCCAAAGTTGTTAAATCTGGTGATTTACCAAGCAAGGCAATTGTATTAAATTCAATTGTTGAGATAGAAGATTCAATTGCGAATAAAACCTTTCATTTTCAGGTAGTGATGCCCAATGAAGCTAATATGAAAGAGCGAAAAATTTCTGTGTTTTCACCGATGGGCGCTGCCGTTTTAGGGTATTTAGAAGGTTCTTTTGTAGAGTGGGAAATGCCAAATGGCCTACAAAAATTTAGAATTACAAAGGTAGAACAACCCATTCATTAGGTTCGGGCTTTATTTTAGGAGAAAATCAGGGTGTTAAAATTTGCCCTGATTTTTTTGTTATATGCGCTATAAATAATCGCTTTTTGGTTACGGTTGTTTATATTAAAACATAAAATTAATTTACTTGTTCAAGAATTTTAAATCTCCAAAATATTGCGGTTGATGAAAATCTGGATGAGTTGTTTCAACTTTATTCCAAGTTAGGAAGTGAGGTTTTGTTAATCCATCGCCACATTTATAAAAATTTGCCTTAGCTATTATGCCTTCGAAAGTTTTTATCGGTGTAAACTCAAACAATTCTTTCGGAATAATTAACAATATCTCCCAAGATATCATTCCTTCATTATTTATAGTGGTATCTATGCTGGACTGTGTTTTAATTTTAGCTATTGTTTCGGGTAAGAGTAGTTTTCTTCCATCTCTGCTGCCTCCATAAGCAATTTTAGCGTTCCCAAAACAATTAAACTCTAAATTATAATATTCAACCTCGTTATCAAATGCAATAAACGCTTCTACACAATTATCATTACATATTTTATCATTTGTTTTTCTTACTGATGCACACAGCTCATTTTCTTCCGAAAAAAATTTAATTAATAAATGATTACCCGTATGAGCTATTGTAAAACATGATTTAATATTTGTTCTAAATTCTTCCCAAGATTGGTGTTTAATTGGATTTCTTTCTAAATTATCCATTAATTCAGAAGCTTGTTCAGTTTTAAAATTAGATATATATGGGATAATCATAATTTTAATTTTGTTTTGTGGAGGTTTTCAATGTTTTCATCATTAATAAAGGCGTGTTATAAAATAGAGAATTTAAGTATTTTAAAGGTTATCTCAATATCTTATTGGTTATTGAATTAACTAAACGTAAGACGATTTAAATTTGTGTAATGTTAACAATAAAATGTCAGGCAAATTCTCCTACTGAGCGTAGTCTAAGGATAATGCGATGAGGCTTCCACTCCGCTCAGCCTGACAAATTACTATTAACATTAACATCGCTCTAATTCCTAAATAATCCCCATTCTATTAGAATCTAATTTTAATAGTGTAAAAAGTAAAATTGTAAAACTTAACAAAGAAGAACCTCCATAACTTAAAAAAGGAAGCGGAATACCAATAACAGGCATTAAACCAACCGTCATAGCTATGTTTACAAAAAAGTGGCAAAATATAATACAAGCTACTGCATAGCCATAAACTCTACTAAATGATGATCTCTGCCTTTCGGCTATATGGATAATTCGCATTAATAAAAACATGTACAAAGCAATAACAACAAAACTTCCTACAAAGCCCCACTCTTCGCCAACTGTACAAAAAATAAAGTCGGTGCTTTGTTCTGGCACAAAGTTGAATTTTGTTTGAGTGCCTTGCAAATAGCCTTTCCCCCATAAACCACCAGAGCCTATTGCAATTTTAGATTGATTAACATTGTAACCAGCGCCTCGTGGATCTTTAACTATACCTAAAATTAAATCAATACGCACCTTTTGGTGAGGTTTTAAAATATTGTTATAAACAAAATCTACACTAAAAATAAAAAGCACTGATAAAATAAAACCCGAAATAAATACGGCTATCAAATTTCTGTGTCTGCGGAAATTATAAATAAGCACTGCTAATAAAACTACTAAGCCAATGATGATATAAGTTTCGGGATATAGTAGTGTTAAAATGAACAATAACACCATTGTAAAACCAGCAACAAGATAAATAGGAGATAAGCCTTCTCTGTATAATACAAAAATGAGCGAAATAAATACCAAAGCCGAACCTGCATCGGGCTGTAAAATGATTAAGAATACTGGTAAACCCAAAATGCCTAAAGTGGGCAATAGCGTTTTCCAATCACTCATTTTACTATTCATTACGCTTAAATGCCTTGCTAGCAATAAACTAGTTGCCCATTTGGCAAATTCTGATGGTTGTAGCCTAAAACTCCCAATAGGAATCCATGCTTGGTTACCACCTACATTACGCCCAACAACTAACACAGCAACTAACAAGAGTATGGTTATCCCGTAAAAAACGGGTGAAAACGTAAACATAAACTTGTTATCAAGCAATAAAATTACTACACCAACTATAACAGAAATAATAATAAAAATAAGTTGCTTACCAGAATTACTAGATAAGTTTAGTATAGCCTCATCTTGGTTATAAACAGCAGCATAAATATTAAACCAGCCAATTGTTAAAAGACATAAATAAATGAGAATAGTTAGAAAATCTACGTTAAAGAAAAAATTCCTGCTTTGATTATTCATTTACTAAAAGGATTTTTTATTATCTGGTAAAACTGCAGGCTGTATAATTTTACGCGTACTTTTAGCGGTATCGTTGTTATTTGGCTTTACGTAAATTTTCTTTTGCCCGGGTAATAAATTTGCATTAATTAATCTGTCGGTATAATATTTTGGTCTGCTAATTGAATCGCGTAAATATTTTTCAATCATTAAACTAGCGATAGGAGCGCTCCAAGTTGCTCCGTAACCAGCGTTTTCAACTACCACGGCAATCGCAATTTTAGGATTTATTCTGGGTGCAAAAGCTACAAATACCGAATGATCTTCGCCATGAGGATTTTGAACGGTTCCTGTTTTGCCACAAATCTCTATATTGTTTATTTTAGCATTGTAAGCTGTTCCATTTGGCGCATTTACCACTCGGCTCATCCCTTCAATAACTGCATCAAAATATTTAAGGTCTATGCCAGCAGAATTCTTTTTGGTGTATTCTTCTTTTATGATTTTTTTCTCGCCAATGGCTTTTATTAAATGTGGTTTATAATAAAAACCTCTGTTAGCAACAATGGCCATTACGTTTGCCATTTGTACTGGAGTAATTCCTAATTCGCCTTGGCCAATTGATAATGAAATGTTAAAACTTGAGGTCCATTTATCGTTTCTAAAACTTTTAGTATAATATTCAGCAGTTGGTACTAAACCTTTACGTTCTGCAGGTAAATCAATATCTAAAATATGCCCGATGCCAAATTTCATTACCGCGTCTCGCCATTTTGTGTAAGCATTTACAGGCCTCATTCCAGCATGGTCAATCATTCTGGAATAAGTGTAGCCGTAATAAGTATTGCAAGATTCTTCAATAGATTTTTCTAAGTTTATAGTACCATGAACGTGGGTACAACCCATAAAACCTCTTCGGCCGTAACGGTAACCACCTGGGCAATTAAATAAAGTATTCTCATTTATTAAACCCATTTGTTGCGCTACTAAAGCATTCACCACTTTAAATATAGAACCAGGAGGGTATTCTGCCTGAATTGGTCTGATAAACATAGGTTTAAAAGGATCTTTCAGTAATTTCATGTAGTTATTACCACGTTGCCTTCCAACCATCATATTTGGATTGTAACCTGGACTACTTATAGAAGCTAATATTTCGCCAGTTGATGGTTCAATAGCTACCACACTACCAATTTTGTTTTGCATTAGGCTTTCGCCGTACATTTGTAGTTTTTTGTCTAAAGACGATATTAAATTATCTCCGGCAACGGCCACAGTGTCATATTTTCCTTCAAAAAAACTTCCTTGTTCTCTGTTGTGCACATCAACCATAATGTTTCTTACACCACGTTGGCCTCTCAATAAATCTTCGTAAGATTTTTCAATTCCGGTTTTACCGATGTAATCTCCTTGATTATAAAAAACACCGAACTTCTCTATTTCACGGTCGTTAACCTCACCAATGTATCCTAAAAATTGTGCAGCTGTAGAATCAGGGTAAAACCTTACAGATCTGTTTTGTACATAAAAACCGGGGTATTCAAATAATTTTTCTTGAAAAGCGGCGTATGTTAATGCTGATAATTGTTTTTGAAATAATGAAGACCTGTAAAGTGAGTAGTTTTTTGCTTTCTTAAAAGCTTTATCAAAATCGGCTTTAGATATTTTAATCAGTTTACAAAACTCTAAAGTATCCATTTCTTTTACTTGGCCGGGTATAACCATTAAATCGTAAACAGGTTCGTTTTGCACCAATACCTCTCCGTTTCTATCTAAAATAACTCCACGGGCAGGGTAAATCAGTAATTTTCTAAGTACGTTATTATCTGCCGAAAGCTTATAAGAATCGTCAACAACTTGTATATAATAAAGTTTAACCAGTAAAATAATGCTTACAAGTATAAAAAGGCCTTGTATAATATACCTACGTTTAAAAAAACTATTCATTAACGTTGTTTCTTACTATAGAATAACAATTCTGAGATAAAAATTAAAGATAATGTAAATAAAGAACTTATAAATACCCTGCCTAATGTAGCGGGTATTTCAGAAAATCTAAAAACTTCAAAGTTTAGCAAAAAGAAATGATGTATTAATGTTAATAGCAAAGCATAAAAGAAAAACCACCTAAAACCCATAATGCCTAAACTAGGTTCGGGGTCACTATCATAATTGTCTTTTTGTACAGTTACGCTGGTTATTAAAACCCTAACAAATGCAGTAATTGTACAAGCACTTGCATGCAAACCAACGGTATCGCTAAAAACATCAACATTTAAACCTATTAAAAAAGCCAATGTAAAAAGCAACCAGTTTGGGGTTTCAAAAGGTAAAAGTAAAATAAATAAAATGTACAAATAAGGTGTATTTAAACCATAAAACACCATATTTTTAAGCAAGAAAACTTGCACAAACACCAGCAGAATGTAGCGTATTGTGTTTTTTATAAAGCTATTCATTTAAGCTCTCCTTATTTGCAGCCTCTAATTCTTGCTGTTCGTTTTGAAAATTATTTTTAATTACGTAAACATATTGCAACGCATAAAAATTGGTTGAAAGTTTTACAGATATATCTAAAAAACTACCACCACCTTTTACTCCAGATTTTAATACATTTCCTATTAATATTCCTTTTGGAAAAATCACCCCTAAGCCGGAGGTAACTACTTTTGCATTTAATTTTAAATTTAACTGATTGGGAATATCCGTTAAGGTAACTAAAGATGGGTTTTTGCCTTCCCAAATTAGCGGTCCAAAATAAGGTGTACCTTCAATAGAAGATGTAATGCGGGTATCTTCATGCAGTATAGATTGTATAGAGGAGAAATTTTCAGAAACATTCCAAACAATACCCACAACACCGTTAGTGCCAATTACACCCATCCCTTTTTTAATACCTTGCTTTGCACCCCTGTTAATAGTGATGTAATTGTTTCTGGCTGTTATGGTCTTATTTACAACTTCGGCTAAAATGTATTCGTACTTAACTATGTGAATGGTGTCTGTAACGATAGCAGTAACCAAACTATCGTCTAAATAAGAGGATTTTAGGTTTTGCCTAAGCATCATATTCTCACGGGCTAAACTATCATTAACTAAACTCAAATTAAGATATTTATTAACAGTATTCACGTTTTGATAAACAGTTCCTATAATTTGATTAGAGGTATTAAAGGTGCTTGCTCGTTGAAAATCGTTATTTCTGACCAATAATATGAGCGAAATGGTTAAGTAAATGATGAGAAAGAAAAAGGCATTAAACCTACTAATGAACCTCCAAAGATTTAACATAGTTTCTTATAAAAATGATATTAAATTTAGGTTATTATTCAAAAATAGATGACCAAATTTTACTAAGCGCTTAATACCGAAATTTTTAAGATGATGGTGCATTTTATTTTCTCTACTGTGTAACATTTAAATACATTAGATGTAATAAATATCAGCTTTCAAAGATATAGAAAATAGCTAAGAATAGAAAAATGCTTCGTTATGATTGTTCTAGTTTACGTATGTATTAAATTTATTTTGCAGGAATAGCTTTTTTTGCACCTAACAAACCTAAACTCATCACTATACTGGTTGATAAAATTATCAAGAACAATAAACCTGTTTCCACACCATTTATGCGCATTTCTGTAGGTAAATTATAAAACAATAATATGCTAATTAAGCCCCTAGGTGTAATAAATACTGATGGAGTAATAGGCATTTTTGCAACAAACTTGATGTATAGCAGGCGTATTAAATAAATTGCACTTAAAATTAATAAACCATATTGTATAAGGGTGAAATCTTGAAACTGATTTATAACAATTGTAAAACCAAAAATGACAAAGAAAAAAGTACGTATAATAAATGCGCTTTCTGCAGATAGCTGATGTAGCTGAACCAAATCTTTGGAAAGATTAGGGTAAATGAAAAATTTTCTAAAAAATGGAATTCTAATCTCGTCTGAGTTATTTAAAAATAAACCAAAAGCCAATACAATTACTAAAGCAGATAAATGGAAGGTTTGCCCAATAGCATACACCAAAATAAGGATTGATATAATTAAGAAAAACTTAACATGATGACTAATTTTTCCAATCAAATAGAGTAATAATAAACAGGATACTGCTGCAAATAAAATAATTAAAACTAGCTCTATCCCAAGATTTGCAAATGCTGTAAAGTTGTAAGTATCGTTACTAATTGCAAAATTGAAAAGAATAATTCCGGCTATATCAGAGAAAGAAGATTCGTAAATAACAAATTCCCTTTGTTCTTTATTTATGCTACTAACAGACGGTATTGCAATTGCAGAGCTAATTATACTAAACGGAATTGCATTTACAAAGCATAAATAATAAGAATAAAACGTTAACTCGTGAAGTATATAAGTGATTGCAGCAGTGGTAAGTAATAAAATAATTAAAGCAGAAAAAAAGCTTTTTTTAATTAATGTATTTTTATTCTTATCGTACTTTAAATCTAATGCGCCTTCAAAAACAATTAAAATTAAACCAACTGTACCTAAGGTAGGTAGTATTTTTAAAAAGTTAAATGTCTCTATGTCAAAATAAACCACCACTTGTTTTAAGCCAATTCCTAAAAAAAGCAATAGTAAAACAGATGGAACTTTGGTCTTCTTAGAAAACATATCGAACAGGTAAGAAAAAATTACTAGTCCACTAAGTATAATTAAAACAGTATATGTAGTCATAAATTAGAATAAGCTATAATGGCTAAATATAAATGATTTTTATGATTATGAAATATTTATAAGAAAAACTTGCTAAGAATAGCTCAAGTTAATAATTAATGTAATTTTATTTGCAGACATTTAAAGCAGAGTGTTAAACTTTAAATTTAGGGGCATTTTAGGAGTTAATATCCCGAGTATTTTGATAATGTGGTTGTTAGTTGGTTAGTTAGTTAGTTAGTTAGTTAGTTAGTTAGTTAGTTAGTTAGTCTAAAAAACTAACAATCGAACCATCTATCAACTATTAATGTGCCGAAACATATTTTAACCCAACAATCGAACTTACCAAAGTAAATAAGAAGAATATCCGCCAAAAAGTAGCAGGCTCTTTAAATATTAAAATCCCTACAATAACAGAACCAACTGCTCCAATACCTGTCCATACTGCGTAAGCTGTGCCAATTGGAAGCGTTTGTGTAGCTTTTATGAGTAACAACATGCTAATAATTAAACACAACAAAAAACCGCTGTACCATAAATAAACATCGTTACCTGTGCTTTCCTTAGCTTTTCCTAAACACAAAGCAAATGCGGTTTCAAATAAACCTCCAATAATTAATAGTATCCAGTTCATGTTGTTAATTGCTTAAAGTTAGACTAATGGCTGGTACGGTCTATTTATTATTGAAATGATTAGAAGTGCCGTTTCTCCAAACACTGTTAAAATACCGCCAAGTATTTTTATTTGACGCTTCATATATGGTACAGAGCATAGGTTGATAATCTTCCATTATTCCATTCTTTTTATTACCGTAATTGTCAGTTATCGTAGCTTTGTTGGTGTGGTAATTTGAGGGTATTGCTAACCATTCATAAGCAATAAAGACACCCTCAATTGGCATAATTATATTCAAATCACTTATATCAATCGTTGTTAGTTTTTTGCCTTTTTTCACTTCTACTGTAATGTTTTTTTGATTGATAAGAGTTGATGGTTTACCATCAAGAGCTGAATAGATCCGCAAATTAAATTTCGCTGTTTTAATCTCATTTTTTGTTAAAACAGTTATAGATTTTATGAATTGGTAATTGTCATAATCATTAGAATATGGGAAATAACGAGCAAGAAGAAATAATGACCTCATACCACTGCTATGTGCCGAATCATTACCCTTAAAAGTGCCAATATTAATTTGGCGAGTATTTTTACTATTACTAACTTTTACTTCATCTAAAATAAAGCTTTTGGGTTTTAAGTGAGTTTCAGTGGCAAAATCACTGTATTTTATTTTCTTTACTTCATAACCTAAAGCATTAATCATTACAAAGCTTTCAACGTTTTTAGGAGAATTTAAAATAAAAGCTCCTTTTTCATCAGAGTTTATGTTAATATTTTCATCTTCAATATAAACACTAGCAAAAGCTACAGGTTTTTTAGTTACTTCATCAAGAAGTTTATACGTTTTTTGAGCAAATACATTTACTTGAAATAATATTAATATCGCTAAAAGCTTAATTTTCATTTTCATAATTTAAAATTATTTCTTCCCTCATTCAAAATTCCCTCATTCCATCCTTCCCTCATTCAACATTCAAAATTCCCTCATTCTATCCTTCAATCATACAATAATTTTATCCTTCTATCATTCAAAATTAAATTACTCAATAAAAAATGCATCATCACCCTCATTGGCTGTTAAACTCAGTTTAACCACATCTTTACCCGCAATACCTTCCACAGAACCACTAATATGCACCGCATTTAACAATACTTTTTCCAGTTGTTTTTCTCTGGCTTTCCACATGCGTTCCATGGCATTACGTTCACTTTGTATGCTCATTTTCATGCTCATAAAACCTTCGCTAATGGCATTCCATTGGCTCGAGAATTCAGAACTTGTTAAATAATCATACAGCATGTGCATTTTATCACCACGGTTTTCTTGAGATTTTGTTGCAGTAAAAAGTCTAATGATACCATCTCTCAATACAAAAGCAACTGCTTTTAATTCTTCAAAAGAACAAATCCAAACGCCATCTTTTTCGCCAAAGCAATCCATACCTTTTGGGTAACATTGGGTTACAATAACGGCCACATCAGCACCGGTAGCAATTTTATCTTTTTTTAACTTCTCAATCCAATCGCCACCAAAATCTTTAGTACGTTTACTTTCATAAATAATTTTACCGCAAGCCTGTCCGGTTGTATTTCTAATCGTCTGAATACAATCTGCACCTCTAACGCCTTTCCCAACTTCATCAATCAAGTCAAAAGGGAAATTACTTTGTAGCAATTCCTCAACAATGAGCTCTTGCACTTCGCCTTGTAACTGCATGCTTCCTTGCTCGGCTTTGCGTTTCATCTCGTCAACCAGTTTTTTCTGGTCTTCAATCTGCTTTTCGTATTCTTTAAATTTTAATTGGTACTCGGTATCTCTTAACTGACTTTTATCTTGTTCTTGTTTTCTAATTTGTTCAGAGAGGGTGTTTCTTTCTTCCTGCAATTTGCGTTGCATGGCCAATTCTAATTCGGCTTCCTTGTTTTTTAGTTCAGCCTCCTTTTTTAAAAACTCCAATTCTTTTTGGCGGGCAGTTTTTAATTTCTCCTCGTTATCCTTATTGCTGTTTTGCAGCATTTGTAACTGGTTTTCAAAATCAGAACCAATACTTTTTCTCAAAGTATCTTCTAATTGCTTTTGCAATAAAATCTTTTCGTTATCTAGTTTTTTCAGATAAACTTGTTCTTGCTGGGCTTGTTTGGCTAATAATTCTTGTTCTTTTCTCTGAAATTCTAAACGCTCTTTTTGTGCTTCATCTTCTTTCTTTTTCTTAAAATCAGCCATTTGCTTTTGCAAGCCTTTTTTATATTCTTCGGCCATTACCTCTTCAATAGGAAAAGAATGACTGCAATTAGGACACTTTACTGTTGTTGACATAACTTTGGTTGATATTTTAAACGGCTGATATGATGATGATAGAAAAATTATAACTCACCTAAATAAAAATGTTTAGCTCAAATTTAATTCAATTTTGATAGCTAAGAATAGCAAATTTAAGTTTTTAAGATAGAATTTTTAATTTATTTACACTAGCAATTTAATTAGGCATTATGATTGTTTAGTGTGATACAAATTAAAAACAAAAATCATGATAACAGATAAAATTGAAGAAGTAAAAAACACTTTAGAAGAGGTTTTACTTAAAGAAGACATTTACACAAATATTGGTAAAACCGAAAGAATACTTTCAATTGCTAGTGGAACATATATTTTTTTAAAAGGAATTAGAAACGTTTTCTCTAGCCCTTTAATTGCCACCACAGAATTGGTTTTAGGCTTTGGTCTTTTACAAAGAGGAATTAGCGGTTATTGCAGTATTACAGAAAAATTGGAATGTGAGCCACAAGGAAAAGCACCTATTTTAGTGGTTTCAGAAACTGTTTAGAAAAGGTTACTCCAGTTTATTAGAATAACTTTCTTTAATGATAAACCCACGCAATTAATTCATTGTGTGGGTTTATTTTTTTTAATATCTTTTGTGAAATATTAAACATTATATTAAAGATAGGAAGCTTCTTATCATTAACTAAACTACTTAGCCGTAACTTTTTGAGTTAAATTTAATCCGTTTCCACTTATTTTTAGCATATAAATTCCATTTGGTTGAGTCTGCTCTAAGTTAAATTGCAATTGAGAATTTAACGCTGTTACCTTTTTCGCAAGTACTACTTTTCCATTTATATTGTATAAAGCAACATCAAAAACTTTTCCATCATATCCTTTTAAGTTAATCACTAAATTATCTATAAATGGATTCGGATAAACACTGATTAAATCACTCTCTAATTCAAACTTTGCTGATGCAACACCAGATGTAATAGATTTACCATCAAAGTCAAACTGTATTAATCTATAATAGTTGATACCGCTAGCTGCATTTTTATCTATATAATTGTAATTGTTTTCTTGATTAGTAGTTCCATTTCCATCAATTTTAGCAATTGTAGCCCATTTTATACCATCCGTACTTCTTTGTAAATCAAAATATTTATTGTTTAATTCAGAAGTTGTTTTCCAAGAAATACTCATCCCACTTGCTGTTGATTTGGCTAATAAGCTTTTTAAAGAAATTGGTAAAGTTGATGCTGTGGTAAAAGATGCTAACACGGAATTACCTCCTGGGGTGAAGCCGGCTAATTGAAAATAGTAAGTTTTTCCAGGTTCCATATTTTGTGTAGGTAAAAAAACAAGCTCGTGTTCATATTTTCGATTTTCAGTTGAACTTATTGTGTAATTTCCAAAATCATTGTTCACAATAACAGTTCCAGCAGTAAATGTATAATTACTAAAGCTACTATAACCATTTAATTGCTTAGTAGTGGCAGTACCATTAATCACATTTGGATTTGAAGCCGCAATCACAAAAGCATTACTACCACTTGTTTTGGTTAGTGCTGTGAAATTTATTCCATCCACGCTATACTGATAGCTAAATGAATAAGTCATTCCATTATTATTAATATCTAATGGAACGCCAATTTCTGTTCTTAAGCGTAATACTTCATTTTGGGTATTCACTTGTATAGCAGTATTTTCTGCTGCTCGCCATGTTGCAGTAGTTTCGTTTCCATCATCATTGCGCCATCTCCAATTTCCTGAAGAAAAGGTAGCAAATGTTAATTTTGTAATAATTAAAAATAAGAAGGTAAAAAGTAATTGTTTTTTCATGTTTTTTTGAATAATATTAGTGTTAAAAATAAAAGTGAAATTAGAGTAATAAATGCTTTTGGATATTTATTGTAAAAAGTAAAGGATTGATTTTTGAAAATTAAAATATTATGAATTGTAGGAAAATCACTCTTCTCAAATCTCTGTATGTCTCCATTTGCAGAAACCTTTCCGCTGTAACCTAAATTACTGTTAATGGCAATGTCTCTTCTGTTTTCTATTGCTCTTAATCTATTATAATAAAAGTGTTGCTCGGTAATATAGGAATCTTTAAACCACCCATCATTGCTCATATTAATTAAAAACTGAGCTCCAGCTTTAGTTAAATCTGATACATGATGAGCTATTGTTGCTTCATTGCATAAAAAAACACCCAACTTACCTTTCTCAGTATTAATAATTGTATTCCGGGTGCCTTCTTTTACGCTAAACCCGTTATTGACAAACATTTTAGTAATGTGTTTTGAAAATGGTGCTTCAAAAAAGGTGAGGGGGAAATTTTTGTCATACTTTCCTATCACCTCATTATTGTGGTGAATAGCATATACACTGTTATATACGGTGTTAGAATTATAAGCTGTATTCATACCTATAATTGTAGTTGTTTTGTGAAAAGAACCTTTTAGAAGAACATTTAAAAAATCGTCGTTTTTTTTATAGGTCCAGGGAACCAGAGATTCCGTCCAAACATTAAAATCTGACCGATTTAGAGCAGCTTGTTGGTTAAGTGTGAATATATTTCCTACAATTTCATTACCTCCCAACTCCCAATTTGTCTTTGGGTTGATGTTTGCGTTCAATAAACTAATTTTGATTGGATCTGTATTTTTGTCTGAAGCAATGATATGTGCTAAATAATTACTGATAAAAAATGATCCAATAATTAAAGATGCGATAGCAAAATTTTCCGTTCTTTTGATACAAAGCGCAATACTTCCGTTTATTAGAATGATAAAGAATGTTAGAAAATAAATACCACCAAATTCTGCTAACTGAACGGTATAGGCGCTACCTAAAAAAGGATTACCAAAGTGAAAATTATACCAAGGCAAGGTTTTAAAAGCAATATCGCACAAAAACTCAAAAAAAGTAAAAATTGATGATAATAGGATGATGCCTTTCCAACTATATATTCCGTTTGATAATTTATGTACAATAAAAAAAAGGGATGTAAAAAATGAAACAAACAAAATTGTCGAAAAAAGATTGGCGAAAATGCCATAATAAATACTTCCGGTGAATGTGGACGAAGAAAAAGGCATCCAATAAAAAAGAAATATAAAATGAACAGAACTAAACAAGCTTGCACTAATTATAACTTGTTTAGTTGTTACCTTATTTAAAGAAATAAGAAGAGGAGCTAAGCATACCATCCCCAAAATAGGGATGGTATAAAATACAGATATAACCAAACCTATAGCAGATAAAATTGCTAATATGGCATGATGAAATTTGAGGGTCATAAAAAGTAGCTGTATTAATCTGCAAAACTATATCTTTCAAATTATCTCAAATAGTTTAACTTGTACCCGTTTACATCGGAGACATTGTTGTTCTTATTTTATCTCCTCTATATAAGCTTTAGGACTCACTCCTTCATGTTTTTGGAAAATTTTATAAAAGCCGCTTCTAGACTTAAAACCAGCTTGAAAAGCCAAACCTTCAATAGTTAAATTTTGTAGATTTTGATTCTTGCTAATTAATTGTTTAAAGTAATTTACACGATATTGGTTTATCCAATCAGAGAAATTTAACTTATGTTTAAGTGATAAAACTTCTTTTATTTTTTTTTGATTTATCCCGATTTTTTTTGAAAACTTTAACAAAGTAATTGTTTTGTCTTTAAATATTTCATCACTTTTAATAAAATTTTCAATAGTAAAAAAAACATCTTCAATATCTCCGCTATCGGTTTGCTCTGCAATATCTTTCTTAATTCTGCTCAGAGTTTCTGGTTTCATGTCTAAAAAGGAGGCTACACATTCAATAGGTAATCTATCAACGTCTCCACTTCTAGAATGTACAAAATTTTCATATCTTTCTTTAGCTTTTCCTACACGTACAATATGCGACCTTTCCTGTGCATCTATATAATAACTTTCATAAACTTTTCTAATCATATAATTAAGTTCAAAAAACCTTTCATACCATCCTAAAAGTATATCTGTATGTACTCCAAGTAAAATTGTGGGTTCTATAGCCACAATAGCTTTTTTTGAAGGCTGCTCACCATATAGTCCAGTTAAGGAACTTAAAAATTCATTTTCAATAGAAATATAAGTAGTTATTTTTTTATGATGATGGTCAGAATATGCCATCATTGCACCTTCTTTTATGAAATACATATATTTACAAACCTCTCCTTGGTGTAAAAGGTGCTGGTCTTTTTTTAGCGATACCGTAATGGCATGTGTTTTAAATTCAGCGGCTAAAGAATCGCTGATGGGGTAGTAGTTTGATAATAAAGTGATAACATGGGCGACGTCCTCGTTAGGAGCGACAAAATAATTTAGATTCATTGAAAAAATTTGCTGCGGTATGTTTTTTTTAAAATTAATTCTAAAAGTAATTAAACTATCTAAAAAAAAATCAATTCAAATTTCAGTAAATAGCAAGTACTTTTATATTTCCTTGATATCAAAAATATGAGGTATTTTTAGGTATTGAAGAAGTGATTTTTGAAATAATTCTTTATAGCGTTTCTGGCATTTATGTTTAAAAAAAAAGAACAAATAAATGACTTTCCTTTGCCTTAGAAGTATAAATTTGCGCTATAACAAAAGTGTATGATAAAGTTTGAGAAATTTGTTTTAGAAAACGGTTTAAGAGTGTTGGTACACGAGGATAATACCACGCCAATGGCTGTTTTAAATATATTGTATGATGTTGGTGCTAGAGATGAGGACCCAGAACAAACAGGTTTTGCTCATTTATTTGAACATTTAATGTTTGGCGGCTCTGTAAATATTCCATCTTATGATGAACCTTTGCAGCGTGTTGGTGGTCAAAATAATGCATTTACTAGTAACGACATGACTAACTATTATATTACCCTGCCAGCCGTAAACTTAGAAACTGCTTTTTGGTTAGAAAGTGATAGAATGTTAAGTTTAGCTTTTTCAGAAAAAAGCTTAGAAGTGCAACGTAATGTAGTTTGTGAAGAGTTTAAACAACGTTACCTAAATCAGCCTTATGGCGATGTTTGGTTGAAATTACGTCCGCTAGTTTATGAAAAACACCCCTACCAATGGGCTACAATTGGGAAAATTTTAAGCCATATTGAAGATGCTAAAATAGAAGATGTAAAAGCTTTTTTTAAGAAACACTACAATCCTCAAAATGCCATAATGGTTGTGGGTGGCGATGTAACTTTAGAAGAGGTGAAAAAGTTGTGCGATAAATGGTTTGCACCAATTGCTGCAGGAGAAAAGTATGAGCGTAATTTACCCAAAGAACCTATACAAACAGCAGAAAGAAAATTAACAGTAAATGCCGACGTACCATCTAGCGCTATTTACAAAGTGTTTAAAATGCCCGGTAAAATGGAAGAAGGTTATGCCGCTTGCGATTTAATTTCCGATGTTTTATCGCAAGGAAAATCTTCTCGGTTGTACAGAAATTTAGTAAAAGAAAATCAAGTTTTTTCTGATATTAAGGCTTATAATTTTGGTAGCATAGATACTGGAATGTTTGTGATAGAGGGAAGATTATCACCAGAAATTGACATGGATACCGCAGATGAATTGATTTGGCAAGAGCTGAAGCAATTATGTGATTTAGCCATTAGCGAAGATGAATTAACCAAGGTTAAAAACAAATACGAATCGGCAAAAGCATTTGAACAAACTAGTTTATTGGATAAAGCCATGAATTTAGCTTTTTACGAACTTTTTGGAGATGCCAATTTAGCCAATACAGATTTAGAGAATTATTTAGCCGTTAGCACAGCCGATATTCAAAATTACGCTCAACAAATTTTCAAGAAAGAAGCTGCAAGTACCTTATTTTATAAAGCCAATTAGCATGTTAGACAGAACCATAGCCCCAAACTTTAAACAAATAGAAGATGTTAAGTTTGTAAAAGCAGCAGCACATTACCTCAAAAATAATATCCCTGTTTACATCATTAACGCCGGCGACCAAGATTTGGTAAGTGTTGAATTTATTTTTCAAAATATTAGTTGGGATACAGAAAAACCTTTACTACCTCGCATTACAAACAGTTTGTTAACCGAAGGAACAAGTACGCTTACGGCAGCTCAAATTGCAGATAACATAGATTATTATGGTGCTTATTACCAAACAGCTTATAGTAACGATAAATCCTCTTTAACTTTATTCTCTTTAAATAAAAACTTAGCTAACACTTTACCAATTATTAAAGAATTATTGGTTGATGCCATTTTTCCGGATAACGAATTACAGACTTTTTTACGTAATGAAATTCAGCATTTAAAAATAAACCTCGAAAAAAATGCAGTGATAGCTCGCAGAGAATTTAACAAAGCGTTGTTTGGCAATAGCGCTTATGGTTATGCTTCTGTTGAAGAAGATTACCAAAACGTAAATAGAGAAGATTTATTAGCGCATTACAAAACAGTTTATCAGCCTGCAAACTGTACCATTATTATTTCTGGTAAAGTTGAGGAAAACACCATTGCCATTTTAGAAGCTTTATTTGGAAATTGGGAATCTGATGCGGTTTTACCTGCTTTTAATGTTGCTTTAAAACCAACCGCAGATAAATTGGTTTACACCGAGAAAAAAGATGCTTTGCAATCCGCCATCCGTATTGGCATTCCCACCATAAACCGCACCCATCAAGATTTTATTAGTTTACAAATTTTAAACACCATTTTGGGCGGTTATTTTGGCAGCCGTTTAATGGCTAATATTCGTGAAGATAAGGGCTATACTTACGGAATTGGTTCTGGCGTAGCAACATTACAACATGCTGGCTATTTCTTTATCAGTACAGAAGTTGGGGTTGATGTTACCAAAAGTACATTAGAAGAAATAGAGAAAGAGGTTAACCTTTTAAAAACAGAATTGGTAGCAGAAGACGAATTGCAATTGGTAAAAAATTATTTAATGGGCAGCCTTTTAGGTAGTTTAGAAAATGCTTTCTCACACGCAGAAAAGTTTAAAAACCTTCATTTTTACGGTTTAGGTTACGATTATTATGAGCGTTATATTAAAACTGTAAAAAGTATAACGCCAAAAGAATTAATGACTTTAGCCAATAAATATTGGAACTATAATGAATTTTATAAAATTATAGTAGGGAAAATGTAGTTTGTTTTGGGCGTTTACTGCCTGCGGCAGGCAGTAAACGCTATCCACTACCTGCCTGTCGCTAATAAAGGTATCTTTTTTTGTCCTCCTGAGCGAAGTCGAAGGAAAAAAAAATGTCGTTTCTATCGTTAACGCAAATACCTAATTACGCTATCCCAATTTCACCAATTTCCTTCATCAATCTGTTTGTTTCAGAAAGTGCAACAATAATTTTTTGATAATGTAAAATATCGTCAAATTCTAATGTTCTTTTTTTACGGTCTTTATCTCCAATATCTTTAGCTTCTATAAAACCAACCGGAATATTTTTTTTAGTCAGAATATTATCAGGAGCACCGCAACATTGTCTTTTAGGTTTGTTAGTTGTGCTAACGTTTAGGACTAAACTCTCTATAAGTTGCTGTAAATCTCCTCTAAAAGTATGTTCGGTAGCGTTTCCAAGTTGGTATCGTTTATTAATGTCATCAATATATTGGGCTAACGTCATTGGTATTGATGTAAATTTTTATTTTTCTAAGATAGTTTTTTATGTTTATTGAAGAAAAAAGAATGTTTAGAAAAGCTTCTGATTTGAAAACAGTTTTGAGGCTTTTATTTTGCGTTAATAATTGAAGCGGTACCTGATGTCATTAATTTTAGACATTCGTCATGTCGAACGATAGAGAGACATCTCACAAAAAGGTGTCAGACGCTATATGTAGAGAACTTGCTAATGAGATGTCTCTCCGCCAGCCGGAGGATCGACATGACGTGGTGAATAGAAAAGTCCATTAACTTAATTAAATTGAAGCGGTATTCTTTTTTCTTTTTAAGAAAAAAAGATTTATCCGCCAGCTGGTGGAGTTAAAACGCTAAAATAATTTTTATTAAACAATTATTCTAAACTATTTGTGAATACTTTTAAAAGATGGAATATGTTACATATCTGTCCGAACAATTTCCGATTTCGTAAAACGGAATTATTAACTAATTGATTTACAGTT
>NZ_JBHULV010000045.1:0-103739 GCF_042684645.1 Pedobacter alpinus
TTTCGCAACTCAAAATTAGAATTATACAGGCCTTTTTTGTATATTATTTGTTCGGACAGTTATGATTTTAAATATTTAATAGTCAAAAACATATATTCAATATCACAACCGCACAGGCTTTCCTGCCCTCATGCCGGGCAATGGCAGATACTTTTTTTCCGCAAAAAAGTATCCAAAAAACTCTCGCCTGCGCCTGATGCTATGAGTGGCAGTGCTTTAACAATTTCATCTATTCCGCACCAGCCAAGGGCGAATTAACGGCAATTAGTGTTTTTACTTTAACCAAATAACGCGTAAAAATAATGAACAATAACAATCTAACTCAGGTTTATAGGCTCTTTGTGACATTATCATTTTAGTTAATTTTAGGGTATTATTGCTAAAGATAATTCTTCACAAAAAAACCCCTTGAAAAATCAAGAGGCTTTCTGATAAATATCAGAAATTTATTTAAAAGCTGCTAAAGCACTTTTAATTCTATTTATTGTTTCAGGAATTCCTATTTGGGTGGCAATTTCGAAGACTTGAGGTCCAAATTTTCCACCAACCAACATAATTCTAAAGGGCAACATTAATTCACCAACTTTTATGGCTTTTTCAGTTGCCAAGGTTTTAAATGTTGTTTCTAAATCGGCACTAGTAATACTTTTATTTGCTTCAATTGCCGCTATAAATGCATTAAAGTAATCTTCCTTATCAGTATTCCATTTTGGTTTTACTGCATCTGTATCAAATTTAGATGGTGCTTCAAAAAAGAATGCCGCTTGTTCATGAAAATCGGTTAATAAAATACAACGTTCTTTAACCATATCAATTACTTTCAATAAGTAATCATCGTTATCTGAATAAATTCCCTTATCGGTTAAAATATTTTTAACATAAGGCAATAGGTGTTCTGCCGAACTGGCTTTTACCCACTCGCCGTTGTACCATTTTGCTTTTTCGTAATCAAATTTGGCACCACCTTTATGTATTCTTTCTAAAGAGAAGTTTTTTATAAGCTGGTCCATACTAAATATTTCTTGGTCGCTACCATCATTCCAGCCTAGTAAGGCTAACATGTTGATAAAACCTTCTGGTAAAAAACCAGCTTCAACAAAACCTTGCGCCTTTTTGCCAGATGCAGCATCAATCCAATTGATAGGATAAACTGGAAAACCAAATTTCTCTCCATCGCGTTTGCTTAGTTTACCATGCCCGTCTGGCTTTAAAATAAGTGGCAAATGCGCCCATTGTGGCATATCTGCTGCCCAACCTAAGTATTTCCAAAGTAAAATATGTACTGGAGCTGATGGTAACCATTCTTCGCCTCTAAAGGCATGCGTAATTTTCATTAAATAATCATCAACAACAACAGCTAAATGGTAGGTTGGCATTCCGTCTGCTTTTAGCAAAACTTTATCGTCAACTTCACTGCTGTTAAAAGCTATATCTCCACGAATCAAATCTGTAAAAGTAACTTGTTCGTCTTTTGGCACTTTAATTCTTATTACATGTGGCGCACCTTCTTTTACCAAACTTTCTGCAGCTTCGTGTGGTATAGTTAAAGAATTTCTTAAAGTTTGACGCGTATTTTGATCATACCTAAAGTTTTCTATCACTTGTCTTTTACATTCTAATTCTTCGGAGGTATCAAAAGCATAGTAAGCGTGACCATCTTTTACCAATTGCTCTGCATATTGTCTGTAAATACTTTTTCTTTCGCTTTGGCGATAAGGACCGTATTCTCCACCGTTTCTGGTGCTTTCATCTTCTTTAATGCCGCACCAATCTAAACAGTTGTAAATATATTCTTCGGCACCTTCAACAAAGCGAGTTTGATCTGTGTCCTCAATCCTCAAAATAAACTCTCCGTTATTTTGTTTAGCAAAAAGATAATTAAACAATATGGTTCTTACACCACCAATGTGTAAACCACCGGTTGGACTGGGTGCAAATCGTACTCTAACTTTATTCTTCATTTTGATGGGGCTTTAAAAAATCGAAAAACAGCAAAAATCATGCTCGTTTTTTTAATTTCTCAAAGTTAATATTAAACAATTTAGAGATGGTAGTTTTTTTTAGTTGAATGTTAAGTAAGATGTTATTATTAATTAATAAACTGATTGAAAACCCTTTTTAAAGAAATTTTTCAACCTAAACAATTAACACCCATCAATTTTTGCTTTCTAGAAACGGGTTGGCTTTTTGGTTCGTATAAAAATCATTGCAAAAGCAGTAGTTGCAACCCCTATTATAAATGCAAAAACAGTACCTTGTGTAGCGTAATTTTTATAATTAAAATTTGCTTGAGCCTCTTCTGTTGATGTGTAGTATCCTAATTTCGTTGCTCTAGTTCAAAGAGAAGTTGACTGATAACCTTAAAATCTTCTGGCGCATCTTGAGCATTAGCCGTAGAAAATATGGCTATTAAGAAAAGAGTTAAAAGTTTCGATTTCATTGTTCTAAGTGCTTATAATTTGTATATACATTCTATTACATTTAGACAACAAATGTACAATCCATACACTACTATAACACTAAATATAAATATTTCATTTTACAGAAAGTTAAAAACTCTAAGGCAAAAACTCTACAAATCCCTCAATCCCAATCCCGGTAAATCTTCCAAAACATACTTTCCACCAACAAATTTTGGAGTTTTAAAAGGGTTGTTTGAAGTTAAGAATGGCCCGTCTAAATCTGCCCAATCGCATAAAGGAGCTAAAGCAATTCCAGCCAAAGTAGCAATGCTGGTTTCGCTCATGCAGCCAATTAATATTTTTAAATTATTGGCTTTTGCTTGCTCAATCATTTTTGAAGCCTCGTACATTCCGGCAGACTTCATTAATTTAATGTTAATACCATGGTAAACTCCTTTTGCTTTTACAACATCAGCTAAACGCTGTACGGCTTCATCGCCAACGGTGGTAACTGGGCTATGTTCTGTAAGCCAAGCATTGCCATCTATATCTTCTTTAGGCATAGGCTGCTCAATTAATAAAACACCATGCTCTTTTAGCCAATACGCCATTTCTAAACCTTCGTTTTTGTCTGTCCAGCCTTGGTTGGCATCAACATATAATGGCAAATTAGTAACAGATCGTATGGTCGAAATTAAAAGTTTGTCTGTATCTCTACCTAATTTTATTTTTAGGAGTTTAAAATCATCTGCCAAAGCATCGTTTACTTTTTTGATAATTATTTCTGGCTCATCAATACCAATGGTAAATGTAGTTTGGGGCATTAGATTGGGCGAAGCACCAAAAAGATCGTAACAAGGCTTGTTTAATAGTTTACCTGTTAAATCATGCAAAGCAATATCTACAGCTGCTTTTATTGCGGGTTGTCCAGCTGCCAAATCATCCATATAATTGATAATTTGTTCCATATTAAATGGAAAGCTGAATTTACTTAAATCAAGCTGTTTTAAAAAAGCGGTTGCTGTTTCAATATTTTCGCCCATGTAAGGCACCATAGATGCTTCTCCGTAACCTGTAAATCCTTCGTGGTTTATCTCAATGAGCATTAAAGGGGTTGATGTGCGAGAGAATTTAGCAATGGTAAAAGGGTATTTTAACGCTAGTTCAAAAGCTTTGTATTTTATTTGCATTTGATGATGATGTTAATGAGTAATCTATTCTAAGGTAAATAATTTAGCTCAAATAGCAAGTTTCGGGTTTGTAACAAACTATATAATGCATTAATTTGTTGAAAGCTTCAGGAATGACAGATCATATCAATTACCAACGTATAGCCAAAGCAATTACCTATTTAAAAGCTAATTTTAAATTGCAACCTAGCTTGGATGAAGTTGCGCAACATGTTGGATTAAGTCCGTTTCATTTTCAAAAATTATTTACTGATTGGGCAGGAGTTAGTCCGAAAAAGTTTGTACAGTATTTAAGCATAAATTATGCGAAAAGCTTGTTAAAAGAAGCCGAAACTAATTTGTTTGATACTGCTTTTGCTACTGGCTTATCTGGCACTAGCCGGTTACATGATTTGTTTGTGAATATTGAGGGGATGACACCTGGGGAGTATAAAAATGGAGGACAAAATCTCTCTATTAATTACAGTTTTCATACTACTTTTTTGGGAGAAATTTTAATTGCAAGTACTAAAAAAGGTGTTTGCTATTTAGCTTTTATAGATGAACACAATGCTTTTGAGTTATTGAAAGCTCAGTTTCAGAATGCAGTTTTTACTGAATGCAAAGATGATTTACAGGAAAAAGCTTTGTCCTTTTTTAAAGGACAAAAGTTAGAAAATAAAAGTATTTCTTTACACTTAAAGGGGACTGATTTTCAGCTTAAAGTTTGGGAAGCATTGCTAAAAATTCCTTTTGGTGGTTTAAGTACTTACGGTAATGTTTCTAATGAAATTAATAGCCCAAACGCGGCTAGGGCTGTTGGTACTGCTATTGGGAAAAACCCAGTTGCGTTAATTATTCCTTGCCATAGAGTGATACAAGGTAACGGATCTTTGGGTGGCTATATGTGGGGGCTTGAGTGTAAAGTGGTTATTTTGGGTTGGGAAGCGGGGAAAATTGATGGTGATTGTTTTAATGGGAATTTTCCTCTTTAAAAAGAAATTTTGTTTGAATCAATAATTATTTGCCAACTCCACGGGCTTTCCGTCCCTCTTGAGCAGGACCTACTCAAGTTCTTTTTTGCTAAAAAGAACCAAAAAGCTTTGGCTTCAGAATTTTTGTTCATTACACCTCAATAAATCTTTAGAACGCAATCCAAGTCGTGGGAATGGTATTGCTCTAAATAAGTTTCTGCAACACTTTTGCGGATTGCTGATGATTGTGCTTTAACTATGTTTTTGCAAAAGATTTCTTGGGCTACATTTCCAAATATTGTGAGGCCTACCTTGCAAGTTTGATCTGCTGATGGCTAAATAAATATAATTCCTCCCGGAGATTTCGCTGATTTACGCAGAACTTTAAGGATACGTGTTTTCATGATATTTCCTTGCTTTAAGAAATGTTTAAATCACCAAAAACTAAAAGCAAAAACTTTCATAACCCATAAATTCCGCCTTGTTTTTTGCGGATGTGATGAAGAAGTAAAAGCACTGCTAATGTAGCAAAAAACGCAGCGGAGAGTTTTTGGTTACTTTTTTCGGAAAAAAGTGACTAGCCTCCGCGGCAATGAGCGGGAGGATTTTAACAAAAAGAAAATTAAAAGTTGTACCCAGAATTTTATAACGCAGATTCCTATCCATGAGAAACTGTTGGGCATTAAAGTATCGACAAGCTCAAATTCCTAATAATTATTATGAATAAAAGTCAAAATCCTATCAACCTCTGCTCTAATTGTAGCTGTGGAATTAGTGAAATTGTTATTCATAAAAGAGAACAAATATTTTTTACCAGAAGCCCCAATTAAATAACCACTTAAATTATAGTTGTTGGATAAACTTCCGCTTTTAGCAAAAACAAATGGAGCATCGCTAGATTTAAACATGTTTCTGATGGTACCAGATTTACCCCCATTGGGTAATAAGGCAAATAAGCGCTCTTCGTTACCTACTTTATCATAAATTTTTTGCAAAAGCGCAGTCATATCTCTTGGAGTAAACAAGTTATGACGAGATAAGCCCGAACCATCTACCCATTGAATTTTATCTGGAAGGTCTTTTAAAAATGTTTTTGATGCCAAAGAGATTACGCTATCAGTACGCATGGTAATATGGTTTGCAGCAGCGCAGTTTAGTAAAATATGTTCTGCCATAAAGTTATCACTAGGTTGCAACATGTGTTTGTAAAGGCTATCTGCTTTTACGCTGTAAATGGTTTTTACATTTATAGGTATTTTACGCCAAGGTAATATTACTAATGGTTTTATAACTAAGCCAGTAGCCAATAATGTATCGTTAAGTAAGTTTTCTGTAAGGTTTCTATTTAGGTGTAATGGCACTGTTTGTTTATAGTTTACACTAACTGTTTTTGGAACCGTTAAGTTGTTGCTTTCCAAATCTCTTTTAACCGAATTTACATTTGAAGAAGCAGTAATTTCATTCAAATAAAGTGCTGATAAATTGGGAGTGTATTTTAAATGTCCTTGTGAACTTGCGCTAACTTCTGTAACGTTACCATACATCGGGAAATCAGTCATTTCTGTTTGGTAATAATCGTTATAATCGTTCCAATTCCAGCCGTAGCCTAATTTGTCTCCTTTATAACGTCCGCTAATTAAAAAAATATTTTTACCCGAGTTTTTAATAAAATCAAAGGCTTTGTGGTTTTTAAAATCCGGATGCAAGAAGGTAGCATCCGCCATAGGCCAAATAAATAAAGAGTCTTTTCTGGTACTATACTCAATTGACGGGATAGAATCGCCTAAAAAATTTAAAGCCGTATAAAAAGTGAAAAGTTTAGTATTTGAAGCCGGAGTAAAATATTTATCCTCATTTTTTTGAAACATGGTTTTATCCGTACCCAACTCTTTAATGGTAAAGCCCACATGGTGTTTACTCATGATAGGAGAATTATTCAGAATGTCTGCAATATTTTGGTAGGGTAAAGCCTTTGGTTTTTGTACTGCACAAGATGCTAAAAGGAGTACGCATAAAACATTTATTACAGTAAAAATTCTTTTCATAAAACAAATATTAGCGGTTGCAAATTACTAAATTGTATGTTAATCCAATTTTATAAGTTATTAACCAATTTATAAACAGCAAACAATGAGTTCCAATTTTTATAAACTCTTTTTTAATTTGCTTTTTGCCTGCATTTTCGCATTTATTATGCCAGTTTTTGGGCAAGGGGAGTTTGTGTTTTCTGGAAAAAGGAAGAAAGAGGTTTTAAGTTTTAAAAAAAGTAGGGGATTAATTATTCTACCAATGTATATCAATAATAAAGGCCCTTTTAATTTTGTTTTAGATACGGGAGTTGGGTCTGTAATTATCACTAACCCAAGTTTAAAAGACTCTTTAAATTTACAATATTTACGTAAAATTGAAATTAATGGCTTAGGCGAGCAAGAAAAAATTATTGCATATAGTACTCCTTTTTTAGATTTAAAAATTGGCAATGCAATGTTTAAAAGCGCTACTGTTGTTGTTTTAGCAGATGATGTTTTTAACCTATCTGGCTATGCCGGCTTACCTATTGATGGCTTAATTGGTCACGATTTTTTTAACAGTTTTTTGGTACAAGTTAATTACGAAAGCAATGTGCTAAAAATTTCAAAAAAAAGAACCTCAAAACTGCTTAAAAAAGGGACTAAAATACCGATAGAAATTAAAGAGAAAAAGCCATATCTAAATGCAACAGTTAAAACAGACCAAGGCGAGAAATTACCGCTTAATTTATTAATTGATACTGGAAGCGGACATCCTATAGTATTAGAAACCTATGGAAACAAGTCTTTCCCATTACCAGAAAAGTTTGTTATTGCCAATTTAGGAGTTGGTTTGGCGGGTAATATTAGAGGTTTTAATGGCCGAATAAAAGAATTAAAATTGGGTAAGTTTAGTTTTGATGATATTGTCGCCTCTTTTCCTTATTACGAGGATGTTGCGTCTAAAGTAACTAATAATAGCAGAAATGGAAGTTTAGGAAACCCCATATTTAGGAGGTTTAACGTGTTATTTGATTATGAACATAAAAGTATTTATTTAAAACGATTAGCTAATTATAAAATGCCATTTGAGTATGATATGAGCGGAATGGAGTTAGTAGCTGTTGGAGACAACTATGATAGATACCTTGTTACCCGGGTTGAAAGACAATCAGCAGCAGATGAATTTGGAATTATAGCCGGAGATGAAATTTTAAGCGTCAATTTTAAACCTGTAAATCAGCTTAGTTTAGAAGAAATTATAAAAATGTTTAGCTCTAAAGATGATAGGACTCTATTTTTAGAAATTAGCAGAGGAGAAAACGATGGCTTTGCTGGAGTTTTAACGTTAAAGAAAAGGATATAAAACAATGCGTATGGTTATAAATACGCATTGTTTATACTATTATCTATTGAACTGTAAAGCCCGTTTTTAAATTTGAAATGTAAATTTCAAAATCTCCTGCCTCAACAACTTCTTTACTTTCGTTGTTTATAAAAGAGAAATGGTTTTTTGAAAGTTTAAAAGTAACAGTTTTACTTTCGCCGGGTTTTAAATTTATTTTTTGAAACCCTTTTAAGCGTTTAACATCTGGTGATAGTGATGCATATAAATCTGCCAAATATAACTCAACAGCTTCTTTACCTTCACGTTCTCCAGTATTTTTAACATCAACAGTTACGGTTAAAACATCGCTTGCTTTAATTTTACTTGCACTCACATTTAAGTTTGAATAGCTAAAAGTGGTATAACTTAAGCCAAAACCAAATTCGTATTGCGGGTTATAATCAGCATCGTAATTATAAACGCCTTCTACAACGCTACGGCTTTCTGAAGGTTTATGGTTATAATTTGCTAATGAGTTTGGAAACTTAGGGTAGTTATAAGGTAGTTTACCTGATGGGTTTACATCGCCAAAAATAATATCTGCTAAAGCATCTCCGCCAAAATTACCCGGCAAATAGCTTTGTAAAACAGCTTTCATCTGAGGTTCAAATTTACTGATTAAACGCGGACGGCCTTCGTTCAAAACTAAAACTATTGGTTTTCCTGTTGCAGCTAATTTTTTTGCATATTCTGTTTGCATTTCCGATACGTATAAATCACTTAAATTACCCGGCGTTTCTGTATAAGTATTTTCGCCAAGGCATAAAACTACAACATCAACATCTTTAGCAGCGGCAATAGCCTCGTCCATATTATCAGCATATTCTTCAAAATATTTACCATCCATTTTATAGCTTATGCCCGCAATAAATTGTGCTTTATTAACACCTATTTTGTTTTGGATTGCCTTTGCTATGGTATTGTATTTTGCTGCAAACTCATCAACTTTTTCGCCTTGCCAGCTATAACTCCAACCACCATTTAAAGTTCGCATACTATTTGCATTTGGGCCAGTAACCAAAACTTTAATATCCTTTTTTAACGGTAAAACCTGATTGCTGTTTTTTAATAAGGTAATAGATTCTGCAGCGGTTTGGTAAGCAGCTAGTTCAAATTCTTTACTGCCAAATTTTGGGTAATCTTTAAAGTTAGTAACTGGTGTTTCAAATAAACCTAACTTAAATTTTAATTTTAAAATACGTGTTACAGCTTCATCTATGTGGCTTTGTTTAACTTTTCCTTCTTTTACCAAAGCCACTAGATCATCACAAAATGGTTCAAACTGGTAGGCAATCATAGACATATCTATCCCGGCATTTATAGCTAACATTACCGCTTCTTTGTTAGAGCTTGCCACTCTATCACGGTTATATAAATTTTCTATATCGCCCCAATCTGTTACAACTAAACCTTTAAAGCCTAATTCGTTTCTTAATAAATTGGTTAATAATTTTGGGTTTGCATGTACAGGTACTCCGTTAATTAAACCAGAATTTATCATAATAGTGTGCGCACCAGCAGCTATTGCAGCTTTAAAAGCTGGTAAGTGGTATTCTCTTAAAGCTTGGTCTGATATGATTGCTGGTGTACGGTCTTTACCAGAAAAAGCAACTTGATAACCTAAAAAATGCTTTAAGCAAGAAGCTACATTAAAAGGAGAAGATATATTGTTATCATCACCTTCGTAACCTTTAATTACTGCTTTACCAATTTCTGAAGTTAAAAATGGGTCTTCTCCATAGGTTTCCCAAATACGAGGAAAGCGAGGATCGGGTCCTAAATCTAATACTGGCGCAAAGTTCCAAGGAATTCCGCTTGCTCTGGTTTCGTAAGCTGTAATTTTAGCACCTTCTTTTATTAACGCTATATTACGCGTTGCTGCTTGCCCTATTTGTTGCGGAAAAAATGTTGCTCCGGCAGTATAAGTTACACCATGTATGGCATCAATACCATAAATAATAGGAATATTTAAACGACCAGAACCTTTTTTCTGAATTTCTGAAATGATATTATACCAAACTTCTGTTGTTCTGGCTCTGTTATTTGCAGTATTTAAAACAGATCCAACTTTGTATTTTCCGAAAGCCAAATCAAGCATTTTAGGATCAAGCACAACAGGTTCGTCACTGGTAAAACGATCTTTACCTTTTGTAATTACATCTAAAGTAATTTGTGCCATTTGCCCAACTTTTTCTTCTAAAGTCATTTTTTGCAAAAGTGCATTTACCTTGACATCAACTGGCGAAATGGTTGTTTTAGTTTGCGCCAAGACATTAAACTGAATGCTACAAAGTGAGGTTATAATGAACCCGTAAAGGATTTGTTTTTTGAAAATTTTCATATTGAAAATGTTTTTTTCGATTAGTTTTACGTTAACCTTAGTAGTGGACACCGAACGCCAGTTGGCAGATTAGCCCTTAGGCAGTACAAACGTACAAAGTGTTTAAACGCCATTATTAATTTTAAAAAAGGGAATGTTTTGCAACAAACCCTAATTTGCTTAAACCAGCTAACCTAAATTTTATTTATAAACTCTTATATAATCTACTTCCATTATGGCACTGGTTATGGCTGGATCTAAAGTGCCACCAAAATTACCTCCCATTGCTACATTAAGTATAAAAAAGAAGTTTTGATTAAATGGAATTGACGATGAATTATTTACTGTATGCACTGTTTGCCCATCCACAGTCATTTTAATTACAGATGCAGACCACTCTAAGCCGTAAATGTGAAACTCTGTAGTTGCGTTTGCAATTGTACGAGTAGCGCCATTTGCCGAGCCGCCAAAACGACCGGGGTAATGTAAAGTGGCATAAATTTTATTCAAATCTCTACCCAAATGTTCTGCAATATCAATTTCACCACATGCTGGCCAACCCACTGCATCTATATTGCTCCCCAACATCCAAATTGCAGGCCATGTACCTACACCGGCAGGCATTTTGGCTCTAACTTCTACCCTACCGTATTTAAAATCAAATTTGCCTTTTGATAACATACGAGCAGATGTATAAGTACTGCCACTGTAGTTTTCTTTTTGTGCCTTAATTTTTAGGATACCGCCTTCAATATTAACATTTTGCGAGCGATTGGTATAGTATTGTGACTCTGCATTTCCCCAGCCATTATCGCCAGTTCCAATATCATAACCCCATTTTGTTGCATCGGGTGCGCCATCTGCATTAAACTCATCAGACCATGCTAAACTATTTCCACTTCCGGCTTGTACGGTTATTTGTATATCGGCAGTTTTTTTAAGGGTTAAACCCGAATTGCTTATCGCTGTAACACCTACCTTATAGGTTCCTGATTGATTGTATTGATAGGTAACCGTTCCGTTTGTGCCAGTTTGTACAACGCCGTTTCCAAACTCATAATCGTAAGTAACAGCATTGGTTGCAGTAGCCTTAAAAGCTACTGAACCACTACCATCTGAACTTATATTTGCACTTAACTGCAAGTCTGTAGGAGCTACTTTATTGTCTGCACCCTCTGATCCTGATTTTTTACAACTGGATGTAGTTATAAAAAGCAAGAGTATTAAGATGTCGATTTTAAAATTTCTCATAGTTTTAATTTTAAGGTTTTACAGTTAATTTTTGGTACCAAGACAATCCGTCTGAACCGATATTTCGAAGAGTAATTTGGGTGTCGGTAAGTGCTATTATTTCATAAGTTACACCTCCTGTACCAAAATTTATGATACCATTACCCGGAACTGTAAATTGTATACGAGTTGAAATAGCTGGTGTTGATGCTGATGTTGCATTGGCAAAGCCTAATTTCTTTTTGCCACCAGTATTGATAGGATAAGAACCATCTCCTCCACTAAAGCCGTAAGATGATGTTGAAGCGGCTAGAGAGAATGATGCGCCTTTGTTATTTACTGTCATGTAAATATTGTTACTGGCATCTTTTTCAAAAGTTATTTCATCATCATAAGCGTATGCTTCTCTAGTATTAGGGTCTGCACTGTAACGATTGGAGAAAAACTTATCAGCATCACCTACACCAAAGTGTCCAACTACATTTTTATCAGTTATCCAAACTTTACTAGCACCGCCTGTTAAAGATGATATAACATTTGCCGGAATTTGAAAATCTACAAATACGCGTATTTTTTTGCTTGTTGTAGAGGTTAAACCACCAGTACCAACCGCATTAACCGTGATGGTATAATCTTTTGTACCAGGCTCTGAGTATTTGTGTTTGATTGTTCCAGAAGGAACAATTTCTGTAATACCATCGCCATAATCTACTTTATAAGTAATTACATTACTTGCTGTAGAAGTAATGATAACCTCACCAGTTCCGTTGCCTGTTGGCGCAGCAGTTGTTGCACCAGTGATAACGGTTGTTAGGGTAACATCTGTTGGTGCTACTAACTCGCCATAAGAATATTCTTCTTTTTTACAAGCGCTTAATAAAGCGCCTGCAAAAAGAAATATTGCCAGTATTGATTTTATATTTTTTGTCATGATTTTAATTTTTTAGCCCTTAAATTTGAGTAATATCATCCATGTAATAGGTGAAATTTGCAGAACCATCACCCACTGTACCTAAATCCATAATCCAAACGATGCGTGTGTAAGAACCTGCAGGTATAGCAGAAAAATCGAAGGTTAACTCTTCCCAAGCATTTGCTGTGGTACTTAAAACTTCTTTTTCATACTGTGCTCCATTTGGACCTTCTACTTTTAGTAAATATTTGGCACCAACTCTTGGAGAATAAACTTTCATTTTCATGGTTTTTTTAACCGAAAAGTTTATTGGATTTACCAATTCCAATGCGCTACCAGCATAAACAGCTCCCGCATTTTTTACCATTTTAGCAACTTTAGAACTAGTGTTAATTCCGCTAGCACTTGGGTTGTTTACTACAGAAACTACTCCACCTTCAAAATCGCCAAAAGCATAGGTGATTTTAGTTGATTGAAAAGTGACTGGGAGCGCTAAATACTCTGGAATTACATTGGCGGTTAAGAAGGTAACATCATCCCAATAAAAAACTTTACCATCTCCGGCTTTTCCAAAGTCAAAGAAAAGAGAGGCCATATCGTAATTATTAGCAATGTTTAAAGCTGATGTTCCTGCTGATGAATTAGCAAAATCAAAAACTAAAGTTTCCCAAGTGTTTGCTGCTAATGTCATGGCTTCTGTTTCTACAGATTTTGTATTATCAGTATGGTTTTCAACTTTTAATCTTACTCTAATACCAGCAGCTGGCGAGTAAACTCTAATGCTCATTTGAGTTTGCGTAGCTGTGAAAGGAATTTTTGAAGCAAAATAACTTCCCATTGTTGTACCCGCCCAAGTTTCGGCACCAGATGGCTTTGTGGTTTTTGCTACTTTATTTGATCCACCGGCTGGGTCAGCGGCAGCTTCGTTAGTGTTTGCATTTCCAAAATCGGTAACTGTATAGTTTACATTAGCTAAATCGAATGTTACTGGCAAACTTAAAACGCCAGTTGGCATTTGGTTGGTTAGCCTAATATCATCAAATAACCATGTAAAGTTTGCAGTACCATTTCCCATAGTGCCGTAATCAAAAATTAAAACCAGGTTATTATAAACTTTAGCGGCATCTATTGTGCGGTAATCAAAAGCTAAATCTTCCCATTGGTTTGCAACAGTTGTGGTTACTTCTTTTTCGAAATTAATTGTACCGTCTGCGGCGTTTTCTACTTTTAACAAAACTTTTGCTCCTACACGCGGAGAGTAAACCTTCATTCTGAAAACTTTATTAGCCGTAAAATTGATATTTTCGCCAAGTTTAAGTACACTACCACCCCAAGGTTGCCCAGCGTTTTTTACCATTTTACCAACTTTGGCACTTGTATTAATACCACCCGAATTTGGGTTAGCTATCACTGTAACTACACCGCCATCAAAATTAGAAAAAGCGTAATTTAATGTGGTAGATTCGAATGTTACTGGTAGTAAAACAGGATCAACAATACTGATCACTTTGGTAAAAGTTGTTGTTGCAGCACCACCACTAAAAGCGATTATTCTTACCGTATAATTTCCAATAGCAGCGTAAACATGGCTTACTACATCGCCTTCTAAAAACGTAACAGGAACTTCATTAGCACCGGCATCGCCATAGTAAACTTTAAACATGGTTTCAAAATCTGCTTTTGCACTCACATTTAGTTTAAAATTATTTGCGGCATCAATAGCGGTTGTTACCACCAAGTTTTCTGGTGCTTTAAAAGAAACTGTAAGTGGCTGTGTAGCTTCGGTGGTTTTACCACTAGCATTATAAGCTACTATTTTAACATTAAAAACACCTTCGGCATATTTATGTACTATGTTAGCACCTGGTTGCACTTTTGCAGGAATTGTAGTTGCATCACCAAAATAAATATCGTAAGCTGTTGCTCCTTCGCCATTTGGTGTTATGGTTACTAAACCTGTATTGTCTTGTGTAATTTCAAACAAAGCGCTTAATTTATCGGGTGCACTTTCGTTTTGTACAAAAGAAATATCATCATAAGTTTTTTTACATGCTCCTACAACTAAAGTTAGGAGAACAATGCTTAATATAAATCTATATTTTCTCATCACATTTAAAATTAATTGTAGTTAGGATTTTGTGTTAAACCAGAGATATCAACTTCTTGTTGTGGTATAGGGAAAACTTCGTTTTTACCAACTACAAAACCAGTAATTTTACCAGCAGCTTGGCCAGTTCTTACTAAATCAAAAAAGCGATCGCCTTCCATAGCTAATTCTAATCTACGTTCGTCCCAGATGGCTTGACGTAAAGCAGTACCTGTTAAACTAATATTATGTAATTGATCTGCAAATGCTCTTTGGCGTACACGGTTTAAATAAGTTTGTGCTTTAGTATCATTTGGCGCTGTTGCTCTGTTATTAGCTTCGGCTGCCATTAACAATACATCTGCATATCTTATTGTACGGTTATTAGTTAAATAATTTAACTCTACTTGGCCAGATGTTTCGCCTTTACGTGGTAAATACTTTTGATTGTATAACCCTGTATTTTTATAAGGAGCTACTTGGTAAGTAATATTAAATTGTGGATTAGCAGTTTTGTATGCTTCAATATCTAAAACGGTAACCGCTTTTCTTGTATCGCCAGTTGTGTAAGCATTAGCTAAGTTTTGAGTTGGCAAATTTGAACTCCATCCTTGTCCGTAAGGGCTATCGCCTGTTAAATTACGAATACCCGCTAACTGTACTGCTAAATTTCCTTGTCCGCGGCCGGCGTTATCCCAATCAAAAAATGGACTTAAATTAGAATATTGTATTTCAAATACAGATTCGGTTCCGTTTTCGCCAGCTTGTAAGAAAATATCTCTGAAATTTGTAACCAAACTAAAAGGTCCGTTTACTACATTTTCTAACATAGCAGCGGCTTCTGTAAATTTACCTTGATATAAATAGGCTTTACCCAATAATGCTTGAGCAGCAAATTTTGTAACTCTTCCTTTTTGAATGTTTGAGTTTGGTAAAACTGCAATTGCCTTTGTTAAATCTGCAACAACTTGATCATAAACTTGTTGTTTAGTAGCTCTAGTTAAAGCTCTAGAATCACTTACAGATAATCTTTTATCAGTAAATACAGGTACACCTCCAAATATTTTAACTAATTCAAAGTAGTAATATGCTCTTAAAAAGTAAATCTCACCATACAAAGCATCTTTACCCGTAAAATCTAGTTTAAGTTTATTTTCTTCTAAATAGTTAACGCGGTTAATACCTTCGTAACAAGATTTCCATATCTCTGCTAAATTACCATTATTTGCAACAACTTGATAATCATCTATTTGTTGCAGCGGTATTTGATCTGTAGCGTTTTCGCCACCAGCAACTGAGTTATCAGAAGCTACATCTCCAATTACAGGTACTGCCCATAACCATTGTAATGGAGAGTAACATCCAATTACCATTTTTTGGTAATCATCTGTGGTTTTTAAATAATCATCTGCTGTTATGATATAGTCTTCTTTTGGGCTATAATCCACAAACTTTTCGCAGCTTGTGGTAACAGTAATTAATAAAAGAAGAGTGATTATATATTTATTATTTTTCATCTTATTTCTTTTTAAAATTTAATATCTAAACCCATAGAAAATGTTCTTGCTTGTGGGTAAGCGCCTCTATCAATACCAGAGTCTAATATTCCACCAGAGATTTCTGGGTCAAAGCCCGAGTATTTTGTAAACGTATAAGCGTTTTTAACTTGTGCGAATAAACGTAAACGAGAAATTACTTTGCTTTTTAAAACTGAAGAAGGTAGTGTGTAACCAAATTGGATGTCTTTAATTTTAGCAAAAGAACCATCTTCAACATATCTGCTAGATACCCTAGTGTTCCTATTACCATCAGAAAAAGTATATCGAGGATTATTTGGATCATTTGTACTTCCTTCACCTGTCCATCTGGCTAATACACCGCGGTATTTATTAGTTGTATTTAAATTTCTTTCATACGCTCTGTAAATATCGTTACCTACAGAAGCGTAAATGAATGTATTAAAATCGAAGCTTTTATAAGTTAAGCCAAAGCTGTAACCCATTGTAAAAGTTGGAAATGGGTCGCCTATTTTTGTACGATCTAAATCGCTTATAATACCGTCTTCATTAATATCGGCAAATTTAATATCGCCAGGTTTTGCATTTGCTTGAGTTGGACTTGCAGTTATTTCCGCTGTATTTTGGAATAGGCCAATTGCTTGGAAACCGTAAAAATAACCTGGTGTAAAACCTTTTTCAAAACGAGTTACATTTTGAGATGGAATTCCATAGTATCCGCCATCTATTCTACCTCCATTAGTTTCGGTCACTTCATTTTTTGATGTTGTAAAAGTAATGTTGGTGTTAAACTTTAAATCTTTTGTAAAATCTTCTTTGTATCCTAAGGTAATATCAAACCCGCTGTTTTTGGTAGTACCAATGTTTGCAAAAGGAGATGCTGCAGAACCCAAGTAGAGTGATAATGTTGGAATAAATAATAATCCACTTACGTTTTTCTGAAAATAATCTGCAGTTAAACTAAATTTGTTTTTATAAAAAACTAAATCAAAACCAATGTTCATTTGCTTTTGTTTTTCCCAAGCTAAATCTTCGTTTTTAAACGACCCAATGGTTGCACCTGCTACTGTTTGTTCGTTACCAAAAGTATAACCAGCATTTTGACCTAGGCCATAGCTATAAATGTCTGTTGATATTCTTTGTATTTGGCGCTGTGCATTATCATTACCTGTAATACCATAACTCCCTCTAATTTTTAAGTAATTAAAAAAATCGGATTCAAAAAAGTCTTCCTGAGACACTACCCAACCTAAAGATCCGGCATAAAAGAATGCAAATCTATTATTAGCTCCAAAAGTGGTAGAACCATCTCTTCTTGCAGAAAATGAACCTAAATATTTCTCTTTATAATCGTAATTAACTCTACCAAAATAAGACATGTTTCTATTCTCATATTGGAAAGAACCGACGTTTAAACCAGATGTTGGCGCTACACCCGTTGCTGATGAAATGTCTGCATATTCCCAAGAGTTAAAAGGTACATCTTGACGAGAACCGTTTATTGAATTACCTGTTACTTTTGCTAAAGAATAACCACCAACCACATCAAAATTATGGTCTTCTGCTACTTTAAAGTTATAGTTTATAAAGTTTTCGAAAGTGAAGTTATAATAGGTAGTTTTAGATTCAGAAACATTGTTATGCGCTCCTGTTTTAGCATTACCTGCAGCATCTAGTGTAGAATTAATGTGTGCATCTCCATAATAAGATAGTGGGGTAAAGCCTTTACCAGTAACATCTGTATTGGTATAACCGTATCTTGCTGTAACTTTCAGGTTTTTTAAGATATTATATTGTGCTTCTAATTTACCATATAACTTATTGGTATTAGACTCGTTGTAAGTATCAGCTAACTGCGTTAGAGGATTATAAATTTCTGATAAAATGTTATTACTTACCCCATATTTACCGTAAGTATTAGGTACATTATTTAAAATAGGAACTGTTGGATCAAAATTTAAAGCATTTGAAATAACACTATTGATTGAGTTTTCTGGAACTCCAGATCCCTTAATATTTACAAAACTTGTGTTTGCAATAAATTTTAATTTTGAGCTTAGTTTTAAATCTAAATTAACAGTTCCGTTGGTACGGTTAAAGAAAGATTTATCGCCACCGCCAACTATACCATCTTGCCCTAAGTAACCTGCGGAAACAAAGTAATTTACAAATTCGCTTCCGCCTCTTGCATTTACATTGTGTGATTGCATGGCAGCATTCTTAAAAATCTGGTCTTGCCAATTTGTACCAACACCTAAAGTAGATAAATTAGGGAAAATGATATTTCCACCAGCTGCTACACTACCTTCATTAATGATAGCACCATATTCTGTAGCGTTTAAAACACCAATGGTACTCATCACCTGTTGAACACCATAGTTACTTCCAAAACTGTATTGGGGTTTTTGATTGGTTTTACCACTTTTTGTAGTAACTACAATAACTCCGTTACCCCCTTTTATACCGTAAATGGCAGTAGTTGCCGCATCTTTTAAAATATTGATAGACTCAATATCTGAAGCGTTAATAGAGTTTAAATCGTCTAACGTTTGGATAGAACCATCCACAACCACAATAGGATCGTTACCAGAGTAAGAAGGAATACCTCTAATTAAAAAGGTTGGCTTAGCTCCCGGCGAACCAGGAGAGATTACCGTAACACCCGAAGCTCTACCTTGTATAGCATCCTCAGCCCTTACTGGATTTAACTTTTCTATATCTTCGCCTTTAATTACTGATATAGCACCCGATATTTGAGTAACCTTTTGAGTTCCGTAACCCACAACAACAACTTCTTGTAAACTTGTTTTGTCTTCTTTTAAAATAATATTAAAAGTGGATTTACCTGCAATCATAATTTCTTGGGAAACAAATCCTATATAAGAAACTTTTAAAACTGCATCTGCTCCATTTGGAACATTAATAGCAAATGCACCAAGTGCATCAGTTTGAGCACCTAAACTGGTGCCCTTAATACTTATGCTAACTCCTGGCAATGTAACACCGCTTTCGTCGGTTACTTTACCCGTTACTTTTATTTCTTGCGCTTTTAGAGCTACAGAAATAGAGAAAAATAGCATAAGAAAAAGTAATGTATTTTTTCTTTTCATTTAATGGTTATTTAGTTATTAATTGGTTGGTTTTGATTAAAACGGCAATTGGATTTAGCCATATAATCACATTACAAATGTAATGTTACTGTTTGGTGGGTTACAATTTTTAGGTACTAGCAAAACCATACATTTTACTTAAAAACCAATTTAAACAGGTTTTAGAAGTACTACTTTACTACTACATCATATAAATTTACACAAAAAACAATGTTTTTAAATTAAAATGTGGGTATTATAAAAAACAGAATTAAAATTGTGTACCTTTTGTAAAGCAAATTTTTTAGAAAATATAAACACCTGTTTACATACCTTCATTTTAAAGCATGAAACGCGTTTTATTAACATTTTTATTTATAATCAATACTGTTTATTTATGGGCACAATTAGGCATTTCTCAAATCAACAACTTTAGCTCATTAAACTACAAAGGAGGTACCCAAAACTGGGAAATAGACCAAGATAAAAATGGCATTATGTATTTTGCCAACAACGAAGGCTTACTTACCTATAATGGTAAATATTGGAAATTGTACCCATTACCAAACAAAACCATTGTGCGTTCTGTAAAAGTAGCTCCCGATGGAAAAATATTTGTAGGTGCGCAAGACGAAGTTGGCTACTTTTTCCCTAATGAATTTGGGGTTTTAACCTTTAATTCATTAAAAGACTTGATACCAGCAGCAGATAGAAAGTTTGCCGATGTTTGGGATATAGTAATGTCTAAAAACGAAGTTTACTTCCGTAGTACCACCAAAATTTTCCATTTAAAAGACACTATTTTTAATGCATACAAAAGCAAGGGTGTTTGGGAGTTTTTAGGCGAGGCTAACCAAAGAGTATTTGCGCAAGATACTTCAAAAGGCCTTTTAAGCTTTAAAAATGGTACTTGGGATTTAATATGTAACCACCCAGATTTAAAGAACATTTTAATTACATCTATTTTACCTTTTAATGGTGATACCTTATTAATTACCACCAATAAAAACGGACTTTATTTATTAAATGGTGCTACTTTAACAAAGAAAAAAACCATTAATGATAATATTTTTTTTAACCATAGAATTTACCAAGCTATTACCATAAACAAGGATTGGTATGCCTTGGCAACTGTATCTTCTGGATGTTTAATTATAAATAAAGAAGGGGAAATTATTCAGCAGTATAACTATGATGATGGTTTACAAAAAAATAATTTACGGAGTATTTTTAAAGATAAACATAACAACCTATGGCTTGGTTTAGATGATGGTATTGATTTTATTGCTTTTAATAACGCAATAAAATACATTTACCCAGATAAGTTAAAACAAGCAAGCGGTTACGCTACTAGTATTTTAAACAGTACACTTTATGTGGGCACATCTAATGGGGTGTTTGCTTCGCCAATTCAATCTCAAATAGAAGATTATAGTTATTCTAGCAAATCATTTTCTGAAATTAATGGTACACAAGGCCAGGTTTGGAATTTAAACATCATTAATAATCAATTGCTTATTGCACATGAGGACGGCGCTTATACTTTAAATGGCAACAAAGCCCAGCAAATTTTTCATTACCCAGGAACATGGCAATTTCAGGCAATTTCTAGTTACTCGCCAACAGACCAGCTTGTTGCAGGTACTTATAATGGCTTACATCTAATTAGTTATCAAAACAATCAATTTATAAATAAAGGAGTATTAGCAAATATTGAAGAGTCTTTGCGTTTCATAGTTTATGATGCCAATGCTAATGCTGTTTGGGCTTCTCATCCATACCGTGGGATATTTAAATTTCAGCTCAATTCATCCAAAACTAAAATTATAAACAAGCAACTTTTTACTCAAAAAAATGGTTTACCTTCTACTTTAGGAAATTATGTTGCTAAAATTAAAAACAGGGTAGTTGTTGCTACGTTAAAAGGAATTTATGAATATGACAGTGTAAAGCAACAATTTTCACCATCGCCAACATTATTTAAAGTATTCGAACCAACTAATTACCAGTATCTTAAAGAAGATTCTTATGGTAATGTTTGGTTTGTTACCAATAAAAAAGTTGGTGTGATAGATTTTAATAGAAAAGAGGGCAAAAATAATTACAATGTAGTTTACTTTCCTGAACTTAATGCAAAAGTGGTTGCTGGTTTCGAAAACATATATCCATACAATAGTAAAAACATATTTATAGGTGCTAACAAAGGTTTAATTCATATTAATTACGAAAAATACTTAGAAAACATAAAGCCTTTAGAGCTTAACCTTACTCAAGTAAATCTCATCAATCAAAAAGACAGTTTAATTTTTGGAGGTTATTTTATAAACGAAGGGAAATTAAGTAAAACTCAAAATGAAAATCAAATTCCAAAAATTTCTTTTCAAAATAACTCGCTACATTTCGAATACGCATCTACCCTTTACGAACAGCAAAACAATATAGAATATAGCTACAAACTCAAAGATTTTGACAAAAGTTGGTCGGTATGGAGTAGTAAAAGTGAGAAAGATTATACCAACTTACCTAATGGCAAATATACTTTTGAGGTTAAAGCCCGCAATAACTTAGGTGGAGAGTCGCAAACTATGCGTTATTGTTTTATAATTTTACCGCCTTGGTACCAAACATGGTGGTTTTATATACTATGCTTTTTTACACTTTGTTTTATAATATATTTAATCATTCTGAGGCAAAAAAAGAAATACTTAAAAGAACAAGAGTATTTAAGAAAAGAACATCAATTAGAAAAGGAACATAACGAAAATGAGATTGTAAAACTGCAAAACGAGAAGTTAGAGGCTGATGTAAATTTCAAAAACAAAGAATTAGCAACCACCACCATGCACTTAATGCAAAGAGGCAAACTATTATCAAAAATTAAAGAGGAGCTTTTGCCAATTGTGAAAACAGAAAACATAGAGGAAAGTCCCGAAGAATTTAAGAAAATATTAAGCCTAATTAATGATGCAGAAAGAGCCGATAATGATTGGGAGCATTTTGCCATTCACTTTGACCATGTACATTCAAATTTTTTAACCAAATTAAAAGAACGTATTCCTACACTTACCGCCAACGATTTAAAATTATGTGCTTATTTAAAAATGAACTTAAGCTCTAAAGAAATTGCCCAATTAATGAGTGTAACAATTAGAGCTGTGGAAGTAAGCCGTTACCGTTTGCGTAAAAAACTAGATGTAACATCAGACACTAATTTGTTTAATTATTTGATAGAAATAACAAGTTGAAACCCTTAAATTATCTAACTTTTGCTTTAAAAATTAATTAGCGTTTACACAAAAACACCATTTCTAAATAGGTAAAACACACATTTCCTTCAGATATAAATAAAATTATTAAATACCTGTGGGAGTTTCTTCTCTTTTAAGCTCTTGTTAATAACAGACTCTAAATTTAAAATTTAAGCTTATTAATAATGATGAAACGAAAAATATTGGTTTTAAAATATTCTTTTTTAGCCATTTTACTAATTTTATTAAACACATTTAACGTAAACGGACAAGATGAATTTGTAAAGAAAAGTTTTACAACGGCAGACCCACTTTACACCAATTTATTAAAAGCTACTGAAGGTAATTTTAAAAACTATCCACACTCCTTTTTAGAAAACGGTAATATTAAATATTATCAAATAGACGAATGGACAGGTGGTTTTTGGCCTGGCTCTTTATGGTATATGTATGAGTACACTAAAGAAGAAAAATGGAAAAAAGCGGCCACCGCTTGGACAAATTCTTTAGAAAGTAACCAATATAACACCAAACACCACGATATTGGTTTTATGATGTATTGCAGCTATGGTAATGCCTTAAAATTTGATGATAATCCAAAATACAAAGAGATTTTAATTCAATCTGCTAAATCATTAACTCAACGTTACTCGCCTGTTGTTGGCTCCATACAATCTTGGAACACCCGAAAATCTAAAGGTGATATTAACCTTTGGGAATATGCTGTAATTATGGACAATATGATGAATTTGGAGCTGCTATTTTACGCATCAAAAGTAACTAATGACCCCGTTTATAAAAATATTGCTATAAACCATGCTGCCAAAACTATGCAAAACCATTTAAGGGCAGATTATAGTTCATATCATGTTGTTAATTACGATCCAAAATCTGGAAAAGTGCTACATAAGCAAACGCTTCAAGGCTTTTCTGACGAATCTACTTGGGCAAGAGGCCAAGCTTGGGGCATTTACGGCTTTACTACAGTTTACAGAGAAACAAAAGACAAACGTTTCTTAAAAACTGCTGTAAAAATGGCCAATTTTTTTCTTGATCATCCAAACCTTCCAAAAGATAAAATTCCTTATTGGGATTTTAATGTTGGGCAACCCGGGTTTAAACCAGATTGGGATTTTGACCCAAAAAGATTTAAAGAAACGCCAAGAGACGCCTCGGCAGCAGCAATTACAAGCTCTGCTTTATTAGAGTTAAGCACTTACGTAAAGGGTAAGCAAAAACAAAAGTTTTATAACGCAGCTTTAGCTATGCTTAAATCTTTAAGTAGTGATACTTATTTAAATACAAATAATGCAAATCCATATTATTTATTAAAGCACAGTACAGGTAATTTACCTAGCAATAGAGAAATTGATGTGCCTTTAATTTATGCAGATTATTATTTTTTAGAAGCCTTAACTAGGTATGAAAAATCTAAATAGCTTTAATTATAAATGGCCAATACTTTTATTAGTATTGGCTTTTTCGGGATGTAAAATCAACAATAAAAGTACAAATAACCAGCAGTTTATTGTTAAAGTAATGTCTTACAATATACACCATGGTAACCCGCCAGGTTATGAAAATAAAATTGATTTAAAAGCTATAGTAGAAACTATTAAGAATGCTGATGCTGATATTGTTGCTTTACAAGAAGTAGATGTAAATACCAAAAGAAGTGGCAATATAAACGAAGCCGAAATTTTGGCAAAAGAACTTGGTATGTTTCTGTTTTTTTCAAAAGCTATAGATTTTGATGGTGGTGATTACGGTTTAGCTATTATTTCAAAATATCCGCTAACGGAAACCCATTTTGAAAAGTTGAGCTTAGCCGCCGATGCTAAAGCCGAACCTAGAATACTACAAATGGTTACTGTAAATATCCCCAATCAAAAACCATTTGTATTTGCAAATACGCATTTAGATGTTTTAAATACTGGTAACAGACCGCTACAAGCTAAACAAATTGTAGCTATTGCCAATAAGCATAAGCTTCCATTTATTATTGCAGGCGATTGGAATGCTACACTAAATAGCACTACTTTAAGTATTATGGATGAAGCATTTACCAGAACTTGTTCAAACTGCCCAGTTACTTGTATAGAAGAAGGAGAGAACGGAGCAATAGATTTTATTGCATACACAAAAAGCGCTCCTTTTAAAACAAAAAATTATAGCGTGTTTAGTGACAATTATGCATCAGACCATTTTCCTATTTTAGCAGAAATTATAATAACTAAATAGCTATGTTTTAGGTTAGAAACAAAATTTTTAATTAAGCAAACAATACAGTATAAATATCTATAGTAGAAATAAATTAGATGCAATAAATATATTTAATTTAATTTGGTTAAATATTGAAGCCATAAAGTTTTACGCACTGTAAACTTTTTAAGACACAAGAAGTTGTTTTATCCAAAATAATCGATATTTTTGATTTGATCCTAAATGATTTTAGCCAACGAAAATAGAGAGTCGGATCTGTTGTTATTAAAACAGATAAAAGCCAATAACATGTTGGCCTTTGATGCTTTGTATGAAAAATATTGGGAAAAAGTTTACAATGCAGCCTTAAAAAGATCTAAAGACCCAGATTATGCGAAAGATCTTACTCAGGATATTTTTCTGAAAATTTGGGATAAACGGGCAGAATTACAAATAGATAATTTAGCGCCTTACCTTTATATTGCAGTTAGAAACAACGTATTTAAGTGGATAGAAAAAGAGCAAAAATTTACACCAATACCGGAACTTCTTGCCCAATTAGCACAAGATAAAAACCAAGCCGACGCAGAAATTTTACGCAAAGAATTTATGCAAAAATATGAAGCATTGGTAAACACACTCACCCCAGCGCAACAACAAATTTTCCGCATGCGCTTTAATGAAGATTTAAGCACTAAAGAAATTGCCGAACGCTTAAATATCAGTCGTAAAACGGTACAAAACCAATTAGCAAAAAGTATATTACAGCTTCGTACATCTTTTGATTTGCTTTATTTTGTATTAATGATTCAATTTTATAATTAAAAAATAATTTTCTGTGGGACTTTTCCTCTTTTACCGGTCTATGTATAAAAGGCTTGGTACAAGCCATTACAATAATGGATAAAAAAGAATTTTTAAAATTAGTAACTAAATATAATCAGGGAACAGCTACGGAAGAAGAAAAGTCTTTTTTAAACACCTACGATCAACTTTTTGAAGAACTAGAAAACCCATTAGATGAGTTAAAAGCCGAAGATAAAGATAGATTGAAACAGAATATGCTTAATGACATTAAGCTTAAAATGTTAGCTGAGCCCGTACCTTATAAAGAAAGTAACAATTGGAAATGGATAGCCGCAGCTATGTTTATAATTGCTTGTAGCGCAGCATTGTTTTTTACAATGTCAACTACTCAAAAGCAAACAGCCGAAATTCAAGAACACCACACAAAAGACACGCTAATTACTCCAGGTTCTAACCAAGCAGTACTTACTTTAGCAAATGGCAAACAAATCACTTTAAATGATAAAGCCAACGGACTTTTAACTGAAGAAGCTGGTGTTATTATATCAAAAAATGAAGATGGCTTATTAAAATATGAAATAGCTGCAAACGCTGAAGCTACAACCCATACCATGAGCACTCCTAGAGGAGGGCAATACCAACTTATTTTAGCAGATGGTTCTAAAGTTTGGCTAAATGCCGATTCTAAAATAATTTTTCCAAGCCGTTTTGATGGCGATGAAAGAAAAGTAGAAATTTTTGGTGAAGCTTATTTTGAAGTAGCAAAAAATAAAGACAAGCCTTTTAAAGTTGTTTCAAACAATCAAATTATTGAAGTATTAGGCACTCATTTTAATATCAATAATTATGCTGATGAACTTGCTGCAAAAACTACTTTGCTAGAAGGTAGTGTTAAGATAAGCCCATTAGTTAATGGTACTATTAATAATACTGCGGCAAAAATTTTAAAACCTGGTGAGCAGGCAATTTTAAATAACGGAGAAAGTAAAGTTAAAGTTGCCCAAACAGATTTAGAAGCTGCAATAGCATGGAAAAACGGATACTTTAGATTTAACAAAATAGACATGCAAAGCATGATGAGACAAGTAGCCCGTTGGTACGATGTAGATATTGAATACGAAGGTGCTATAAGCAAAGATTTATTTGTTGGAAACTTAAGAAGAAGTGATGACATAAAAGAAGTGCTCCACATTTTACAGTTGGGAAAAATAAATGCAACCATTAAAGGCAAAACTATTATAATATCAAATTAATTATTTAACCTAAATTTTAAAAATTATGAAGAAAAGTTAACCCCTAAAAAAAAGAGGCTTACTTTAAACAAGAAAACCGGAGTGCGCTAACACTTCCGGTTTCCGGTTTCCTTTAAAAGGAAATGTTTAGGCTAAACCCTAAAAGACCATCTGATAATCTCATTTTATTAACCCAAACTTTACAAAAGTATGCAATTAAAATTTCATAGTAAAACCCACAAAAGCGGGTTTTTTACTCCAAAATTGTTTCTAAAAATGAAACTAACTGTAATTTTATTGATCATTGGTTGTTTGCAAATTAGTGCAAAAAGCTTCTCTCAAAACATCAATTTAACAGGTAAAAATATACCATTAGAAAAGGTATTAACCGAAATAGGTAAACAAAGCGGTTATTACTTTTTTTACAAGTATAACGAGCTTGTACAAGCTAAACCTGTTACCATTAGCTTAAAAAACGTAAGCTTAGAAAAAGCATTAAACGAGAGTTTTAAAAACCAACCTTTTACCTATGAAATAGATTTAAAAACTATAGTTGTTACCAAAAAAGAAGTGGTGGTTGAGCAAGTTGCTTTAGCGCCCGTAAAAGGAAAAGTATTAGATGAAAAAGGGCTTCCTTTACCTGGTGCAGCCATAAAAGTTAAAAATCAAAATCAAGTTACCATGACAGATGTTAACGGGAACTTTAGTTTTGATGATTTAGCAGCAAATGCTGTTTTAGTAATTAGCTATACAGGTTATTTAACACAAGAAATAAGCGTTGCTGGGAAAACTAACATCTCTGTAACACTTAAAGAAGACAGCCAAAAGTTAGATGAAATTGTTTTTGTTGGTTACGGTACGCAACAACGTAAAGATGTAACTGGTGCAGTAAGTTCTATTGGTGCTAAACAAATAAAAGATCAACCTGTTGTAAGTTTAGATAATGCAATGGCAGCACAAATGGCTGGCGTACAAGTTACTCAGGCATCTGGTGCACCAGGTGGTGGTTCTACTGTAAGAATTAGAGGAGCAGGTTCTTTAAGTGCCGGAAACGAACCACTTTATGTTGTAGATGGTTTTCCTGTTACTAATGATTTTAACCAAAGAAACAATCCATTAAATACAATTAACCCTGCTGATATAGAAAACATTCAGGTTTTAAAAGATGCTTCTGCAACTGCCATTTATGGTTCTAGAGGTTCTAATGGTGTAGTTATCATCACTACAAAATCTGGTAAATCTGGTGTTTCTAAAATGGATTTCAGCATTACAACTGGTGTGCAACAGGTAGAAAAAACTTTAGATGTTTTAAACGCTACAGAATTTGCTAATTACATTATTGAATCTAGAAATAATGCTTGGGTAAATTCAGGTACTGGGCGTTTAGCTACAGATCCAAACTCGGCTCGTTTAAACAACGTGATGTATTTAATTCCAACTGCTTTTAACGATCCAAATTCTTTAGGTGAAGGAACAAATTGGCAGGATGAAATTTTTAGAACTGCCCCAATGAGCAATTATCAAATCAATTTTTCTGGCGGTTCCGATAAAACAAAATATTTTATCTCTGGTGGATATTTAACACAAGATGGAGTGGTTTTAAATTCAGATTTAAAACGCTATTCTTTCCGTTTAAATGTAGAGTCTCAAGTAAATAAAAGAATTAAAGTAGGCGCAAATTTAACACCATCTTATACCTTTTCTAATCAAACCTTAGCAGAAGGAAATTGGCAGGGTGGTGGTATTATTCAATCTGCTATAACTGCTAATCCCGCTTTAACTCCTTATGATGCAAACGGGAATTACACTAAAATTACTGGGCAACGTATTGGAACTAGTGAGGTGGATAACCCTGTTAAAATTGCTAGAGAATACTTTCACCAGCAAGGTAATTTAAGATTATTAGGAACCGCTTTTGTTGAGTTTAACTTGGCTAAAGATTTAAACTTTAAAACCTTAGTAGGTGCTGATGTTAGAAATTTTTCAGAAGACATCTTTAATCCGTCTATAATTAACCCAAACAGCGTAAACCCAACTAAGCCTTCGCTTGGTACAAATAACTTAACCGAAAACAGAAATTGGTTATCAGAGTTTACTTTAAACTATGCTAAAAAAGTTAAAAAGCACTCTTTTGAAGGTTTATTAGGTTATACCATCCAAAAAGAAAACTTTAATGCCAGTTCTATTAATGGTACCAATTTCCCTAATGATCAAATCAAAACCATTAATGCAGCAGGTTTAATTTCTAGTGCATTATCTAGAAAAGAAGAATGGTCATTATTATCATACTTAGCTCGTTTAAATTACAGCTTTAATGATAAATACTTATTAACCGCAACTTTCAGAACAGATGGTTCGTCTCGTTTTGGTGCTGATAATAGATGGGGTTCTTTCCCTTCTGTTTCTTTGGGTTGGAGAGTTTCTGAAGAAGATTTCTTGAAAAGTGTGAATTGGATTTCTGATTTAAGATTGAGAACTAGTTATGGTATAACAGGAAATAATTTTATTACTAATTATGGCGCTATCGGTTTAACCGGACAAGAAAATTATGTTTTTGGTAATGCTGGAGGTGTTTTAAACAACGGTATCAGATTAACAAATATCCCTAATAGCAGATTAGGATGGGAGCGTAACAAACAACTTGATTTAGGTTTAGAATTAGGAATTTTTCAAAACCGCATTGCAGTTGCAGCAGATTATTACAATAAAAGAACTTCTGATTTATTGTTAAACGTACCTGTACCAACTTTAACAGGTTATACTACTGCGTTACAAAATATCGGAGAAATCCAAAATCAGGGTTTTGAATTTACCTTAACTACTAGAAACACTGTAAAGGCTTTTAAATGGACAACAGATTTAAACTTATCTACCAATAATGTAGAGGTTTTAGCCTTAGGTCCTGATGGATCACCAATATTAGCCAGACAAGCAACTTTTGCAGCAGGTTCTACTCACATTACAGAAATTGGTGCAGCACCAGGTTCATACTTTGGTTACAAAGTTATTGGTGTTTACCAAAACGCATCCGATGTTGCAAACAGTGCTACTTTTAAAAACTCAGCTGGGGTACCAACTGTAAAGCCTGGTCAATTAAAATTTGCTGATATCAATGGAGATGGTGTTTTAACTGCCGCTGATAGAACAAATTTAGGTAACCCATTCCCTGATTTTACTTACGGAATGACCAATACATTCAATTACAAAAACCTTGATTTTGCTTTCACCTTACAAGGTGTGCAGGGTTTTGAAGTATTAAATGCAGCAAGAAGATTTTATGGTAATTACGCAGGTTCTTACAACGTTTTAGCCAGTACTGCAAACGGATGGAAATCAGAAACTGACCCAGGCGACGGTGTAAGCCCACAAATTGATAGAAACTTTAATGGTTATGCAGCAACATCCGTAATTAATAACGTTACCTCACAATTTGTTGAAGATGGCTCTTTCTTAAGAATCAGAAACATCACTTTAGGTTATAATTTGCCACAATCTGTACTTAAAACTTTAAAAGTTGCTAACGCAAGGTTAAACTTTACTGTTCAAAACGCTTACACTTTTACAAAGTACGAAGGTTACAACCCAGAGGTGAGTGTAGAAGGCGCAAATCCTTTAGTTCCTGGAGTTGATTCTGGCGGTTATCCATTAGCTCGCACATTTATGTTTGGTTTAAATTTTGGATTTTAATACAACAATTGATATGAGAAATATTAAAACATTATTTGCTGCAGGCGTAGTTATTATACTATCTGCTAGCAGTTGCAAGAAAGATTTTTTAGAACTTGCTCCAATATCTCAACAAAACGGTAACAATTTCTATAAAACAGCTGAGGATATGAAAAATGCCCTTACAGCAGCTTATGGAGGCCTACAGTACGGCGGTTTGTATTATTCTTCTATGCACATTATAGGAGATTTACGTTCTGATAACACAGAAATTACCAACCCTAATGCTGGCGCAGATCAACAAGCAGTTGATAATTTCACCAATTTACCTACTAACTCTATCAGTAGCACAACTTGGGCAGGGCATTACCAAGCTATCCAAGCTACCAACATCGTGATAGAAAAAATAGAAGCGGTAAACATGGATGCGACTTTAAAAGCAAGATACACTGGCGAAGCAAAATTTTTAAGAGCTTTAATGTATTTTAATTTGGTACGTATTTTTGGCGATGTGCCTTTGGTAACTAAAGTAATCAATAACCCACAAGAAGGTTATGATTATGGAAGAGAAACTACCGCTAACGTTTACGCTCAAATTATTGCAGATTTAACAGCTGCAGAAGCTTCTTTACCTTTTGAATACACAGGTGTTGATATTGGTAGAGCAACAAAAGGCGCAGCGATGTCTTTATTGGGAAAAGTTTATTTAACACAAAAGAATTGGACCTTAGCAGCAACAAAATTAAAAGAAGTAATAGACCAAACTGCCAGCAATAAATATCAATTATTACCTACTTATGCAGGTGTTTTTGGTATTGCAAATGAGAATAACAGAGAGTCTATTTTTGAAGTTCAGTTCAAAAGAGCAGCTACTGGTGAAGGTAGTCCGTTTACCAATCAGTTTGCGCCAATAGGTTCTGGTACTGCGGTAGTTTCTGTAGGTAACCCATTGGGGCAAAACATCCCCACTGCAAATATGAACAGTGCTTATGAAGCAAATGATGCAAGAAAGGCAGTATCTATGCGCACAAGTTATGTACTAGCTGGTAATACAGTTAATCATAATTATGTGGTTAAATACAGCGGAACACCTGCTGCAAATTTAGACAGCGATAACAACTGGATTGTTTTAAGATATGCTGATGTATTATTAATGTATGCCGAGGCCTTAAATGAGCAAGGTTATGTAGCTGATGGTCCCGCTTTTACATATCTAAATCAGATTAGAACCCGAGCAGGATTAGGGGCTAAAACGAGTAATAACTCTAATTTAGCTTTAAGAGTTGCAGATCAAGGAGCCTTCAGATTAGCAATTGAACAAGAAAGACGTGTTGAATTGGCTTTTGAAGGTCATCGTTGGTTTGATTTGGTACGTACTGATAGAGCTTTAGCTGTTTTAGGCACAAGCGGAATGTTGGCACACCATGCTGTTTTCCCAATTCCGCAATCTCAAATTGATATCAACCCGAGTAAAATCAAACAAAATCCAGTATATAATTAATTAAAAAAGAGACAACTATTGGTTAGTTTAAAAAGAGCAGCTCCTTCATTCTAAAAGATGAAGGGCTGCAATTTTTAGCCCTTTTTTAAGAGTTTAAATCTTGTTCAATAAGAACATCAGCTACGCTTTTGACTAAATTTTAATAAAACATCATGAACAGAAAACACATATTTCTATTCTTAATTTGCTTTTTAGTAGTGCAAATTTTAAAAGCGCAACAGGTAAAAACTTTAAACATAAAAGATACTGGTTACAGAGGGATTTGGTACAGCAACGAACCTTCTAAAGATGAGTATGTTTACAAATATAGCGGCGGTTTAGCTACTTATCCGGCAAATCACTATCCATTTTCTATATATGTTGCCAAAGTAAATAAAACTTTTTTTTGCTACGGCGGTGCAGATGTTGAAGGTAAAACTTTGCTCCACGCAGTTTCTTACTTTGATCATAAAACAGGTAAAGTACCAAAACCTACCATCGTTTTAGATAAAAAAACCAATAATGCGCATGATAATCCAGTTATGAACATCGATAGAGATGGCTACATCTGGATTTTTTCTACCGCACATGGCACTAACGGCCCATCTTATGTTCATAAAAGCTTAAAACCTTATGATATTGATGCTTTTGAGCAGATAAAGGCAACAAAAACCGTAGATGGTAAAACAGTACCGATGAATAATTTCTCTTATGTACAAACATGGTATCAACCAGAAAATGGATTTATTAATCTTTTTACACATTACGACAGGCAGGTGATACCAAACCAACCAAGTAAGCCTCGTAGAACCATCAGCTTTATGACCAGTAAAGATGGTATCAATTATTCTACCTGGAATGATTTAGCTACAATTGAAGAAGGACACTACCAAACCAGTGGGCAATACAAAAATAAATTAGGCACTTCTTTCAATTATCATCCAATTAAAGAAGGCGAAAACGGCTTAAATTACCGAACCAATTTATATTACATACAAACACAGGATTTTGGAAAAACATGGCAATCAGCAAATGGGAATGCTTTAGAAATTCCTTTAAAAGACATTAAAAATAGTGCATTAGTTAAAGATTATGCCGCTTTAGGCCTTAATGTTTATATTAACGATTTAGCTTATGACCAAAACGGAAACCCCGTAATATTATACGTAACCAGCAAAGGTTACGAAGCAGGGCCAGAAAAAGGACCAAGAACATGGCATACCGCCCGGTTTGATGGCGAAAATTGGGAAATATTACCTCTTGCAAATTCTGATAATAATTATGACATGGGTTCTCTTTATATTGATGATAAAGGAACATGGCAAGTTATTGGCCCAACCAACGTAGGCCCTCAGCCTTACAATACAGGTGGCGAAATGGTATTATGGAAAAGCAATAATCAAGGTAAAACCTGGAAAAGTAAAGCCATAACAAGCAATAGCCCTTTCAATCATTCTTATGCCCGCCGCCCAGTAAACGTAAACAAAGGTTTTTATGCTTTTTGGGCAGATGGACATGGCAGAGAACGTTCTTTATCACATCTTTATTTTTCTGACAGTAAAGGAAACGTTTATCAATTACCAGAAACAATGGATGCTGATTTTATAAAACCTATTAAACTAAAGAAACCTAAGAAATAATGACAAGATCTTTAGGCTACCTCTTTATCGTTTTGGTCACTTTTTGTATTGCTTGTTCATCGCAATCAGAAAATACATCGCTCCCAATTATTGATAATATCGCTTTATCAAAAAGTCTTTTAAAAGTGGAGGTTTTAGCTAAAGACTTAAATGTGCCATGGGATTTGGCTTATGCCGATGATGGATATTTGTGGTTTACCGAACAATCTGGCAGTATATCAAGAGCGCACCTTACAACCGGACAAAAAACTAAAGTTTTAACCATAAAAGAAGTTTGGAGTTTACGTACAACTGGTTTATTAGGTTTGGCCATTCATCCAGATTTTAAAAGAAACCCTTATGTGTTTGTAAATTATACAGTTAAGCAAGACACTACCGTTTACAACAAATTGGTAAGGTATTATTTTGCAAATGACACCCTAACGCAACCCAAATTATTACTAACAACAGTTGGTTACAGGGCTCACAATGGTTCTAGGTTAGCAATCTCCAATAATGGTAAACTTTTGTGGGCAACAGGCGATGCTTACAATGGCAATAATGCTCAATCATTATCTAGCTTAAACGGTAAAATTTTACGCTTAAATTTAGATGGCAGCATACCAAAAGATAATCCTTACCCAAATAGTTACGTATGGGCCCGTGGATTTAGAAATATGCAAGGCTTAACAGTATCTGATAAAGGTAAAGTATATACATCTGAACATGGAGATGCCATAGAAGATGAAGTGAATCTGATAGAAAAGGGGGGAAATTACGGCTGGCCATTTATTGAGGGAATGCATAACAAGCCAGAAGAATTGGCTTTCGCCGATGCTCATCAAACAAAAGAACCTTTAAAATCGTGGACACCAGTTATTGCACCATCAGGCATTAGTTATTACAATAGCAGCTTAATTCCCGAATGGAAAAACAGCCTTTTATTGACCACCCTAAAAGCAAAAAGTTTTAGAGTGCTTTCATTAAACGATGATGGTACACAAATAAAAGCAGAAGAAGTATTTTTTGAAAACCATTACGGCCGCTTAAGAGATGTTTGTTCTGACGCCGAAGGCAACATTTACATCAGCACCAGTAACCATGATTGGAATCCGCAGCCCGGTTTTCCTTTATCAGGCGATGATAAAATTTTAAAAATCAGCCCAGCAAAAAAGCCAACACATAAACCCTTAACAGCGGTTAAAGTTCAAAAAGGCAATGCTGCAATTGATGGCGCTCAACTTTACAATAGCTACTGCGCCTCATGTCATCAAACTAATGGACAAGGTGTAAAAGACGTCTTTCCTGCTTTGGCTGGTTCTAAAAATGTAACGGGTTCTACCACAACATTAATTAAAATGGTTCAAAACGGTATTAACAGTAAAAGCGGTCAACAAATGCCTTCATTCTCATTCTTAAAAGATCAAGAAACGGCTGCCATTCTTACTTACATCAGAAAAAGCTGGAACAATAAAAGTAGTGCTATTACTCCACAACAGGTAAAATCAAATCGTTAAACCATGGAAAAGAAAGCACAAAATAAATTTATAAAAACATTAATAGGTTTAGGCCCAGGCATCATAACTGCCGCTTTAGTTTTTGGCCCTAGTAAAATGACCATTACTTCTCGCTTAGGTGCAGAGTATGGTTATAGCACATTATGGGTGGTAGTAGTGGCTATTTTCTTTATGCTCATTTTCACCAATATGGGCGCAAGAATAGGCTTAAGTAGCCAGTTAAGTTTACTTAACTTAATCAGAAATAAATGGAGTAAATCTGTTGGAATTGTTATTGGAATTGGGGTGTTTTTAGTTGCAACTTCTTTCCAGGCTGGCAACTCTATAGGTGTAGGTATTGCCATTGCAGAAGCATCTGGCACAAAACCTTGGCTTTGGGTGTTAATATTTAACGCTTTGGGCATTAGCTTACTGTTTTTCAGAAGCTTTTACAAAACACTAGAAAAATTGATGATTGCATTGGTTGCGTTAATGCTCATCTCATTTATTACTACATTGTTCTTAGTAAAACCGTCGTTTAGCGGTATATTAAATGGCTTCATACCTAATTTTACTTTAGGTTCTGGCCCGTTATTAATTGCATTTGTTGCGTCTTGCTTTTCTATTGTGGGTGCTTTTTATCAATCCTACTTGGTGCAAGAGAATAGTAAATCAAATCCTACAGAAGCTTCAAAAAACAAAAGTTTTACGGGTATTTTAATTTTAGGATTTATGAGTGCCGTAGTAATTATTTGTGCAGCTGCGGTTTTAAACCCACAAGGAATAAAAGTAAATAGTGCATCGGAAATGTCTAAAGCCTTAGAGCCACTTTTTGGTACTTATGCCGCAGATTTATTTTTAGCAGGCTTATTTGGCGCTTCTTTTTCATCATTAGTAGGTAACGCTACAGTAGGTGGAAGTTTAATGGCTGATGCGCTTGGTTTTGGTTACCGTTTAAGTGATAAAGCAGTGCGCTTATTTATTGCATTAGTAATGGTTTGTGGAGCTGCAATTGCCATAATATTCGGAAAATTACCTTTAGAACTCATCATTTTTGCACAAAGTGTAACCATCTTTTTAGTCCCTTTTATTGGCTTTACCATGTACGTAATTGCCAACGATGCTCAAATTATGGGCAAATATCAAAACAACCGCTTAGCAAAAATAGCAGGAGCTTTAGGCTTGTTATTATTAACTGCTTTAGCGGTTTGGAATTTTTATCAGCTTTTTATCAAATAGAAAATAATAAATGAAAGATTTACATCAATTAGAGCTTGAATTAACAAAACCTTCTGCAGCTTTAATCGCAGATATAAAAAAAATAGAAGGAGATATCATCTTTTTAGGAATAGGCGGAAAAATGGGCCCAAGTATGGGTAAATTAGCTGTTGATGCTATAAAAGCAGCAGGAATTAGTAAAAGAGTAATTGGTGTTTCTCGTTTTTCTGATGAGAAAGCCAAAGCAGAGTTAGAAGCTTATGGTTTAGAAACCATTGCCTGCGATTTATTAGACGATGCACAATTACAAGCTTTGCCTTATGCTAAAAACATCATTTATTTAGCCGGAAATAAATTTGGAACCACCGGAAAAGAAGGTTTTACCTGGGCTATGAATGCATATTTACCAGGTAGAGTAGCAGAAAAATATAAAGATTCAAATATTGTCGCATTTTCATCTGGCAATGTATTGCCATTTGTACAAGTAACTTCTGGCGGCGTATCTGAAGAAACCACACCAGAACCAATTGGCGAATACGCACAATCTTGTTTAGGCAGAGAAAGAGTTTTTGAATACTTTGCTCAAAAAAACCATACACCAACTTTAATTTACCGTTTAAATTACGCTGTTGATTTTCGCTACGGAGTAATGATGGAGATTGCAAAATCTGTTTTGAACGAAAAAGAAATAGATTTACGTACCGAAAATGTAAATGTAATTTGGCAAGGCGATGCTAATGAAATAGCGCTTCGTTCTTTATTGCATTGCGAAGCCCCTGCAAAAATCTTAAACGTAACTGGCCCAGAAATTTTGTCTATTAAATGGATTGCAGAACAATTTGCAATCATTTTTAACAAAACACCAAAATTTATTTACGAAAGTGCAGGTACCGCTTTATTAAACAATGCTTCGGCTTGTCACAAATTATTTGGTTACCCAAAAGTTACAGTCAGAGAAATTATTGATATTACAGCAACTTGGTTATTACAAGGTGGCGAAGAGTTTGGAAAAGCAACACATTTTCAGGAAAGAGGAGGGAAATTTTAATGAAAACTTTAAATCAATCATTACTTACACATTTACAAGAAGGAACGGTTTTTCCTGCACATCCATTAGCATTAAATGCTGATAGAACTATTAACGAGGAAAAACAAAGACAGTTAACCAGATACTACATAGCTAGCGGGGCCGGAGGTGTAGCAGTAGGTGTGCATTCTACGCAGTTTGAAATTAGAGAACCTGCAATTAACTTATTTGAAACAGTTTTAAAATGGGCTGCAGAGGAAGTTGAAAATGCACAACTAAAACGCCCTTTTATAAAAATAGCTGGAATTTGTGGCCCAACTATACAAGCAAAAGAAGAAGCCAAATTAGCCGTTAAATACGGTTACGATATGGGTTTACTAAGCATGGGCGGTTTGCAAAATTATACCGAAGACGAAATATTAGACCGAGTTAAAGAAGTAGCTGCAATAATCCCTGTTTTCGGTTTTTACCTACAGCCATCTGTAGGTGGTAGAATTTTTAGCTATGATTTTTGGCTAAAATTTGCCGAAATAGATAATGTAATGGCTATTAAATGTGCATCATTTAACCGTTACCAAACATTAGATGTAATGCGAGCTGTTTGTAATAGTTCCCGTTGTAACCAAATTGCCATGTACACAGGTAATGATGACAATATTGTTGCCGATTTAATGACCACATACAGTTTCGATGTAAATGGTAAAAAAGTAGAAAAGCAATTTATTGGCGGTCTTTTAGGGCATTGGGCCGTTTGGACTCATCAAGCGGTTTCTCTTTTAGAAGAAATTAAATTGTACAGAAAAAATGCTAGTGCCCAATCTTCAAAAGAATTATTGAGCAAGGGCGTAGAAATTACAGACGTAAACGCGGCTATGTTTGACCCAGCAAACCATTTTCATGGCTGTATTCCGGGTATTCACGAAATTTTAAGGCGACAAGGTTTGCTAAACGGAACTTGGTGTTTAAACCCAGAAGAGAAACTTTCGGAAGGGCAATATGAAGAAATTAGTAGAATATACAACGCTTATCCGCACTTAAACGACGATAATTTTGTACGCACTTTTTTAGCGAACGATAAAATTTAATCAGATGAAATTGAAAAAAACTTTAATGCTTTTAGTGCTCATTACATTTATGTTATCAGCTACTCATGGTCAACAAGAGCAGGGAAAATTTACCAATCATGGGCCACAATTAACCGCTTCTATGATACAAGGAAGTATTTTTGTAACCACAACTGATGGTACAGAAATGATTTATACCGTGGTAAGAGGAGAACCAGCTCATTTATTGGGTTATGATGTAAAAACCAAGGCATTAAAGTTAGATAAACCTTTGGGCGATGCAGATGGCGTTTGGGATATGGCGCAGGCCAGCGATGGCGCTTTGTATATTCCCGGAGCAAGTGGAAGCTTATTTAAACACATCCCGGGTACGCAAGAAATTGAAGATTTAGGGATAGCCTTAACAGGTGAAACCTATTTGTGGAACTTAACGGCTGGTAAAGATGGCGAAGTTTTTGGAGCCACTTATCCGGGTTGCAGGGTTTTTAGATATCACCCAAAAGATGGTTTTTCTGATGTTGGAAAAGGACCTTTAGTTGAAGGAGAAAACTATGTACGTAGTTTAGCTTTTCATCAAAAAACAGGCTTACTTTACGCAGGCGTAGGTTCTCATGCTCATTTAATAGAAATTAACCCAAAAACAGGAACAAAGCAGGCGCTTTTACCTAAAAATTTTCAAGAAAAAGAGTTTGTTTACAGCTTAGAAATTGTGCCAGGTAAAAATGGTAACGACCGCCTTTTTGCGCTTCTTACATCTGGTAGTTTAACTTTAATTTATAACCTTAAAACCAAAAAATTTGAGCAAGAGGTTGAAGGTATGGATATGAAGGCAATTATTGCCAACCCCAAATCAAAACAAGTTTTCTATACCGGGCAATCTAATTTGATGCAATTTAATCCATCTAAATCAATAGCTCTAAAAAAAATAATAGCCGAAAAAACTGGAAGTGCAAATGCCTTTTCATGGGGGAAAGATAAAAATCTTTACTTGCTAAATTCTGCTGGTGAGTTAGTGCAATACAATCCTAAAACAAAAAACACAAGTGTTGCACAATTAGAAATTCCGGGTCAGCCTATACCAATTAATGCAATTATGGCCGCACCAGACGGTAAAATTTGGACGGGTGGATATTTAGCCGGCGGACATGCTACTTTTAACCCACAAACTGGAATTAACGAAAAACATGTTGGTTTAGACCAAACTGAAGGTATGGCTGTGCAAGGCGATAGCATCTACTTCGGAATTTATCCGAAAGGGAGATTTTATGTTTACAACACCCATAAGCCTTGGGATATTAAGCAATATAACCCTAAAAAAATTGCGCAAATTGAAGAACAAAGTAGATCATTTGCAGTTTTAAGTACTTCAAAACAAATGATGGTTTTTGGAATGATACCCGAGTACGGGAAGTTAGGTGGAGCATTAGTAACTTATGACATAGCTAAAAACCAAACACAAACTTATCAACCAATTAAAGACCAAGCTATTGCAAGTTTAGTTCAAAGTAACGAAACTGTTATTGCAGGCACAACCATTTCGGGCGGCTTAGGCATAAAACCATCTCAAAAAGAAGCTGTTTTATTTGGTTGGAATTTAGCCAACGCTAAAAAAACTTTCGAAATTACCCCCGTACCAGGTGCCACAGCTATTACTAGTTTAATTAAAGGACCAGATGGTAATGTTTGGGGTATTGCAGATGGTGTTTTATTTATATTTGACGCTATGCAACAAAAAGTGTTATCAACCAATAAACTTTATGATTATCCACCTTTTAAAAGCCATGTATGGCGAAGTGCTTTTTTAGTTCTTCACCCCAACGGTCAAGTTTACGGCACAGATAATAATCAGCTTTTTAAAATTGACCCAATTACCAAAGCCTGTACTTTAATTGCCGAAGACGCAGCTTTATTGACTATGGATAAAAAAGGAATTTTGTATTTTAAACGTAAAACCAATTTATGGTCTTACCAACCTTAAACGCATCAAAATGAAGTCACTTATCATCTATTTATTGTGTTTACAGTCCTTAACTGGTATTGCACAAACTTTTAATACAGATAAAATTAAAGTTAAATGGAACTTAAAAGAAAATAACTACGGAGGCAGCTCTTCTTTTATGGCAGATTTTGTAATAATCAATGAAGGTAAAAATAGTTTTCCTATTCAGGCTTCAGAATTATACTTTTCTTATCCCCGTAAGGTTACGGAGGTTTTAAGCAAAAATGCAACATTTAATAATTTAGGCGGAGAGTTTTGTAGTATTCAATTTGCAGAAAATTTGGGTTTACTTGCACCAAAAGATTCTATAAAAGTAACTTATTTGGCTCTTGGTAAATCTATGAATTTAACAGATGCACCATCGGGCTTGTATTGGGTTAATAAAAAATCAAACCAAAGTTTCCCTGTTGCTAATTTCATCAAAAACTATCTCCCAAATAAAGAAAAATCTGTTTTAAAGTTATCTCCAGCAAAGGTTTATGCTAAAAACAAAGACATTTCATTAATACCCGCCCAGCAACTACAGCCCATTTTACCTACACCGGTTTTCTATAAACCTGCATCTGGTCAATTTCAATTAACTACTGCAACAGTTTTAAAATTTGATAGCAGTTTTACTAACGAAGCAAATGAATTTAACGCTGAACTACTACAACTATTAGGAAAAAAACTAAGCGTAAATAACAAAGTTGTCCAATCAGTAATTCATCTCAAAAAGGTAACTGGCTTGGCAACAGAAGCTTACCAAATTATTGTTAATAAAGATGAAATTGTAATCTCTGCTAGTTTTCCCGCAGGTATATTTTATGGCTTACAATCATTAAAAATGATGATGCCAGCAAATAGTTGGGCAAAAAAACAAAAGTCTATAGCTATCCCTTGCGCCAACGTAAACGACGAACCAAGATTTGGATATCGCTCTTTTATGTTAGATGTAGCTAGAAATTTCCAAACCAAACAACAAATATTTAAAATTTTAGATCTGCTGGCTTTATATAAAATCAATACTTTTCATTTCCATTTTAGTGACGATGAAGGTTGGCGTTTAGAAATCCCGGGATTGCCAGAATTAACAGAAATAGGAGCCAAAAGAGGACATACTTTAGATGATAGTGATCAAATTCATCCTTCTTACGGCTCAGGTGCCGAAAATAATTTCCCAGGTACAGGTTTTTACAGCAAAGCAGATTTTATTGAAATTTTAAAATATGCGAAAACGCGTCATATTAAGGTTATTCCCGAAGTTGAAACACCCGGTCATGCCAGAGCTGCCATTAAAGCAATGGATGCAAGATATCGTCGCTTTATGAAGTTAAATAAGCCAGAAGAAGCAAAACGTTATTTATTGACAGACACACTTGACCAGTCTATTTATACATCTGTACAAGACTTTAATGATAATGTGATGAATATTGCATTGCCTTCTACCTACACATTTATAGAGAAAGTAGTTGATGAAATTAAACAAATGTATGTAGATGCGGATGCTCCTTTAGAAACCATCCACTTAGGTGGAGATGAAGTTCCACAAGGCGTTTGGCAAAAATCTCCGGCCATTAAGCAATTTATGCTAAATGAAAACATTAAACACTATGATGATTTATGGTATAAATATTTAGCAAAAGCCAATGAAATTTTAAAAGCTAAAAATCTTTATTTATCTGGCTGGGAAGAAGTGGCCATGCGAAAAACTAAATTAGATGGAAAGCCTTTATATATTGCAAATCCAGATTTCAGTATCCAAAACTTTCATGCTTATGTATGGAATAATGTTTGGGGTTGGGGACAAGAAGATTTAGCTTACCGGCTGGCAAACGCAGGCTACAAAGTTATTTTAGCACCTGTAACTAATTTCTATTTTGATTTAGCTTACGAAAAAGATGCTGACGAACCCGGTTTATACTGGGGTTCTTACTTAGATGTAGATAAACCCTTTTATTATAACCCATTTGACCATTATAAAACTGCAAAAGAAGACCCATTAGGAAACCCAATTGATACCTTAATATTTAAAAATAAAGAACGCTTAACAGATTATGGTATTTCAAATATTGTAGGTTTACAAGCTCAAATTTGGTCAGAAAAAATTAGAGGGCCGCAGCAATTAGAGTATATGTTGCTTCCTAAATTATTAGGTTTTGCAGAGAGAACTTGGGCACAAACACCCAATTGGATTACCGAAAACAACCCTGAAAAAGCAGATGAGTCTTATCATAAAGATTGGAATGCATTTGTAAATATTTTAGGTCAAAGAGAATTAAAACGCCTAGATCATTATGCTGGAGGATTTAACTATCGTATTCCAACGGCAGGTGCAACAATAGAAAATGGTAAAGTTTTAGCGAATTTGCAATTGCCCGGTTTCTCCATTAAATACACCATAAACGGGACCGAGCCAAATATGAATAGCAAAACTTACACCTCTCCTATCCCATCAAAAGGAATCATCAAATTAAAAGTTTTTAATACCAACGGCAGAAGTGGTAGAACTGTAGAAGTTGAAAATCCTTAATCTGTACTAAATATGACAGCTCCTTTAAATCGGAAAAAATTTATAAAATACTCCATTTTAACAGGTTTAGGCTTATACTTAAAACCGTTAACGGCTTGGGGTAATTTTTTAGATGGTAAAAAAATTGGAATCATAGGATTAGATACAAGCCATAGTTTAGCTTTCACAAAGCTGCTTTTTGAAGACACCAGAAATGAATTTGAAGGTTATAAAGTAGTTGCTGCTTACCCATTTGGCAGTAAAGACTTAGCGTTAAGTATAGAAAGAATTCCAATACAAACAGAAGAAATTAAGAAATACAATGTACAGATTGTAGATTCTATTGCTGAACTTTTAAAAAAAGTGGATGTTGTTTTATTGGAAACTAACGACGGAAGATTACACCTAAAACAAGCTTTAGAAATAATTAAAGCTAAAAAACCATTTTTTATAGACAAACCAATGGCCGCTTCTTTGGCAGATGCTAAAGCTATTTTTAAAGCTGCAGCAAAACATAAAGTGCCGGTTTTTTCATCATCTTCTTTAAGGTTTATGACTATGGTTACCGATGTAAAATCAGGGAAATACGGCGAAGTTTTAGGTGCAGAAACTTATAGTCCTGCTACTATAGAAAAAACCCATCCAGATTTATTTTGGTATGGAATACATGGGGTAGAAACTTTATTTGCTGTTATGGGACCCAATTGCCAATCTGTAACACGCTTTTTTAACGAAGGTGCAGAAGTAGTAGTTGGTACTTGGGATAAAAACAGAATAGGAACTTTTAGGGGTTTGCGTTCTGGTAAAACAGATTTCGGTGGAACTGCCTATTGCCAAAATGAAATTGTAAAACTAGGCCCTTATTTGGGTTATAAACCTTTACTAAAAGAAATTATTCAGTTTTTCAAAACTGGTGTCTCTCCTGTAAACCAAAACGAAACCTTAGCCATATTAGCGTTTATGGAAGCCGCACAAGAAAGTAAAGAAAATGGCGGAAAAACAACCTATCTACATTTTATTAAAGAATAAATCGGCTTATAATGCTGTTTTATCAAACTATGTAACATCCCTAATATTTTAATTTTAACCTAACAGTATGGTCATTATAGTTTATACATTTGACTGTTAAACCATAGCGTAACCACTGTAATCTTATAAAAAATGCAATATTCTGTTTTTGATATTTTCAAGATTGGTGTAGGCCCTTCAAGCTCGCACACTTTAGGCCCATGGAGAGCTGCACAGAGCTTTATTAATGCGCTTATTGCTGATGATAAACTAAAAGAAGTAAACGATATCAAAGTTTTTTTATATCGTTCATTAGCCAAAACAGGGATTGGGCATGGCACAGATATAGCCGTAATGTTAGGTTTAAGCGGATATGATCCTGTGGTAATGGATGTCAACGAAATCCCTAATATCGTTGCTGATATTAAAGAGAAGCAATTACTAAATCTAAATGAAACACACCAAATAGATTTTAATCCTGCTATTAACATCATTTTTAATAAAACTGAGTTTTTACCCTTTCACCCAAATGGACTTACTTTTTGTGCAGTTTTACAAAGTGGGCAAATTTTTAAAGAAACCTATTACTCTGTGGGTGGTGGATTTATTCAAAAAGAAGATGAAGAATCTTTCCTAAAAACAGAAATCAAATATAAACATACCTACGCCAATGCAAACCAACTTTTAAAGCTTTGTATCACTAATAACAAAAGCATTAGCGATATAGCTTTAGAAAACGAACTTATAAATATCAATGAGCATGATTTAAAAGCCGGAATTTTAAATATATGGGATGTAATGCTAAGTTGCATTTATAGAGGTTGCCACACAGAAGGCATATTACCAGGTGGTTTAAATGTAACAAGAAGAGCTGCTGCAATTAATAATAGTTCATTAGAGCAAAAGCAATATGCTAATCGCCAACTTTGGTTAGCTGCAATACCTAAACACGGTAGCGGCTTTAATTATACACTTAATTGGCTGAGTTGTTTTGCGCTTGCTGTTAACGAAGAAAATGCCTCTTTTGGTAGAGTAGTAACCTCACCAACAAACGGATCTGCTGGAGTTATACCAGCAGTTATGCTTTATTATAAACTTTTTTGTAATGGTGATGAAGATAATTTGATTCGCTTTTTACTAAATGCCACACAAATTGGAAGTTTATTTAAAAATGGGGCAACAATTTCTGCTGCAATGGGTGGCTGCCAGGCAGAGATTGGCGTTAGTTCTGCAATGGCAGCTTCAGCACTAACAGAAGTTTTAGGCGGCACACCAGCGCAATGCCTAATGGCCGCAGAAATTGCAATGGAACACCACTTGGGTTTAACCTGCGACCCTATTAAAGGTTTGGTACAAGTTCCTTGTATAGAAAGAAACACAATGGGTGCAATTAAGGCCATTACCGCTTCGCAATTAGCTTTAAACAGTGATGCAGATAAGGCTAAGGTTTCTTTAGATGATGTAGTTAAAACCATGTGGGAAACCGCTTTAGATATGAATGAGAAATACAAAGAAACCTCAGAAGGTGGCTTGGCAATTCATATTCCAATTAGCTTAACAGATTGCTAAAACAAATAAGCCGTTGAATCTTAGATTCAACGGCTTATAATATAATTTCTATTTCCAATACTTATTTAGAAGCTTTTAAAGCTGCCAATGCATCTTTTATCTGTTGATTATCTGGCGATAATGCTAATGCCTTTTCAAAGTAATCTTTAGATTTAACTTTGTCAGTTTTGATATAGTACGCTCCTAAAGACGAATAAGCTTCAGATAAGTTTCTTTTGTTAGCATCTGTTAAAGTTTCTTTTGCTAATGTTATTTCTACAAACTTATCAAAAGCAGCTTTTACTTTATCATTCTCCGTAACCGGATCTAAATAATACTCTACCCTAGCTAAATATAGATAAGCATCAGCATTTTTCGCTTTTTCTGCTACATAAGTAAAAGCACTATCGGCAGCTAATAACGTATTCTTAATCTCTGTTGGGTCAGCAGAAGGTTTATTCACTAAAGCAGCGTAATGAAAGTAATTAGAGTAACCTAAGTAAAACCAATCAACAAAAGACGCTTTCGGTAATTTTGTTAATTTATCATAGTATTTGGCCGCCAAATCATATTTCTTTGCAGAAAAATAAGTTTTAGCAATATTTACTAATACTTCATTATTGGTTGTATCCAACTCATAACCTTTCACATAATTAATAATAGCTAATGAATCTTGTTTATCTGCTTGGTAAGCTTTACCTAAATATAAATAATCATCTGCTATAATACGACTTTTATCAATTTCACCAACAAATTTAGTTAATGCATCTATACCTACAGCAGTATTGTTGTTTTCAATTGCTGCATAACCTCTAAATCTCCTTGCTAAAATATAATCCTTTTTAAAATCTGAAGAATTAATAAATTCTGTAGCAGTTTTCTCTAAACCTGCATAATCACCAGCATTTAATAAGAAAATTAAATATCTGTATCTAGATTCTGCAGATCTATCTGTTAAATCTAAATATTTAGAATAATTTTCCTTGGCCTTGGTTAAAAACTCTGCTCTTCTTGTTGGTGCAGCAGAAGTCCAACGGTAATAATTTTCTGCCAAAGCTCTGTAAGCAGGGCCATAATTAGCGTCTTTAGCAACAACAGCTTTTAAATTTGTTTCTGCCAATTCAAAGTTAAAGGCTTGAGTCCAAATTTCTCCGATATTAACTTCAACTCCTAATAAATTATCTTTCAAATTCATTGCTCTTTGATACTCGGCAACCGCTTCGCTATTTTTATTTTGTGCTTTGTAAGCATTACCCATTGCTATGTGTAATTCAGCATCTTTCTCACCGTTTTCTTTAGCTTTTTCAAACCATTCAAAAGCTTTAGTTAAATCTCTTGAAGCAGCATAAGTATAGGCTTTACCTATATATATGTATTCTAAGAAATCTTTTTTACGCATATCTTCAGTTGCTTTAGCAAAATTTGCTTGCGCTGCTGGCTCATTTTTTTCAAAAAGGTTTACTGTACCTAAACCAATTTGGTTAAGTGTGTATTTTCCTTTATCGTCTGCTGCAATACCTTTCTGAAAAACAGTTTTTGCAGAATCAGGCATATTTAATTGTAAATATAAATCGCCATAATAAAAATAGTTTTCTGGTGTTGATTGTGCTTGTACCAAATTACTAAATAAAGATTTTGCCTTCTGAAATTGTTCAGCATTTACTGCTCTTCTTGCATCCTCCAGACTCTGAGCCTGAGTAAAGGAAGCAACAAGCATAACACTCATTGTACCTAATGCTATTTTATTTACTATATTCATTTTCGATTGTTTAAACGTTAATTTCTAAATTTTATTTGTCGGCTAGGTAAAGAATCTGGAGCTAAACCAGATTTTAAAATAATTCTTTGACCTATCTCACTTGCAAGAAAAGCTGCAAAACCTGTGCCTAAACCTGCTTTACCTTGACAATTAATTAAATACAAATCTCTAATTAATGGGTAATTATTAACTTTTAGATTACTTTGAGTAGGTTTTTCATAAGTTCCTTTTACCGTTTTAACAGCTACAAAGTTTAAATTTGCTACTTCTTTTGCGATATCAGGTGTAGGCCTTTTCATCCAAGCAACACTAACAATACCTATTGCTTTAGGGTTTTCATTTACATACTTAATTACTTCCTTATTGGTTTTTAAAGCATAAACATTTTTTGGAAAATCTTTAACACCAGTAATTTCCATTAAGTAAGCTACTGTGCTAGATTTTGGATTATCAAAAACAAAAGTTAGGTTTCTTTTTGAAGTGCCATTAAATACAGCCTTAATTTCATCAATGGTAATTAAAGAATCAGCATTGTTTTTGCCTGTAATTAGAGCAATTCCATCTATAGCAAACTTTGTGTTTCTTATCACTATATTCTTTTTCTCAAAATGAGCTGCTTCGGATTTTGATAATAAACGTGACATAATGGCTACATTATTACTGTCAGTCATTAATTGACTTATTATATCTTTTTCGGGTAAATAAGTGATCTTAATTTCTGCTCTTTTGTAGCTATTAGCAAAAATTTCATATTCGTCATCTACAATTGGATAAAGAGACTCATCAGCAACTAATTTACCTTGCCCATAAGTTACATGCTCCTCTTTATTGCTTTGTTGCCCGCAGGAATGTAAAATGCTTTGTACAAAAAATAAAACCAGAACTATAAAAGTCCCATTTCTTTGGATCATCCGGGTTTTTGATTAATAAGTCTTATAAATCTAAAGAAAGAGTAAACTATCAATAGCAAACCAAATGCTATTTTCCATATTTTTTCTACTCCGTACATTAAAGGGAAATTTTCCCAAAAAATGATACTAACCCCAATAAAGAAATATAGGGCAAACATCACAAGGCCTAAAATGAACAGAAATCGCTTTGTGGGCGATTTCTGTCTATCTGAAAATTTTTGGTAAGCCATTAAATTTACTGTTGCAATTGGAAGAAAATTGGAATGGTGTAAGATACACGCACATTTCTTCCGTTTTGAACACCTGGATTCCATTTTGGAGAGTTTTTAAGAACCCTTACAGCTTCTTCATCACAACCTCCGCCAATTCCTCTTACTACTTTAATATCTGTTAAAGAGCCATCTTTTTCTACCACAAACTGGCAAAATACTCTCCCTTGTATACCTGCATCACGAGCAACCGGTGGATATCTTAAGTTTTTGCTTAAAAATTTACCAAATTGTTCTATACCACCAGGGAACGTAGGTAACACTTCCACATTTGTAAAAATTTGGTTAGAGTCCTCAGTTTTTTCCTGATTTATTGGCCCTTCTCCAACTGGTGTGTTAATTACAATTTCAGCATTAGGATCACCTTTAATGGTTTTTTGACCAGGGTCAGCTTTCTCTAATTCCTTTACAGTTGGTGGTTCTTCTTCCACAACCTCTTCATCAGGTTTTACAACCGGAGGAGGGAATCTAACCTGATCCACTTTTGGTGGAGGTGGTTCAACCGGTGGAGGTGGAGGTGGTGCTTTCTCATCAACAGGAGGAGGCGAAGCCAAAACTACTTCCGTAAGTATGTCCTTTTTTGCAGTATCTTCAGGTACAAAACCCGAAAGATATTTTATAATGATTGGTGAGGCAATTGCTAAGGAAAAAATCAAACCCCCAATGATAACAGCTCTGTTGGTATGTTTAACATTGTCTTTACGAAGCTGGTAAGCACCGTATTCTTTGTTTCTACCCGCAAAAACTATATCAATCCAATCTTTTTTTAAGATGTCCAGTTTAGACATGATTTTTTAGTTTAAGGTATAAAATTAAACGTGTTAATTATCAAATTATTAATCGTTAAATACTCCTTGGTCTTTCATTAAACCAATTTCAGCATTTTCAATTTTGTTGTTAATACCATAAGACGGTACCGCAGCAATTTTTATTTCATCAAGTATGTCAACAAAATTTTTATAATTTGATTTGTCTGAAGGTTTAATAATTACCATTAGTCCTTTTTCTGGATTTCCGGTTGCCGCAACTACTTTCTTATTTGCATCAATAAGAGATTCGCGGATACCTTTTTTTCCATAATTATCAACTGTTGGTGCATTATCTCCTAATACGCCCATGTACCAAACTATTTTATTATCTGATCCTAATAAAACAGTCATCGTTCTCGATGCCTTCACATCTAAAACTTCGTCTGGGTTTTTCTCATCCTTATCAGGCATAAACATGTCCATTGCCTGTGGTTTGGCTAATGTTGTGGTTAGCATAAAGAATGTAATTAATAAGAAAGCTAAATCTACCATGGCGGTCAAATCTACCTTGGTTGATTGTTTTTTACTTCTTACTTTCTTGCCTTTGTCCCCGCCGGAGGTATCTAATTCTGCCATTTTGGTATATTTTAAATATTAATCTACTCCCTCTAAAGAAGTGATTAAACTAAATTTATTAATCTTTTGATCTTGAAGAATGTCAACAATTTTTCTAATAGTTGGATATTCCTCTTTTGAATCTCCTTTTATTGAGAATCTTAAATCAACATTGTGTAATTCTTTAGTAGCATACCTTGCTGACAAAATCCACTGCTTAAGCTCATTATTAGCTCCAGAATCAGAAGGAATACCTGGTTGTTTCAATTCCAATCTTTCTGAATTATCTAATGCAATAAACTCCTTAATGCTGGCTATTGGAACACCAAAACTTTCTATTAAAGCGAAACGTTTTTTCTCTTCATCTGTAAAAGTGATTTGGTATTGCTCGCCCATACGCTCCAAAGTATTAATTCTCACATCTTGACCAACTACTCCAAAAAACACTTTACCCTGCCCTATAGTAAGGGTAGAAATATCAGTATCTGGCAACTTAAACGTAGTTGTAGAAGATGGTGTTTCTACAGGCAGAGGTTCTGGTTGACGAGCAGTTGCCGTTAAGATAAAGAAAGTAAGTAGCAAGAAAGCTACATCACACATCGCCGTCATATCCGTTGATGTACTTTGTCTTTTAATTTTTACTTTTGGCATCTTGTTTTTTTATTTAATTTATCAATTGATTAAAGAGCTAAAAGCCCTACAAAAAAATTAAACTACTATTTGTGTGTAGCAGCGTAAGTTTGTACAATTGAGAAACCAGCTTCATCAATTGAGTAGGTTAAGCTATCAATTTTAGAAGTAAAGAAGTTATAAGAAATAACAGCCACTAATGAAGTTGCAATACCAGTTGCTGTGTTAATTAATGCTTCAGAAATACCGTTTGCTAATTGAGCTTGATCTGGCGCACCAGCTGTTGCTAAACCACCAAATGCTTTAATCATACCTGTTACAGTTCCTAATAAACCACCTAATGTACCTACAGATACTAATGTAGCTATAATAGTTAAGTTTTGTTCTAACATCGGCATTTCTAATGCTGTAGCTTCTTCAATGTCTTTTTGTATAGCTAAACATTTTTGTTCAGTATCCATTACTACGTCACTTTCAACAGCTTTATATTTTTTCAAACCAGATTTAATTACCGCTGCAACAGAACCTTTTTGTTTGTCACACTCGCCAATTGCTGCATCTACATTGTTAGAAGCTAAAAAACCTTGTACTTTTCTAACAAAAGCATCAACATTTCCTACTCCTGCTGCTTTGCTAATTACAAAGAAACGTTCAATAGAAAAAACAAATGTCATTAATAACATAGACATTAAGAATGGTACAATATATCCGCCTTTGTAAATCATTCCAAAATAATTTCCAGAAATTGGGTGGTTTGCGTTATCTCCGCCTTCAAAGTTTGATCCGTCTCCCATTACAAAAATAAATAGAATCCAACCAATTGCAATACAAATTAAGATAGCTAATCCTGCGAAAATTCCTGAACCTTTAGAGTTCTCTTTTTGAGCAGTGGTAGGTTTTGGTGCGTTTGCCATTTTTTTTTAGTTTTTAGTTTTTAAATTTAAATTAATGTGTGTATTTATTTTTTGTTTTTAATAATGCGAATAACAAATTTATGATTTAAACTTTAAAATCAAAATTTTATAAAATTCAACTGAAATCAATTGTTTATGGCTTAATTGTTAAGTAAATGTTAACTATAAACGTTAAAATAAAAAAAGATTGTCTTACGGGACAATCTTTTACAATGAAAACTATTTTTGACTTAAAAAACAAATTAAAACCACATTATTTTAAATAATAAAATTTGTTTTGCGTTAAACAAAAGCAACTTCCTCTTCCGGATTTTCAACAAATTTGTTGTAATTTATCATTAAATCTCGCCTAAGTTGCTTTGCTTTCTTATCATAATCTGCTGGATTTAACCATGTTGATTTTGGAGTAAGTATTTCAGAAGGCACACCGTTACATGATGTAGGCATATTTAATTCAAAAATTTCATCTTTAACATATTTTGCTTTATTTAAATTACCATTTAATACTTCGTTAATAATAGCTCTAGAATAAGATAAGTTTATTCGCTCACCTACTCCGTAAGGCCCTCCTGTCCAACCGGTATTAATTAACCAAACATTAACATCCGCTTCATCTAATTTATTGCCCAATAATTTTGCATAACTTTTTGGTTTTAAGGGTAAAAAGGCCTGACCAAAGCAAGCAGAAAAAGTTGCTTTTGGTTCATTTATCCCAGTTTCTGTACCTGCTACTTTAGCTGTATAACCCGATATAAAATGAAACATTGCTTGTTTCTTTGTCAGTTTTGAGACTGGCGGCAACACTCCAAAAGCATCGGCCGTTAAGAAAAAAATATTTTTTGGCGCATTAGCTTTTGATACTTTTAATGCGTTTTTTATGTAATTAATTGGATAAGCAACCCTTGTATTTTCAGTTTTACTAATGTTTGTAAAATTTACATTACGTGTGCCTTCTTCAAAACAAATGTTCTCTAATAGCGCACCAAATTTTATAGCTCCGTAAATATCTGGTTCTTTTTCTTGGCTAAGGTTAACACATTTTGCATAGCAACCTCCTTCAAAATTAAAAACGTTGTTATTACTCCAACCATGTTCATCATCTCCAATAAGTGCCCTATCAGGATCAGCAGAAAGCGTTGTTTTACCAGTGCCTGATAAGCCAAAAAATATTGCGGTATCTCCACCACTACCAACATTTGCAGAACAGTGCATAGATAATACGCCCAATTGTGGCAACAAAAAGTTTAAAACAGAGAAAATTCCTTTTTTAATTTCTCCCGTATAACCAGTACCTCCTATTAAAATCATCTTTTTTTTAAAATTGATGATGGAAAAATTAGCTTGTCTGGTGCCATCTTGTTCTGGTGAAGCTTTAAATCCAGGCGCAGCAATGATAGTCCACCTTTCTAACTCTCTAAATAAAGTGTTTTTGTGAGGGCGTAAAAATAAATGGTGGGCAAAAAGATTTTGAAAAGCATACTCAGTGATTACATTCAAACCAATCTGATAATTTTCATCGGCACCAGCCATAGCTTCTCTGGCAAACAATTCATTTTTAGTGTTCAAGTATTGAATAACTTTAGCAAATAATGCGTCAAAATTATCTGGAGAAAATTTGATATTGATATCGCCCCACCAAACTTTGTCTTTGGTGACATCGTCTTCAACAATAAACCTATCTTTGGGAGATCTTCCGGTAAATTCGCCAGTATCTATAGCTAAAGCACCAGATTCTGATAGTAAGCCTTCTTTCCTAATTAGTGCTTTTTCCACTAATTGAGGCACACTTAACTGATAATGTACAGCTACATTATCAGAAAAATTTAGCTTACAAAAATTACGTAATTGTATTTTTGCAGTTTTCATAATTATAATTGGTTAATGCAAAAATATAAATATTAACGCACTAAAACCAAATTTAACTACTTAAAAATCAGCAAATTGTATCATGTACACTAAGGTGTAAGTTCTTAATAATCAAGCACAAATATGTAAATACTTAGTGTATTTTAACCGCCAATTTTCTTCACTTTATAGCCATCAGCTAAAAGTAAATCAATTATCTTTTGTCTAAAATCTCCTTGTATTAAAATTTCGCCATCTTTAACAGCACCACCAACACCGCATTTAGTTTTCAGAACCTTTCCTAAAGCCTTCAAATCATCCTCTACACCTATAAATCCGGTAATTAAAGTTACTGCTTTGCCTCCACGCTGTTTTTTATCAAGCTGCACCCTTAAATTTTGATGCTGAGGTTTTAATGTTTCATCTTCTGATTCCTCATAGCTATCTAATTTTTGATCTGGGTTGGTGGAGAACATCAAACCATCAAAACCTGAAAATTTTTTCGACTTCTTATCCATATTTTTAAGAATAATTAATTTATTGTTGAAATAAAAATTAAACAATAAGCACTAAAGCTAAATGTTTAACAGAAAAACTAAGCTGCTTCCCCATGTTTACTGGTTCGCCGTCCACATGTACAGGACCTTCACTTTCTCTATTAATTATAAATTTTTTCGCTTTTATAATCTCCACATATTTAGACCCTGCCGATGTTTGTGTAAACATCCTTATTACTAAAGAAGGAAAAATAAACAATGGAAAGGGTTTTATAATACAGATATCAATTAACCCATCTTGTACAGATGCGGTTGGAGAAATGTGTGCATTATTTCCATATTGGGAAGAATTTGCCAAGCTTAACATAAATGCTTTACGTTTAATCTGGCCGCCATTTACATTTATGCTATAATTTTGAGCTTTATAACTTTTGATTTCCTTTAAAGTAGATTTTACATAACCTATAAAACCTCTTTTTTCACTATCAGCAAAGTGAGCACTAATGTGAGCATCAAAGCCCATACCGGCCATATTCACAAATTTTCTGTTGTTTAATAATCCAACATCAATTTTTAAGGTTTTTAATTGATTTATTCTTGTAATAGCTTTTGCGTTATCTAAAGAAATACCTAAAGTTCTAGCCAGTCCGTTGCCAGACCCACAAGGAATAATAGCCATTGTTTTACCCGATGATTCTAAAACACTTGCCACTTCATTAATAGTACCATCACCACCAACAGCTACAATTATATCAAAATCATTATCAATTGCTTCTTGTGCTAACAAAGTAGCATGGTTACTATATGCTGTGTAAATAATTTGTGCATCAAACAGTTGGAAATCTAAATATTTATCAATTAAAACAGGGATAAATGTTTTGTTTAAGCCACCAGATATTGGATTTATTATAAAAATTATCTTCTTCTTCAAAAACCTGACAATTAAATTTTGTACAAAGTAATTCTTATTTTTTCAATAAATAAAAATTGTTATATCTTTGCAGCATAATTAGTGGAATGATTTGATATGATTGCAACCACGTAAAAAAAACGCTAAAGCATTATTCGTTAAGTATTTACCGCAATCCGTCCCCCTTTCCGTAACTTTAAAAATTTAATAAATTAATAATATGCCTTATTTATTTACATCAGAGTCTGTTTCTGAAGGACATCCAGATAAAGTTGCTGACCAAATTTCAGATGCTTTAATTGATAATTTTTTAGCTTTTGATAAGGATTCAAAGGTTGCTTGTGAAACTTTGGTGACTACCGGACAGGTTATTTTAGCTGGAGAAGTAAAATCTAAAACTTATTTAGATGTTCAAAAAATTGCAAGAGAGGTCATCAGAAAAATTGGTTATACCAAATCTGAATACATGTTTGAAGCAAATTCTTGTGGTGTTTTATCTGCAATACATGAGCAGTCTCAAGATATTAACCAAGGAGTTGACCGTAGTAATCCGGAAGAACAAGGTGCTGGTGACCAAGGGATGATGTTTGGTTATGCAACTAACGAAACTGATAATTATATGCCTTTAGCTTTAGATTTAGCGCATAAATTATTAATTGAATTGGCTGTTTTGCGCAGAGAGAATGGGGTAATTAATTATTTAAGACCAGATGCAAAATCTCAGGTTACTATTGAGTATGATGATAATCATCAACCTGTAAGAATTGATAGTATTGTAATTTCTACACAACATGATGATTTTGATGAAGAAGCAAAAATGTTGGCTAAAATTAAAAGTGATATTATAGCTGTTTTGATTCCGAGAGTTAAAGCCGCTTTAAAACCAGAATTACAAAGCTTATTTAACGATCAAATTAAATACCACATTAACCCAACTGGTAAATTTGTAATTGGTGGCCCACATGGTGATACTGGTTTAACAGGTAGAAAAATTATTGTGGATACTTACGGTGGTAAAGGTGCACACGGTGGTGGTGCTTTTTCTGGTAAAGATCCTTCTAAAGTTGACCGTTCTGCTGCTTATGCAACCAGACACATTGCTAAAAATTTAGTTGCAGCTGGTGTAGCTGATGAGGTTTTGGTACAAGTTTCTTACGCTATTGGTGTTGCTGAGCCTTGTGGTATTTTTGTTAACACTAATGGTACTGCAAAAGTTGATTTAAACGATGGTGCAATTGCTAAAAAAGTGGAAGAAATTTTTGACATGCGCCCTTACTTTATTGAGCAACGTTTAAAATTAAGAAACCCTATTTATTCTGAAACTGCTGCTTACGGACACATGGGACGTAAAAATGAAGTTGTTACAAAAACTTTTTTTGGTACTAGCGGCGAAGAAAAAACGGTAGAAGTGGAATTGTTTACTTGGGAAAAGTTAGACTTTGTAGATAAAGTTAAAGCCGCTTTCGGGTTGTAATATAGTTTTATTATAAAAGCCTTGGGTTAAGTTAAAGCTTAACCCAAGGCTTTTTTTTGTGGTTTTTTCTATTAACCACAAAGGTCACAAAGTTTTTTTCACAGAGAGAAACAAAGCTGGGCGTATTATTTCAACCAAAGATTACGCAGAACACACAGAGCTGGGTGGTAAATAAGGTTATAGAATATTTCGAGATTACCTTATCTAAAACTACAATCTAAAGCATGATCATTTACCATACCTGTTGCTTGCATGTATGCATAGCAAATGGTAGAGCCAAAAAACTTAAAACCTCTATTTTTCATATCTTTAGCAATTGCATCAGATATTTGTGATGTGGCTGGTGTTAATTTGCTATCTGTAAGTTTATTATCAATGGGTTTGCCATTTGGTGTAAAAGAGTACAAATAACCATCAAAAGAGCCAAATTCTTTTTGAATACCTAAAAACAGTTTTGCATTGTTTACTGCAGCAACAACTTTTAGACGGTTTCTTATAATTCCAACATCTAATAAAATTCTTTCTATATCTTCTTGAGTAAAAGCGGCAACTTTCTCTGCATCAAAATTGGCAAATAACCTACGGTAATTCTCTCGCTTACGCAAAATAGTAATCCAACTTAAGCCAGCTTGGGCAGCTTCTAAAATTAAAAATTCGAACAATATTTTGTCGTCATGTACTTCTTTACCCCACTCTTCATCGTGGTATTTGGTATAAAGTTCATCTGAACCGCACCAATGGCATCGTTGAATTTCATCCATTACTGTTGTTGTAACTCGTCCCAATATTCTAATGCTCTGCGGTAGTGCGGAATTACAATTGAACCACCAACAAGGTTAGCAATCATAAAAATTTCATTTAGTTCATCGGTGTTAACTCCTGCATCGTAGCATTTGCCCAAATGGTATTTTATACAATCATCGCAACGTAAAACCATTGATGAAACTAAGCCTAACATTTCCTTTGTTTTAACGCTTAAAGCTCCATCAGCATAAGAGGTAGTATCTAAAGCTAAAAACCTTTTGATATTGGTATTTGCCGTTTCGGAAATACGAGCATTCATTTTGGTGCGATAACCGTTAAAGTCTTCTATCAATTTACCCATTTATGTCTTTATTTAATTAATCAAAATTGTAGAAATCAATTCTTACTCCAAGTACTGCCTTCTTTGCCGTCTTTTACATCAAAGCCAATTTCATTTAAACCAATTCTGATTTTATCTGACGTAGCATAATCCTTGTTAGCTTTTGCGTCGGTTCTTATTTTTAAAATAAAATCCATTACAGGTGCTAAATCATCAGTTGCTTGAATATCGTTTTTTAAGCCTAAAACATTTTCTACAAAAGTGGAGATCAAAGTTTTTAAATCGGCTAAATCATTCTCGGTAATTTGCATTTTACCATCGTGTACAGAATTAATGATTCTTGCTACATCAAATAATTCGGCAATTAAAACTGGAGTGTTAAAGTCATCATTCATGGCAGATTTAAACTTAGCTTCTATAGCTTTAACATCAATATCAGAATTTACGCTTGTTTTTAGTTTTTCTAATAAAGAAATGGCGTACATTAATCGCTTAAAGCCTTTTTCACTAGCATCTAAAGCATCATTAGAAAAATCTAAAGTACTACGGTAATGTGCTTGTAACATAAAGAAACGAACCACCATTGGGCTGTAGCCTTTATTTAATAATTTATGATTCCCAGAAAATAATTCGTGAGGTAAAAAACTGTTTCCTAAAGATTTAGACATTTTTTGTCCGTTTACAGTAAGCATATTGGTGTGTACCCAATAATTTGCTGGTTGCTGACCACAAGCTGCAACATTTTGTGCTATTTCATTAGTATGGTGCGTTGGAGCTAAGTCCATGCCGCCGCCATGTATATCAAACTGGCTACCTAAATATTTATTGCTCATGGCAGAGCATTCTAAATGCCAACCCGGAAAACCATTACCCCACGGAGAAGGCCATTGCATTAAATGTTCTGGTTTTGCTTTAATCCAAAGCGCAAAATCTAAAGGACCGCGTTTTTCATTTTGCCCGCCTAAATCGCGAGTATTGTTTAGTAAATCTTCTAATTTACGATTACTTAAAGCTCCGTAATTTTCTTTCTGATTGTACTTTTCTACATCAAAATAAACAGTTCCATTAACCTCATAAGCTAAACCAGTTGCTAAAATGGTTTTCACCATTTCTATTTGTTCTATAATATGGCCGGTTGCGGTAGGCTCAATACTTGGTGGCAAAGCATTAAATATTTGCATTACCTGATGAAAATCTACACTATACTTTTGCACAATTTCCATGGGCTCAACTTCTGCCAATTTTGCTTTCTTAGAAATTTTGTCCTCACCTACATCACCATCACTTTCTAAATGCCCGGCATCAGTAATGTTTCTTACATAGCGCACTTTATAACCCAAATAAGTGAGGTAGCGATAGATGATATCAAAAGAAATAAAAGTACGGCAATTACCTAAATGCACATCGCTGTAAACCGTTGGTCCGCAGACATACATACCCACAAATGGGGCGTTAATTGCTTTAAATTCTTCTTTTTTACGACTAAGTGTATTATATAATGATAATGTTTGTGACATGGCTGCAAATTATGAAATTTGATGCTATTAGAATAATTTGTTTAATACAATTTGCAAAAACCATTTACGCAAAAAAGGCAAGCTATTAAAACCTACCTTTTTAAAAATATTTGAAATTAAAATTGATGAACTTATTCTGCAATAATTCTACCCTTCATTACTCCGTAATGGCCAGGAAAGCTACAAAGGAAATTATGAGAACCTGGATTATTGATAGTAAAAGTAATTTCATCACTTTCGCCTGGTCCTAACAACTTTGTATGTTCTATTATAGAATTAACTAATGAAGCTGGAATGTAATCAGTATCCTGAGCAGACATAGCTTCAGTTGCGAAATTGGCAACATCTACATTTGATTTTAGCAATACGAAGTTATGGCCCATTGAACTTTTTGGCAACTTACCAACGTTTGACATCTTTAACGTTACCACCTCTCCCGCTTTTACCTTAAATAGGGTATCGCTATACTTCATTAAATCATTTCCAGTAATACTGATTTGATTGTTTGCCGCTAATGCAGCCACAGCTGGACTTTCTACAGCTAATTCTTCAGTTTGTGTTTCTGTTGTTTCTGATGTAGCTTGATTGGAAGTACTATCAGTTCCGCCGCAAGAAGCTAAAAATATAGATGCTGCAGCAATTGTTAATGTTAAAAATTTCATGATTTTTTTTATAAAGTTAACTATTGAATTATTTTAAAAAAATGACACTTGTCATAATACTAAAACAACAAAAAGATTTTAGAATAGTTTCTCGAAAATGATTTTTATTGTAATGATTTAGTCATGTTATAACGCCTTAAAAAGCTTTAAGCTAAACCGATTGACACCACTTACATTTGAGTTTAATAATGATTATAATTGTGAGTTTGAACTAGAAAACTACACAGATTAAATTTGTTTGGAGCACTTAGAGCCTGTTTAAACCTAATTACCTAAAACCACATTTGCCCTAACTGGGTAGTGATCTGATAAATCTTTTTTGATGATTTTATAAGAACTAAAATCTAAAGTTGGTGATGCTAAAATATAATCTATTTGAAAATTAGGGAATGCGCCATTATAAGTAACACCCAAGCCCGAACCTTTATCTTGAAAAGCATTTTTTAAGCCTTTGGTCATTTCTGCTAAAGCAAAAGAAACTGGAGTATCATTAAAATCGCCCATGATGATATAAGGCGTTGTACAACTTTCAATATGTTCTTTCAGTACCTTAACCTCGTTACTTCTTTTAACAAAAGCATTTTTTAACTTTTTTACAATACGCTTAGAAGAAACTACGTCTTCATTGGTGTTCAAATCTTTTTTAACCTCATTTATAAAAGAGTAATCTTCTGGTTGGAAAGAAATAGATGCTAAATGAACCACGTAAACTCTTAGTGTTTTATTTCCCTTTTGGATATCAATAAAAACAGCCTTATTACCTATTGCTATACTATCAAACTGTATTTCTGCACTGTTAACTATTGGGTATTTACTAAAAACAGCAATTCCTAAAGATTCATAATCATTAAAATCTGTTTTACTATAAAAGTACTGTTTGGTGTTTAAAACTTTTAGCAACGAATCTTTAAAGTCGAACTTACCTTTTGTTCTTGTAAAAAACTCCTGAAAACCAACAACATCTGGGTCTTCAGATTTTATCATGCTGTAGAAATTCTTACTTAGCGCTGTATCTAAAATACCTTCTTGAGTCCTAAAATTATGAACGTTGTATGTCATTAATTTTAACGTATTGCTATCAGTAACAAAATCGGTATTAGATAACCGAAAACCGAAAGTGCGAGTAAGTGGCTTAAAACCAATTAAAATAAATAATAACGAATAAATAAAATACCAACGTTTAAGTATTGCCCAAAAAATAATAAATAAAACGTTTGCTAACAAAATGAAAGGGTATGCTAAACCAAATAGTGTGAAATACCAAAATGTTAGCGGATTAATAATTGTTGCACAATAGCTAAGTAGTAAAGCAATTATTACTGCAAAATTGAAGAATAGTAATGTTTTAATAAAAAAACTATTTCCTCTTTTCTTCATTGTTAGTGCTTAATTTAAAAAGGGTTTCTTTTTCTTTGGCTGTTAAATTATCATATCCGTTTTTAGATATTTTATCTAATATGGCGTCAATAATTTCTTGGTTTGGCATATCCGTACGGATATTGAATGAAACTTTATGCTCTTGTTTAGATACTACTTTTAACTTTGCTTTTGGCTCAAAAACATTTTCAAAAGGTTTACACCAATCATTACCGCTTTGTAGGGCTTTTATAAACAAAAAGCCAAAAATAGCACCTCCCAAATGTGAAAGGTAACCGCCAGCATTACTTCCCGCTAAGCTTAAAATATCAATAATAATATAAACTATAGCTATCCAAACTAACCTAACAGCTCCAATAAACATCAAATGAATGGTGTAATTGGGTACAAGTGTGGCTGTTGCAACCAAAATGGCAGTAACAGAAGCAGATGCACCAACAGCTGCGGAACTTAAGCTTGCATCAGCGTAAGCGGGAATAATGTTATAGCATAAAATGTAAAAAAATGCACCAGATAAACCGCCAGCTAAATAAACAAATGTTAATTTTTTACTGTTTAAAAATCCTTCTAAAATTTTTCCCATCCAAAATAACCACAACATATTAAACAAAATATGGAAAAAACCATCGTGTAAAAACATGTAGGTAAAGGGTGTCCAGAAACGGTAAAGCAGTTTTGGTAAAAACGTAGGTACTGCCAAAAAATTAAAAACAAAATTGTTAATGTTACTCTGCTTGGTAAACAGGTACTCAAAAACACTTAGTAAGCTAAAAAATAAAAAAATTGCAACATTTATAGCAATTAATAAGTTTACCCTACTACCAGATGCAAAGATTTTGAATTTCAACTCGTTTAATACGTTCATGCTTTAAATTTATTAAAAAGAATCAACTCTTTTTATTCCCCAAAGTTTTATGAGGATAAAACCAACCAACATACCACCTAAATGTGCAAAATGAGCCACATTATCTCCTGGGTTATTAGCCATTCCGTTATAAAGTTCAAATAACCCATAAAGAATAACCAAATATTTGGCTTTCATAGGGAAAAAGAAATAAATATAAATTAATGTATTTGGAAACAACATTCCAAATGCTAATAAAATACCAAATACAGCTCCAGAAGCACCTAAAACTGGTGTATTTAATTTTGCGCTTAAATAACTGTTAACCATATTAACTGATGCTTTTTTTGCATCAACACTTTCGGGGTTTTGTTGCCAATACTCCGTAACTCTGTTAAAATCTGGTTGTATATTTTCTGGAACTTGATCTTGTACAAAGCTTTCATATTTACTAATGGAAGGAGCAGCAGTATAAACTTCGGCACTGCTTTGTAAAGGTGCTATTTCTAAAGCTTGCACTCCTAAAAAAAGAATAGAAGCACCAATACCAGTTAAAATATAATAGTTTATGAATTTTTTAGAGCCCATAAATTTCTCTAAAACAGAACCAAACATCCATAAAGCAAACATATTTGAAAAAATATGCCCAATATTGGCATGCATAAATAAATGGGTAAACAGTTGCCAAACCCTAAATTTATCTGAAGCAGGGTAAAACAAAGCTAAATGTTCTGACAAATCAAATCCAAAACTGCTTTGGAACACATAAGTTGCAAAAAACAAAATTCCGTTAATAATGAGAAGGTTTTTTACAATTGGCGGAAAAAGCGTATTACTTAAAGGGTTAAAATCTCTCATTTATTCAATAATATTTTAATGTTTGTTAAAACGCTCAAAAAGCTCTTCAAGTGTGATTTTAACTATAATTTGTTTGCCGTTTAAAGACGCATTGGGCATTGAACAAGCAAATAGCTGATCAATTAAATTATTCATCTCCTCGGTCTCTAATGTTGTGCCAGCTTTTATAGCCGAGTTTTTGGCTAATGTTCGGGCTAAATTATCTCTTTTATCTAACTTTAAAACGGTGTGGTTGTTTTTAAAACCTTCAATTAATTCTTCCAACATAGTGGCCAAATCATTGTTTTCGGGTAAATCTGCAGGTACACCTTCTATCACTAACGTATTTTTTCCAAAATCTCTGATATCAAAACCCAATGCCTGAAAATATGGCAGTAATTCGTTAGCCAAAGCAAAATCTGTAGTGTTTAATGTTACCGTTTGCGGAAATAAACTTTGCTGACTTAAGCCCTTATTTTGTTCTAATTGCACCAAAAAACGTTCATACAAAATACGCTCATGGGCTGCTTGTTGATCTACCAACATAAAACCCGATTTAATTTGGGTAATAATATAACGCTGGTGCAACTGAAAAACTTGTCGGCTACTTAAGTTTTCTAACTTGTCATCGCCAGTCGCAATATTTTTTTCGTGGTTTAATTCAAAGCTATTTTGTTCAAAAGTTCTTTTCTCGCTAATTTCATAAAGCGTATTCCAATTACTTGGAATGCTTTTAGATTCGCTCATGTTACGTAAAAAAGGCAGTTCTTTTGTTGCCGCTTTGCCATCATGAAAAGGGTTAAAGCTTGGATTAAAATTTACTGATGGGGCGCTTATTTCTTCTAACGGTTTTTGAGTTAACATTCCCTCAAAAGCGGTTTCTTGATTAAAATCTAAAGTGGGGGTAATGTTATACCGTCCTAAAGAACGTTTAACTGCCGAACGGATGATGGCATAGATTGCTTTTTCATCCTGATATTTAATTTCTGTTTTTGTGGGATGAACGTTGATGTCTATTTTTGCAGGGTCAATCTCAATAAATAATACATAAAGCGGAAAGCAATCTTCGGGTAAAAGCTGCTCATAAGCAATAGTTACGGCATGGTTTAAATAACCATCTTTAATAAACCTGTTGTTTACAAAAAAAAACTGATCGCCACGAGTTTTCTTAGCAAAAGAAGGCTTGCCAATAAATCCTTTTACTTGTATAATACTGGTTTCTTCATCTAAAGGCACTAAACGTTCGTTATAATTATTGCCTAATAAATGTACAATACGTTGTTTTAATTGTACCGCTGGTAAATGATAAACTTCTTGCCCATCATGGTGTAAGGTGAAATAAATTTCGGGATGTGCTAAAGAAACTCTTTGAAATTCATCAATAATGTGACGAAGTTCTACCGGGTTACTTTTTAAAAAATTACGCCTAGCCGGAATGTTATAGAAAAGATTTTTTACAGCAATTGAAGTTCCTGCTGCCGTTGCACAATGTTCTTGATGGGTAACAGTTGATGCTTCAATTTGCAAAAGCGAACCCAATTCGTCTTCATGCTTGCGAGTTTTAAGTTCCACTTGCGAAATTGCAGCAATAGATGCCATTGCTTCGCCCCTAAAACCCATGGTTCTTATCGCAAATAAATCTTCTGCTTTGTTAATTTTAGAAGTTGCATGACGTTCAAAACACATTCTTGCATCAGTTGCGCTCATTCCGCAACCATTGTCAATCACTTGTATTAAAGCCTTTCCAGCATCTTTTATTATAAGTTGTATTTTATCAGCACCTGCATCTATGGCGTTTTCTAAAAGCTCTTTTACTGCAGAAGCTGGTCTTTGTACCACTTCGCCAGCAGCTATTTGGTTGGCTACGGCATCTGGTAAAAGTTTAATTATATCTGACATGTTTGGCAAAAATATTAAAATTTTCAGGCATTATTTGCTCAAATAGCAAATTACACCTTTAAAAATGTTGGCATATCCATCAGCCTTAGCTATCTTTAATTTTTTAACATCAATTATCTTCAAAAATGAATAACAGGCTTGTCTTTTCAATTCTTTTACTTTTTGCATTATCTGCTTGTCAAATTAAAAAACACGCTGATTTCATCATCATTAATGCGAAAATTTACACACTAGATAGCAATTTTACTGTTGCACAAGCCCTTGCAGTATCTGACGGTAAAATAATTGCAACTGGCACAAATGAAGAAATGCAAGCGCTTTTTAAAGCAAATGAAGAAATTGATGCTGAAGGAAAAACAATAGTTCCGGGTTTTATTGATGCCCATGCTCATTTTTTACGCTATGGCGAAGGCTTACAAGAATTAAATTTACGTGGAACAAAAAGTTGGGCACAAATTGTAGCGCATATTAAAGCTTATACCGATAAAAATAAAGAAGGTTGGATAATTGGGAGAGGTTGGGATCAAAATGATTGGGACGTTAAAAATTTTCCTAATAAAGAAGTATTAGATTCTTTGTACCCAAACAGACCAATAATATTAACACGCATAGATGGGCATGCGGCTATTGCAAATCAGATAGCTTTGGACAGTGCAAAAATTACCATTGACACTAAATTAACAGGTGGAGATGTAATTGTAGAAAATGGAAAACTTACAGGTTTACTAATAGATAATGCTGTTGACTTAGTAAGTTCTAAAATTCCGAAGTTAAACAATCAACAAAAAACAAAATCTTTAATTGATGCTGCAAATAATTGCTTTGCAGTTGGTTTAACAACAGTTGATGATTGTGGTTTAGATTATAAAGATGTATTGTTGATAGACTCTTTACAAAAAACTGGCGATTTAAAAATGAGACTTTACGCCATGTTAAGCGATGCCCAAGATAATTACGACTTTTTAATTAAGAAGGGGAAAATAAAAACAAAACATTTAAATGTACGCTCTTTTAAAGTTTATGGCGATGGTGCTTTAGGTTCAAGAGGAGCTTGTTTATTAAAACCATATTCAGATAAAAAAGATCATTTAGGTTTTCTGTTATCTGATGAAAATCATTTTAAAGAGGTAGCACAAAAAATATATGATAACGATTTTCAAATGTGTACCCATGCTATTGGAGACTCGGCAAATAGAACCATTTTAAAAATTTACGAATCTGTTTTAAAAGGCAAAAACGATAAGCGTTGGAGAATAGAACATGCCCAAATTGTTAACCCGGCTGATTTTAAATTGTTTGGAGACAATAGCATTATTCCATCTGTACAACCAACCCACGCAACTTCAGATATGTATTGGGCAGCAAATAGGCTAGGAAACCAGCGTGTAAAATCTGCTTATGCTTATTTAGAGTTATTGAACCAGAATAATTGGTTGCCTTTAGGTACAGATTTTCCGGTTGAAGATATTAACCCAATAAACACTTTTTATGCAGCCGTATCTCGCAAAGATTTAGAAAACTATCCTAAAAACGGTTTTCAAATGGAAAATGCGCTAAGCAGAGAACAGGCTTTAAAAGGGATGACAATTTGGGCAGCTAAGTCGAATTTTGAAGAACATGAAAAAGGAAGTTTAGAGAAAGGGAAATTTGCAGATTTCATTATCCTTAATCAGGATATGATGACTATTGAAGACAATAAAATACCGCTTACAAAAGTTTTAACTACATACATTGCCGGAAAAAAAGTATATCAAAAATGATTAAAAGATTCATAATTAGCGCTTTATTTACAAGTGTGATTTTATTTGCATGCGGACAAGACCATTTAGAAGATAAAAACTGGTTAAATAATTTTAAAGATTCAGAAAAAAATACGGTTGTTTTAAACAACGCTGATGAAATTATTCCGTTAAAAAACCTAGAAAAAAGAAGCATTGCCAGTATAGATTTAGGCTTTAGCCATTCTATAACTTTTGATAGCTTGTTAAATAAATACAGCCAAGTTGATCCATTTAATGGAAACATTTACGCAAGTAACAACCAGTTTAAAAATTTAATAGACGATTTAAAGTTCTATAACACGGTTATTGTTTCTTTATCTGATGTTTCTGTTTTCAATACCGATGTTTTAAACTTTGTTAAAGAACTTCAAGAAAAAAAACAATTAATTATTACCCTTTTTGGCAATCCTAAAAGCTTAACACAACTTACCGAAATTACAGCACCAATTATTTGGTGCCCTAACCATACAGATGTTGGCGCAAATTTTACCGCTCAACTGGTTTTTGGTGGTGTTGGCACATCGGCCGTTTTACAGAAAACTTATACAGATAATTATAAAACAGGTACCGGAAGCATTATTAATAAAATAAGGTTTGCTTATACTGTGCCAGAAGAAGTGGGTATCAATATCAATGATTTAAAAGGAATTGATGTAGTAGCAGCAGAAGCAATAAAAGAAAAAGCAGCACCGGGTATGGTTGTTTTGGTGGCTAAAGACGGAAAAATCATTTTCAATAAAGCCTACGGAACACATACTTATGATAAAGATGCGCCTAAAGAAAGGGTTGATGATATTTTTGATTTAGCATCTATTACCAAAGTTAGTGCTACCACAATGGAAGTGATGCGACTTTACGAGCAAAAAAAATTAGATTTAGACACTACCATCAATACCTACATTGCTAAAACAAGAAATACTGCAAAAAGTGATATTAAAGTTAAAGAAGTACTATTACACCAAGCTGGTTTTATTCCCTTCATTCCTTTTTACAACAGCATTAAGCCAGAAGATTTTAGCAGAGATTCATCTGAGAATTATACCGTAAAAGTTGCCGATAGCTTTTTTATGAAGAAAGAGTACTTTAGAGATGTAATGTGGAAACAAATGCTTGAAAGTCCTTTAAAAACCAGAGGAAAATACGTTTACAGCGATTTGAGTATGTATTTTATGAAAGAAATTGTTGAAACTATTACTCAAGAACCAATGGCAGATTATGTGATGAACAATTTTTATAAACCTTTAGGCATGCACACCACAGGTTTTAATCCGCGTTATCGCTTCACAAAATCTCGTATCATACCTACAGAACAAGATAATTATTTTAGAAAAACTTTGCTTTGGGGTTATGTTCATGATCAAGGTGCAGCAATGGTAGGCGGAGTTTCTGGCCATGCCGGACTATTTTCTAACGCTACAGATTTAGCTATTTTATACCAAATGTTGCTAAATAAAGGAACTTACGGCGGTAAACGCTATTTTAAAGCTAGCACCATTGATTACTTTACAGCAAAACAATCAGAAATTAGCCGGCGGGGTTTAGGTTTCGATAGATTTGACGCTAACAGCAAAAATGGTTACCCATCTAAGTTAGCCTCAAGCCAAACTTACGGCCATACAGGTTATACTGGTACAGCTGTTTGGGTAGATGCTAAAGAAAATTTAGTTTACATATTCTTATCAAACAGGGTAAACCCAGAGGTAAGTAATAAATTATTAGATATGAATATTCGTCCTCGCATTCAGGATATTATATACCAAGCAATAGAAAAATCTAAGAAATAGTAATTTTAGCTAGCTACATAAAAGCATTATTATTTGATGCTAGCTTTTTTATTTTACTTTTACAATCTCAAATTAACATTTTCCATAATGACAACTATTAAGTTTTTTTTGTACGCCAATTTATTGGTTTTTTTAGCAGCTTGTTCTCCTAAACCTTACCAAGTAGCTCAAAAAATACAAGAAGAAAAAGTAAAAGAAGTAGTTACTAAAATGGATACCAATGTAGCACCTGTGCTTGTTGATTCTTTAGGGAATAGCTTAGTTACATCTTTTATCCCTACGGTTAATTTTAGTAGTAGAAAGCCAAACTTTGTTATTATACACCACACTGCACAAGATTCTTTAGCACAAACTATTAGAACTTTTACTTTAGAACGTACCCAAGTAAGTGCGCATTATATTGTTGGTAGAAATGGTGAAGTGGTACAAATGCTAAATGACGAGTTAAGGGCGTGGCATGCAGGCAATAGCAAATGGGGAAATAATTACGACATGAATTCAGCTTCTATTGGAATAGAATTAGACAATAATGGCTTTGAACCCTTTAGTGATAGCCAAATAAGTAGTCTTTTAATTTTATTAACGAAACTAAAAACTACATACAACATTCCAACACCTAATTTTATTGGTCACTCAGATATTGCTCCAAAACGTAAACCAGATCCTAGTATTCTTTTCCCTTGGAAAAAATTAGCGGATAACGGTTTTGGTTTATGGTACGATATTCCAAACCTGCCACCACCTGCAAATTTTGATGTAGAAAGTGCTTTAAGAATAATTGGTTACGATACCAGAGATTTACCTGCAGCAATCATCGCTTTTAAAAGACACTTTGTTAAGTTAGATTTAAACCCGGTAATGAACGAGTGGGATAAATGTGTGCTATACAATTTATACAAGAAGTATTAAAAAATTTTGGATTAAAGTTTTAATATTTCTAGAGAAGCTAAAGTAAAAAGGGATTTACCTATTCAGATAAATCCCTCATCATCAAACCTTATAATCGAACAAATGTTCAACTGTAAAGACGGTATTTTTTGTAATTTGGTTTGAGTATGTTCAGTTTATAATTGCATTTTTACTTTTCTATGGCTTTATTAATTTATACATTCAAATTAACTGAAAGAATAAAATATGCTGCCACGCATATTTTTGAGCATATTTTAGGTGTTGATATAGAATTTTCTAACAATCTTGAGGTTTTTAATAATCATCAAGAAGCTAAAATAGTTTATGATTATACCTGTTTAGAAAACACCATTAATTTTAAAAAACATGCTTTTATTGATGAAGAAAATATAGTCCCTCAATCTTTAGTATTTGCAAATTGGAAAGAATTACAAATTCCGTTTAGTGTTAAAAATTCTGTTTTTACCTTCGATGTATTTGCGGCTACTTTTTATTTTTTATCCAGGTATGAAGAATACCTTTCAACAGAAAAAGACGAACACCTACGTTTTGCTGGTAAATCCTCATTAGCTTACAAAAATGGCTTTATTAAAAGGCCTCTAGTTGACGAATGGGCTTATGAAATTGCTGAAATAATTAAACAAAAATATAAAGACTTTGAAATAAAGCATCGACAATTCAAGTTCATACCTACTTTAGATATTGACAGACCCTATTATTACCGCACTGATTCCTTTTTAAAAAAAACAGCTAAAATCATTTTATCAGGATTTAAAAATGATCCTTATGATGTTTATGAAATGGTAAAAAAATGGGATAAAGAATTTGGATTAAAAACAATTTATTTCTTTCTATTGAGCAATAAACATGTAAATGATGTGGCTCCTAATTCAAAAAATAAGCTATTTAAAAAACTAATTAACGAAACTTCGAAACACCATGATATCGGGATTCATCCCTCCTATTTTTCTTTTTTAAATTCTGATGATGTACTAAAAGAAAAATACGAATTAGAAAACATTGCAAATAAATCTATACTCAAAAGTAGGCAGCATTATTTACTCTTAAACCTACCAAAAACTTATCAAACATTAATTACAGCCGATATAACAGAAGATTACACCATGGCTTTCGCCGATGTTGCAGGTTTTAGAGCAACTACTTGTACACCTTTTTATTGGTTTGATTTAAGCTGTGATAAGGTCACAAATCTAAAAATTTATCCTACCGCAGTAATGGACCAAACATTAAAAAGATATATGTCATTATCGATTACTGAAGCTGAAATTTTACTTAAAGAAATTATAGATAACGTTAAAGAAGTTAACGGAACATTTATAAGTCTTTGGCACAATGAATCAATTAATAATTTTAAAACATGGAAAAATTGGCAACCAATCTATTTAACAATGCTTGCTAAAAGTAAATCGTAAATTAATTTGATCAAATGTTATCAAACTAAAATTTAGTATATTTAAAATCAATCAATTAAATATTTTAGTCTATTATTTTTTCAAACCTATAATTATATCATCATGTTTATACTTAACCAACAAAATAGCATTGCTAATAACTTTTTAGCCGAAATGCGTGATGCAGCGGTTCAGCAGGATTCAATGCGTTTTCGCAGAAATATGGAGCGCATGGGTGAGGTTTTTGCTTATGAGATAAGTAAAAAGTTGAAATTTGAAAAATTTGAAGTTCAAACTCCTTTAGGTTTATCCAATATAAATATGATTCCGCATTTTCCAGTGTTGGCAACAATATTAAGAGCAGGTTTACCCTTGCATCAAGGTATGTTAAATGTTTTTGACAAATCCGAATCTGCTTTTATTTCCGCCTATCGAAAAACAAAAAAATCAGGAGATTTCGTTATACAAATGGAATACATTTCTACACCAAATTTAGATGGTAAAACAGTTATTGTATCAGATCCTATGTTGGCAACAGGAAAAAGTATGGTTCTCTGTTGTAAAGAACTTTCAGCTCATTACAAAATTAAAGAGCTACATATTGTTTCTATTATAGCAAGTCAAGAAGGTATAGCTCATGTAAAAGCTAATTTACCCAAAGCAAATTTATGGATAGGGGCAATTGATGAAGAGATGACCACCAAAGCATACATAGTTCCCGGTTTAGGTGATGCTGGAGATTTAGCTTTTGGAGAAAAGGTATAAACCTTAATAAGGATTCAGCAGCATTTCAGGTGGGGTAGTGTTTTGAAAATTTCATTAATTTGTTTTGTGCAATAATAGAAAGTAACTGACTTAAAACTATCTAATGTTATGGTAGGTTATTCTGAAAATTTGCCAGTACAATATCATTTGCATAGCTGATGGCATGTAATTTCATTTGATGTTTCATATTTGATTGTCCAGAACATAACCGAACATCGCCCAATAATATTCCTTTTAATGTGACGCTATTTTTTCCCTCTAATTTCATTTGGTATGGCCCACCAGGTTTCATTGGAGGTCGTGTCATCATCCATTTACCATTTTTATCTGTTATTACTGATGCTCTTTTCCCGTTGAAAGTTACTTTTACCTTTTCCCCGATTGAGGTCCAACCCCAAATTTTTAAAGCAGCGTCTCTTTGTAAAACCATACTATCAGCAACGATATGGGGAAGCTTTAGTTGAGAAAAATAGGAGATGCAATGAATAATAAAAATGTAAAAAAAAGAAGTTTTTTATTCCGAATCATAAAATTTAAGTTAATCTGCTAGTGGTAAAAGTGAGCAACGAATTCAATAAATATACTTAATAAATTTAATCAGAAATAAATACCGGGAGAAACCAATACTCCCGATATTCTTTGATAATAACCCAACTAACTACTCATAAAAATTTCGAAACAATGATTCAGGTTTTTTTGTTTTACTAAGTAAAGGTTTAATAGATTTTTAAGGTGGCACATTTGTAAAAATTAATGTTCTATTTGTTTAAATGAGGGTTTTTGTAGTTTACTATTCTTTATCACAAGTAACAACAATCAATCTAATACGCTAAACATTTATTTTACTAATATTGCAGGTATTTTATGCAATTACTCATTTCAATTTTTCAAAATTTTTTTCGTTTCGCTTGGTATTAATATACTCAGAAGGGAGCATATTAAATTTGGCCTTAAATGCTCTGGCAAAATAATTTGGAGTTGCAAAACCAACAGAATAACCGATTTGTGATATGTTCATTTCACTTTTTTCTAATAAATTTGCAGCTTTATCTAATTTTATAGAGCGAATAAATTCCACAGGGGTTTCGCCAGTAAGTTCTAAAATTTTGGTGTACAAAGTACCTCTGCTCATCCCTATATGTTTACTTAAATCTTCTACAGAAAGCTGAGCACTTGTTAGGTTATCTTCAACATATTGGTTCACTTTATTTAATAATTTTTCATTGTCAGATTCTATTTCAACTTCTTGAGCGTCAACTTTTATCCGTTTGCTATATGCCGTCTTAAAGCTTTCGTTTAAAGTTAATAAATTGCGAATTTTAACATTCAAAATCTCGAAGTTAAATGGCTTTGACATGTATTCGTTAGCCCCTTTTTCCAAACCCAATAATTGGTCTTCTTCGCCTGCTAAAGCAGTTAAAAGTAATACCGGTATATGGCTTGTTCTTTTATCCGACTTTATTTTTTGGCAAAGCTCTATACCTGTTACGTGAGGCATACTAATATCACTTACCACCAAATCTGGATGTGCAGAAAGCACTTTTTGCCATCCATCTTTTCCGTTACTGGCCTCTATAATTTTGTAGTATTGTTTTAAATTATCTTTTAAATAAAACCTAAAGTCTTCATTGTCTTCCACCAAAAGTATCACCGGAAGATTACCCGTATTTTCAATGTTATAGCCAGGCGAGTATTTATCGTTTAAATTAAAATAAGAACTTTCTGAATACACTGCGTCTTCTTCTAAAACTAAAGTATCGTCAATTTTGCGGAAGGGAAAGTAGATAGTGAACACAGAGCCTTCATCTGCTATGCTTTCCACTTCAATATTCCCGCCATGTAACCTTACAAATTCTTTGGTTATTGATAAGCCAATACCGCTTCCTTGGTTCAGTATTTCATTTTTATTATTATTCTGGTAAAAACGGTCAAAAACCTTTTCTTTTACATCAGCTTCCATCCCAATGCCACTATCTTTCAAAGTTATTTTTAAACCACTTTCGTTAGGCATTTGGTCAATCTTAAGCATAATATCGCCATCTATTAAAGTAAATTTAAAAGCGTTTGATAGCAGGTTAAAAAGTATGCGCTCAATTTTATCGTGGTCAAAAATTGTAAAGTAAAACCTAACAGAACTTTTAAATTCAAAATTAATATGCTTCCTATCTGCCAAATCTTTAAAAGACTCTGCAACATCTTTGGAAAAAGAAACAAAATCGCCTTCGGTAGCGTTCAATTTTTGTTCTTTTAGTTTAATGTTTCTAAAATCAAGTAGTTGATTAACAAGATTTAATAAGCGACGAGCATTCCTTCGCACCATATTCAGTTGACCAGATTTTTCTGGACCAGTTTCATGCTGCAACAATTGTTCTACCGGCCCCATAATTAAAGAAATTGGGGTACGAAACTCATGGCTAATATTTGTCAAGAATTTAATTTTAAGTTGGTCAAACTCATGTTGACGTTCTGCTTCACGTCTTTCTTCTGCAATTAATTGCTGTGTTTTAATTCGTTCTTGTTCTAACGCAAATTTCGTTTCCAGTTTTTGTATTCCTAAGTATCTTATAAAAAATAAAATAGATACAATAACAAAAAGGTAAAGGGCATAAGCGTAATAGGTTAACCAAAAGGGTGGTTTTACGTAAATTTTAATTGTGGTTATTGGTGAATTCCATTCACCTGCATCACTTGACGCTCTTACTTTAAAAGTATATTCTCCGGGATATAAATTGGTGTAAACTGCCGTATTTATTGCTCCAACACTATTCCAGTCTTTATCAAAACCTTCTAGCTTATAGAAATACCTGTTCTCTTGCGGAGATGTATAATTGAGCGCCGCAAAACTTAATGAGAAATTCTGTTTGTAATCTAGATTTATTTCTTTCGCTACGGAAATATCTTCGGCTATTTGCCCTTCTTCAGAAGGTTTTATACTTTGATTAGATATTTTTAAATCTGTGAGTACCACAAAAGGGACATTTTTATTGGTATATAGTTGTGAAGGGTTGAAATAATTAAAGCCATCGGTTCCTCCAAAAAATAATCTACCGTCGGCCAGTTTTAAGCCTGATCCAGAAACAAACGGACTTTGTTGAATACCGTTATGATGAAAATAGTTTTTAAATTTCTTGCTTTGAGGATCAAAACTACTTATCCCACGGTTGGTGCTTACCCAAATTTTGCCAGCGTTATCCTCCAAGATTTTATAAATCACTCCATTTGCTATACCCGCCTGTTCGGAATAAGTAGCAAGCTTATTCGTTTTTTGGTTATAGAGACTTAGACCTCCGCCCACGGTACCAATGTAAACCAAACCGTCTTGTGTACAGTAAATACTGGTAACATTGTCATTTGGTAAAATACCGTTTGCTTTAGAAAACAGTTTTGATTTGCCGCTAACCGGATCATAGATTGCCACGCCAGACCCACTAGTACCTATCCAAATTTTTCCTTCGCTGTCTTCCTCAATGGCTCTTATATAACCGTTTATATCTATTTTTTGACTTCCTTTACCATTTTTATTAAAATGGAGAAATTCTTTATTCGATAAATCGTAGCAATCAACACCTTCGCCATTAGTGCCTACCCAAACGTTTCCACGACTATCTTTTCTAATACAGAAAATATCATTTCCGTTCAAATGCTCTGAGCCTAATCCTTTTTTAATCTGCCTGCTTTGCCCAGTTTCGGTGTTATAAATAAACAGTCCTTGCAAATATGTTCCAATCCAAATATCAGAACCCACCTTCTCCATTGCAAGTATTGAAAGTTTTTCATCCCCTTGCTTGGAAAGAGGAATTTGCTTAAAAATCCTATTTGGAATATTAAACAAGCTCAATCCGCCGCCATCTGTAGCTACGTAAACGTCTTTTTCTGTTGCTTGCACAAAAGACGTTACCACTGGTGCGTTTAATCCGTAAGGATCATACATGTTACTTTCTACTAAGTTAAAAAACGCTAAATTTTTATCGTACTTATTTACTCCACTTCTAAAAGTTGACACCCAATAAATGCCTTGTTTATCTATTAAAAGACCTTTGACAGCTTTTCCTCTTAAACTGTAATTATTACGCCCGTTGCGACCAATACGTACTACCCTTCTTGTTGCTGGATCAACAATATTTAAACCTTCTTCAGTTCCTACCCAAATTTTACCATCTTGCTCCCCGGCTATCGCATAAATAATATCACTACTCAGCGTATTTTTATCTAAATAACTAAACTTGTAATTGATAAAGCCTTTCCTATCAGACCGAAGCATGCTTAAACCGTTATTTGTACCCACCCAAATGTTAGCTTTGTTGTCTTCGTAAATTGCTTTAACAGAGTTATCAACTAAGTCTGCTGGGTTATTTCTGGAGTGTGCGTATTTAATAAAAGCTTTACGTTCACTTACATACATCAACAAACCGCTATCTGTGCCCAGCCATATCTGATTTCGCTTATCCCTAAACACCTTCAGTACAGATTCTTCTGTTAAATGCTTTTGACTTTTATCATTTATAATAAGGCGTTCTATTTTTTTTGTTTGTGGATTTAGGATAAAAATTCCATCGTACGAGGCAACCCAAATCATCCCAGAAGCATCACTACTTAATGAAGTGATAAACAGGGTTCTTCCTGCTGTATAATCTATAAATGAATCTAATTTACGATTGTACAACATCAAACTTGATGTAGTAGCTACCCACAAATTACCTCTTTCATCTTCATATAAATCCGATACTTCATTTGCAGATAGGCTGGTAGAGTCCTTAGCCGTATGGCGATAAACTGTAAAATGCTTTCCATCAAATTTATTTAGTCCATCAGCTGTTGCAAACCACACAAAACCATAACGATCTTTAAGCATGGCATTTACCGTATTTGAAGATAGTCCCTCTTTGGTGCTAATGTTCATGAAATTTAGATTAATCTCATCTGCAGAGCCATCAAAAGTATTGATGAGGAGCACAACAAAGAGGAATATAATTTTAAACATTTTCATGAAAAATCCTTTACGATTGTTATAAATATCCGTATTGAAAAGATATTTATAACAGATTCACTAATGGTGAACCTGTTAGCTAATTAAGAAGTTATTTATAACAGCTTTTTGGTTCTAATTGATGATTGTAATTTACCAAAATCATTTTAAATAAACTTTAATTGCTTTTATTTTTTTGGTACGGTGGAGGTCCTAAATAACTGGTTGCAAGTCCACCGTTATCAATAATTATTTTCTGTAAAACCACACCAGGGTCAACAAACCAAAATTTGAGTTGATGTTTACCTGTGGTTGTAAAAGTGTGAACAAAATATTTTTCTCTGATGCTGTTACCCACTGCTTTTTCCCAGGCTTGCAAATTCTCGTTTTCATGAATGTTGATGATTTTTGGGCTTTCTTTATCCCAAGATGTTGCGAAGCGTAATCCACCTTTATCTAAAAAATCTAAACTCGGCGAAAGCAAAAACTTAACTGTTACTTTTCCGGTGTTCTGTACGTTTATCTCGTAAGTCAAAAAATGCGAAGGCGTTTCTTCTTTCTTTAAACTTTGCGTTATCGGAATATGTGTGACGCCGGATTTTGTACGTCCGTAATGAGGTAAAACCTCCCAGTTTTTTATTGGGTTTGCACTTGTAAATTCATCAGCTTCTAAAGCCAAATATGAGTCTTTAGCTAAGAAATTAGGTTGTGATTCGAGTTGATTTGACGCTTTGTTAACTATAGCGTCAATCATTAAGGTTTTTCCTGCTCCCGCAATGCTTATCGAAACTTTATGTGAGCCAACAGGAATGTTATCCCAATCTGGTTGTAACAAGATGCGTTCTTGCTTTTCTATTTTTCCGCCTTCATTACTCAGTTTAAACCATGCTTGGTTGGCGCTAATTTTAAAATCAAACGCTTGTTTTCCTTTATTAAAAATCTCGATGTACCGTTTCTGATTGTTTGCATCAAATTGTAAAACACCGGCTTTATCTGCGGAAATTTCCAACACACTTCCTTCTACCGCTAAACCCATTTCTGCCTTTTGTGGAATACTAATAGATTCCACTTTTGGCATCATATCGCCATCGGGTTGGTTCCACCCAGTGTATCCAATGTGCGTTTGGTCCATCATGTGATTCCATTTTCCGCCAGCAGTTTCTTTGTTATACATAAATGAAATCGCTTGGTCTTTATCAAAAAGTTCTTGTGCTTTTTTGGCGAGGTCGTTTGTTGCTGTTCTTCCTTGTTTGGCGTACCACCGGTTTTTAGCGACTGTAAAATATAGTTCGTTAAGGTTCGCACAAGCCAAAACCGGATGCAACACCAACTGAAAATAAGCGTCGTGGTATTCTTTTGGCAATTCGTCCTCAATTTTTTGAGCTTTGGCGAGTAAGGCATTATATTCTTCAACCACAGTTTCAAACTCCCGATAATTTACCAAACTATAAGTATTTGACGATAACATCTCGGGTTTACGCCTGCCGTTAAAATTGCTGTAGTCCGTTATAATCTCAGCAATTTGTTTTGCATATTCTCTTCCAAATTGTTGTTCTACCCAATCACAAGTGTATTGCTGTAAATTATCAGCGGTCCATTTTTTAGGGTCGAGTGCATAATCCAAAAAAAACTCTGTTGGAAATTCCATTGGTTTTAAATCGCCCACGTTTACAATCCAAATTTTATCTGCACCATATTCATAAGCCAAATTCATCTGCTCCCTAATTTTCGAGATTGGATTGGTGTTTAACCATTTGTAGCTTCGTGGGCCACCCACATAATCAAAATGATAGTAAATTCCGTAACCGCCTTTTCTTGGTTTGGCATCTAAAGCAGGTAATTTTCGGATGTTTCCCCAATTGTCATCGCATAAAAGCAAGGTTACATCATCGGGTACACGCATCCCTTTATCGTAATAATCCTGCACTTCCTTATATAAAGCCCACAATTGCGGAGTTTCTGATGCAGGTTTTTTGGTTACATCCGCAATTATTTCTCTTTGGTCTTTTACAATTCTTTCTAGCAATACTGTTGCCGTTCCTTCCGTCATTGGCTCATCGCCATCTCCTCGCATTCCTATGGTTACAATACTTTCCTTAATGCCCATGTTTTTGATGCCATTGCGCCAAAAATCCTTCAAAACGGTTTCATTAGTTTGGTAATTCCACTCGCCTTTGCCAAACAGTTTCCACTCTTGTTGCGCTCTTTGCATAGGTTCATGGTGCGAAGTTCCTATCACAATTCCGTATTCATCGGCTAAAACCGGATTGAGTTTATCGTCAAAGTTGAAAGCATTTCCCCACATGGCCGGCCAAAGGTAGTTGCCTTTTAAACGTAGTATAAGTTCAAAAACCCGCTCATAAAATTGATGGTTTAAACCTCCGAATTTTTCAAATGCCCAGCCTTTTAATGCGGGAGCCTCATCATTCAAAAATATCCCACGATACTTAACTGCGGGCTCTTTGAATAAGTGTTTCCCTTCCGAAACGTAAATTTGCCCATGTTTTTTTACCGGAACATCTGCCCACCAGTTCCAAGGCGAAACCCCCATTTGTGCCGACAAAGTGTAAAGCCCGAAAATGGTTCCCCGTTTATCGCTTCCTGCAATCACTAAAGCACTCGGCACACCCGGAAAAGGATTGTTTACCACTTGCGTGATGGAGCTTTCCCACTTTCCTTTTACTCCATTTATATCGATTTTTTTTAGCCGAATGAGCTCATCAATTATTTTACTATGACCGATAGTCCCTACAATTACTACCGAACCTTTGGCTTTTTTAATATCGCTTAACCAAACAGGCTGTTTACCAGAAACCTGTTTTAAATCCTCAGCAAAACTTTTAAAAGCCCGGCTCACACCCGCCCATTCGTTTTCACTGATGTATAATGAAGGGATTTTACCGTTTTCATTCAACGGGAACGCTCCATTTTTTTTAGCGAAAGAAACATAGAAATCAGTCTCTACCGCTTTTGCACTATTTGTGGGAAATAAAAGAGTTAAAAATATACTTGCAAAAAAAATTTTCATTTATTTAAAATTTACGACTTCCCAGAAAGCCTTTTTCGGTTTAAAATCAGCATCAAATAACAATGGATAATTTTTTCTACCCTGTACCGGATAAGTATCTAGCCAGCTGTAACGGTCGGATAAATTCCAAAAAGTAACGCCTGTAATGCTTTTACTGTTTGCTCTAAAAATTCTAAAAACTTTGGCGTATTGTTCCACTTGTTTTTGCTCTAATTCTGGTGTAAGTGCATCAGATTCTCCCGGGCGTTTGGCTCTGCGTTCTTTTTCCCAAGGGTAAATGGACATGTCCAATTCTGTGATTTGAACATCCAAATCAAGTGATGCATATTGTTCTATCGCGTTGGTTAAATCTGCTTCTGAAGGTTCAAAAATTGACCAATGTGCTTGGATACCCACACCATTTATCGGCACTTTTGCATCTACCAGTTTTTTTACCAAACGATGAATTCGCTCAACTTTTCCTGGGCGCACAGCATTGTAATCATTGTAAAATAGTTTTGCATTTGGGTCGGCCTCGTGAGCATATTCAAAAGCTTTTATGATAAAGTCCTCGCCACAGATTTTGTACCATAACGAATTTCTTAAAAACTTGGAAGGGTCATCATCAATGGCTTCGTTAACCACATCCCAAGCATAAATTTTTCCTTTGTACCGATTAACGACCGTAAAGATATGGTCTTTCATACGTTGTAAAAGCACTTCTTTAGTCACTTCATTTCCGTTGGCGTCTTTAAAAAGCCAATCAGGAGTTTGCTCATGCCAAACCAAAGCATGTCCGCGTACTTTAAGGTTATTTTTGGTAGCGAAAGAAACGATGGAATCCGCATCTTTCCAATAGTAATAGTTTTTGCGAGGATGAATAGGTCCCATTTTCATGGCATTTTCTGGAGTTATACTTTGGTAATGTTTACGAATAAAATCGGCGGAAGCTCCGCTTAAATCGCGAGGAGCAACGGCAACTCCCATCGGGAAATAGGGTTTGTAATAGTCTTTTAAACCTTTGTTTTCATTTCTCTCATTTTTTTGAACAGAACATGATGAGAACATCAGTAAAAGCAATAGAAATAAGGAGTAGTGATTGAAATTTTTCATTTTGAATAAGTAGTTTGTTTTGTATTGTTTTGCCTTTATCTAATCTCTCTGGATTTATTTTGTAATGATTTGAGAAGAAAAAATGGATAGCATACACATGAATGCTATCCACCTAAATCCTCATCTATTTTATAACTAACCTTAAATTTTGATTCAATTCTTTACCGCTAAGCTGTACGATATATAGCCCCGGCATAACATTTCCGTTTAGAATTACCAAGTGATTTGATACCCCTGAGTTTGCGTCAACCGTTTCGGATTGAACAACTTTACCCTCGCTAGAGATTATTTTCAAACTAACTCGGTTTTGATGTAGAGAATTAAGCTGTAATGAAAATTGAGTGGTTGATGGATTTGGATAAATTAAGCTAACCGCCTGTTGCAAGTCAAAATTTACCGCTTTAACACCGTAATCTGTCCCTACACCATCATTATCGTATTGAATCAATTTGTAGTAATTTGTTCCTGATGCTGGATTTTTATCTTCAGTAGCATATTTTGATGCTTTATTAACGGAAAGTACACTAGCTAGCAATGTAAAATCAACTCCGTTTGTAGATTTTAGCACTTCAAACCGGTTACTGTTGTTTTCTGAGCTCGTTTCCCAACTTAAGTTTACTGATGTATTACTAATTGAAGCGTTATATGCTGATAGCGTTACTGGTAGGGTCGCTACATCTTCAATCGTTATATTATCCACAAGTGTTGTCCCTGCGTTAGCTCCAAACTGAACTTTAAGTCTTCCGTTATTTAGGGTAGTGGTATTCATCACAAAATTAAATGACTCAAAAGTCCAGATTGCTGCCGCTGTACTAATGTCAATCTGCTGTGTTGTGGCGAAACCTGTACCGTCAGAGTTTTCTATTGCTACTCTAAATGTATGACTAGCTGAATTTTGGTAGTAAAATGAAACTCTATAAGTTACGCCGTTTGTTAAAGCAGTGGTTAAATTTTGGCTATTAATAGCTTGAAGCGTACTAGGAGTGTTAAATGTGGCATCGTTTGGAGTTACGGCTTTAGCATAAAAAGTCCCGTTTTGAGCAGTTGGGGAAGCGGTTTCTCGATATAAAATATCTTGTACTGGAGTGGAATTACCAGTATTTATTCTTGCCCATGAACCACCGTTTAAACTGCTCCCAGGCCCAGTATTTGATCCGTCCTCAAAAGATGGGCTGGTTGTTAATAAATTTTGCGCACCGGCCTTTAGTGTTGTAAAAGCTGTTGCAAATCCTATCGCAACAATTAAAGCTTTAGTAAAGTTTTTCTTCATCTCTTTTAATTTAATATTGGGTTAATATTTGAGTTGATATTGAATCCTTATTTATCATGACCACTGTATTCTAAATAATTAAAAGTTGCTTTATTTGAAGAATCTTCCCCGACTGATGTAGCATAAACTCCGAATAAAGTTCCCACGAATCCGCCTGCCATGCTTGTGCTTAAAAATTTGCCGTCCACATCATCTTCTAAAAGCATCCATTTATTCTTTTTCTCCGAATAGTAAAAAGCGTATTTATCCTTATTTGCTGTTATTTTCAGTTGTAAGTTTTTGGAATTCTTTTTTAAAGTTTCGGAAGTCATTAATTCCATCTTGTTTGCTGATGGCGTTGCTTTATAAAGTTCCACTACATCTTTTCCGTTTTTTGAAGATTTGCAGATGTAGTAATAATGGTCTTGGTTATGAAAAGCCACCAAGCCAGCTTTCTCGTTCTCCTTTTCGGTTTTAAAATTCATTTGTGTAGCGACGGTTGATTTCATGTGTTGTTGCCTTCTGCCGACAAATGCTGGGTTACCGTATTCAGAGCAAGTAGTAGCCAGCAAATTCATGGTTATTTTACCTTTATTAAGTTTGTACCATGAAGAATCATGGGTTCTTAAAAAAAGAAAGTTGTTGTTAAACAGGTTTTCAAACTTATAGCGATAATTAAAATTACCGTTTAAGGGTGTTTGACCTTTCAATTGGATTTCAGGATAATTAACCGGATAGGAATATTGCACTTCTTCAAAACCTGGATTGATAACCGGCCAGTCATTTGTCCATTTTACAGGTGCAATAAAAGTCTCTCTACCGGTATTATAAAAGTTGCCTTCGTAAGGCCTAACCGCTAGAAATACCGCATAGTCATTGCCATCTGGACCTTTAAAAAGTTGTGCATGACCAGTAGAAGTTATGGGCTTTTCTCTATTTGCGTCTAAATTTCTTTGTGTTAAAATCGGGTTGTTTTCATAAGGAATAAATGGCCCAGTTGCGTTTTTGCTCCTAAAAATAACTTGCGAATGATTAACTGATGTACCTCCCTCAGCCGCTGATAAATAGTAAAATCCGTTCCTTTTAAATATATGTGGCCCTTCTATCCAAACTGGTTTTTCTGCAAGGTTAACTCCTCCGTTCACAATTTGGATTTCTTTACCAATTGTTTTTAAATTTTCTTTATCAAACTCGTACATTCTAATTGTTCGATGCCCTTGATATAGCGGTTTATTATCCGGAGCATCACTGTTGTAAACGATGTAAGTTTTTTCCTCATCAAAAAACAAGGAAGGATCTATTCCTCTAACATTTGGGATTAACACCGGGTTGCTCCATGGTCCAGCCGGATTAGTCGCTGTTATCACAAAATTACCATCATTGTCAATATCTGTACAAGTGATGTAAAAAATTCCTTTATGGTAATTGATTGCGGGTGCAAATAATCCTCGGGAAACCTCCTCACCTAAAAAATCCATTTGCGATGGACGCTCGATTCCGTTTCCAATCTGCTTCCAGTTGATTAAATCTTTACTGTGCATAATCGGAATGCCAGGGAAGTAAACAAATGTGGAATTGACCAAATAATAATCATCGTTAACCCTAACAATGCTTGGGTCTGGATAAAAACCCGGCAAAATTGGATTAGTTAATTTGGTTTGCGCAAAAGAAACGCTTGCAAAAAGTAATATGAATAGGATAAACTTGAATTTTATTTGATTGATCATTTAAAAATATTTTTTAGCGAATTGTATAAAGTAACTCCAGTTTGGTGCAGCGGTATGCCCTCCAATATGTTGCCTAAAGGCGATATCTCCATTTAAAAAAGTTTCTATCTCTGGGAATTTTGTTGTGTCTAAATCTTGCTTTCCCAACAATTTATAAACTGGTCCAGCGTGGACTGCTCCTAAAAACATTCCAACGTCATCCACCCAACTGCCCTCCACTTTTGGCGAACCACAACTAATAAATACTGGTCTTGGAGCACATAAGGCAATTAATTCATGAGCATCTACAGGCATATCGTTTGGGGTTAATGGTCCAGCGTATTTGATGTAATTACCAGCCATCCAATGGTATTCGCTAGATGAAGCCACGTTTTCCACTTGTTCTCCGTAAACTCTTCTTGCTATTTTTGCTCCACCTTGCCCGGAAGAAGCAATAAAGCCAATTGCAAAACGCTGATCAAAAGCCATGGTTACCAATGCTGCTTTCCCGTAACGGGACACCCCTTCAATTCCTACTTTTTTAGCATCAACAGAGGGGTCGGTTTCAAAATAGTCTAAAGCTTTGCTTGCCCCCCAGGCCCATGCTTTTAAAGCACCCCAGTCATCAACTTTTCTGGCTTGCCCTTTGTTGCTTAAACCTATAATCCCTTCTTTTAAACCAGCTCCGTTATCCGCCTGAATGGTGTTGGGATAAATAATGGCGTATCCCCAACCCTCGTTAATTAATTGTTGTTTCCAATCTGGTGGAGAGTTTGCGGGCCTTTCTGGTCTGTTAAAATTTGCAGGAAATTTAAAGCCAAACTCCATTATTACCGGTACCGCAACTTTTGCATTGGCCGGGGTTGTGAGTGTAAGTTCAATATTTACCTCTATAGTCGGAAAGCTTGAATTATCAACCCGACCAATTAATTGTTTGGTAATTACTAGTATTTCGCCTTCAAAACCTTTCGTTTCTGAAACTATTTCCCAAATTACTTTGGGTAAATTTTTTGGCGTTCTGCCGTAAATTTCTCTATCGAAATCTTCCACTATTTGTGGTCGACGTTTATCCCACCAAACTTCTGCGGTGTTTACAGGTTCGCCATTATTTAATGTAAGCGGATCCGGCAGACTGGCGTAAGGTGTAGCTTTTGACTCATCAACATTGGCTACGTTTTCTGCGGTGGGGCTACCGGAAGGCCCGGGTCTTAAGGATTCTATACCTAGAAGATTTAGCATTTGTTGATAATCAATTTGGTTGAAATGATTAATACTATCTCTGCTGCTTTTAAATGTTTGAGCGCTAGCGCTGCTTAGATAAAAAATTACCTGAATAAAAATTAAAAGCTTTCTCATTTCATTGATCTTTATACACTTACGGACAAAGGAACTTAATTGATGAAATTACAGATTGGCAATAGACTGTGAAAACATACAAGGTTCAAATTTTGATGCTGGCTTTAAAAAAGCGATAGGTAAACAAACCTATCGCTATTAGAAATTTATCTCAATTGCTGTCAAGGAGTTTACTTAACACTTTTTAAAGCTTGCAAAACACCAGCAAAAGCCGGTTTCTTAGTATAATCTGCATTAAATAAAAGTGCAAACTCTGGTCTAGTAGCTGTATTTAACCACCCTCTAGGGTCATCAACTCCCCAAAACGTAATACCAGCCCTTTGTGCAGCTGGCACATACTTAACATATTGATCTACCACAAACTTGTACATCTCTGCTTGTAATGCAAGTGAAAACTCTGTTGGCGTAAATGTGGTTGCATTTGCAACATTAATTCTCACATCTAATTCGGTTATTTTAACTTTCAAACCTGTAGCACCCAACTTTCTAAGGGAATTTATAATTCCTGCTCTTGAAGAGTTGACGTTGATGTGCATTTGTGTGCCAATACCATCAATTGGAACTCCTTGCGCCCTTAATCTAGTGACTAAAGCAATAGTAGAGTCAACTTTTACTTGGTTGCCTTGTTCTAAGTTATAATCATTAATGTAAAGCTCGGCAGTTGCATCTGCTTCCCTAGCATATTTAAAAGCATTACCAATATAATCTTTACCTAAAACCGCAAACCAGTGGTAAGTGTTACCTGTATTTGCACCAGTACGTAGTTTGCCGTCATCGGCCAATACTTCATTAACCACGTCCCAGCTTTTAACACCTCTTGTCTTGTAACGGTTAATCATTCCTTGCACATAGGCTTTCATGGCGGCATCAACCCTAACTTTTACTTGTCCTAAATCTACTGCTGGTGCAGGAGTTGCATCTACAAAAGAAGCATCATCAATAAAGTAAGTATTTGCAACAGCTCCTAAATCTAGTAACACTCTTGTTTCTGAGGTATTTGCAGCAAACTCGTAACTTACCAATTGCCAATCAGTCCCTATAGTTTGATCTCCTTGATACTGGGCTGTTGGGCCTGTAGAAACTCTCATTCTACCGCCTGGTGCTGTAGCTTTGATATAAAATGAAAATTTATACCTCACACCAATAGTTGTTGGCATTAAATCACTAGCCATCTGAACGTTGAACTGTTGTCCGGCTGCAGCCACCACTGCTTTTAATGATCTAGAACCAGTTCTAACTTCGCCACCAGTACCCGCAGAAAATGAAGCAGCACCATTGTATTTTGACCAATTTGTAAAATCAACACCCGTACCTAATTCAAAACCTGGATTTTTTAGTAAATTAACTACAACTGGTGCCGGGCTACCGCCCAAACTATTAAGGTAAGACACGTTTGCTTGTGAATGCCAAACCAACGTATGCCCATGTATAGCTAGGCCTGCGCTTTGTGCAGCCGCTGCTAATGCATCCGCATTAGTAAAGTTAAATGTCCCATCATCTCTTACAATACTTCCATATTTCATAGAATTTTCAAAAGTGATAATAGTACCGTTTTGCGAAACAGCGTCTCTGTATGCTGCATTATTTGAAAATGCAGGATTATCAACGGCAAAACCGATTTGAAAAGGCGATGCTGCTTTTAAAGTTCCTTCCGTATCTGTAAAGTTTCCTTTATTTAAACTATTAAACTCTACATCTGGCTTACAAGATGTTACCGCTACCGCTATAAAAGACAGGATAACGATACATTGGATTGATATTTTTTTCATTTTATTTTTTTTATCGATAAGAACCAATTATTAACTTAGTTATAACCATCATTCTGAGGGTATTTTGGACCACTAGTCACCAAATCAATTTGTCTTTGTGGTATCGGTCTCAGGATATGAAAATCTTGGATATTTGGAGCTGCTTGTTCGTTATATGTTTTAACCCTTTGAATTAAACTTTTGGTACGGGCTAAATCCCACCATCTTAAATGTTCGCCATAAAACTCGCGAGTACGTTCATTTAAAATAAAATCTAAAGTGACATCTGCAGCAGTAATCTGATTTGCTAATGCGGCGGCGGCATTTTGCACAGCTGTTCTTGTTGTGCTAAAAGCAGCTCTTCTTCTTAAAACATTTATCATATCCGCAGCTCTGCTATTATTGTTTGATTTGTGATAAGCCTCTGCTGCTATTAAATAAACATCTGCAAATCTAAACATCACAAATGGGCGGGTTGAAGGGTCATTTACTCCAGGTCGGCTTGGGTCATCATATTTTTTCATTGATGGAAAAAAAACATTGGTGTAAGCATTAGCCCCATTAGCTCCAGTTGGCGTAAAAATCACACCCTTAAAAGCAGTTCTTCTCGCAGCAGTTACCTCAAAAGGTGGCATCCATATAGCAGTATCAACTCCAACAGTTAATGTACCTCTAGGAGTAGTTATACCTGCAGTGTTAGCTCTCCATACGGTTTGAAAAGTTTTATCATAACGAGTATCATTAGTTCTATTATTAAATGCTGTGTTGATTACATAATTGGTATTAGGACGCATTCTGATAAATGGGCGACCATTGGCAACGTCCCTTGTCATTACAGCAGCGCCTCCGCTTGCTGGGTAATTTGCATTTACGGTTGGATAGTTTGGACGCTGGAAGTAAGCAGTTCCGTTAATTCTACCGCCCGAAGCACCAGGTTGAAACTCGCCAAATCTTGGGTCGTTATTATAATCAACTACAAATAGTGTTTCTTTACCATACTCATTGCCGGGTTTATGGGCATCTGCATAATCTTCCCATAAATCTACGCCGTAACTTGCTTTATTATCAATTAAAGTTTGAGCGGTTGAAGCAGCCATCTGAAAATCTGTTGGCTGCGCCACATCAGAAAAACCTCTAGTTGAATAAACCTTAGCTAACAAATACATAGCAGTGGCTCTAGTGGCTGCTTTACCTAAAAATGGCGCTGTAGGTACATTTTGCAACTCTGTAGAAGCCTCTGTTAAATCTTTGATAATAAAGTTGTAAATATCAGCCCTTGGAGAAGGTGCGGCCGCCGTTGTTGGGATAGTAATAAACGATGTGTTTAGTGGGATATTACCAAAAGTAATTAACAAATTATAATATAAAAACGCTCGCATAAACTTAGCTTGCGCTAAAGCCTGTGTTTTTTCTAAATCTGTTGGGAAACTTGCAGCTGGACCAAATTGTAAAACACCATTTAAAGTGTTGATATCTTGGTATGAAAGCTGAAATGTTGGTGCATAATCGTTTGACAAACTAGCGAGGTTAGTATAGATCATTGTATTTGTTGATCCTCCAGCGCTAGCACCAGCTAACACTTCATCAGTACCTCCTTGTGTTTGAATAGAAAAACCTTCTGTTCCCCACAAAAATCGCATATCAGAATAAGCACCTGTAATACCTGCAACAATACCTGCAGGAGATGCTAAATAATCTTGACTAAGAGCTGTTCTTTGCTCTTCTACTAGTAATTTTTTACAGCTAGAAACACTTAACGTTGCTAATGCTGTTGTAACAATGAATATTTTATTATATAATTTCATATTGATAAATATTAAAATTTAACATTAACACCTAATTGCAAGGTACGTGTAGGCGGATTATTTAAATTCACCGTAATCGCTCTTCCCGTAACGTTTTGCCCAGTGGCTGACCCGTTTGAGGATGCAACACCACCATAACCATTGCCTTCTGGATCTATTGCTAAACCACTTTTAACTAATGGAGACCATAATATAAACGGATTAACTGCCGTAGCATAAACTCTAACTGAACTTAAACCTGTTTTTGTTAATAAATTTGATGGTAAGTTGTAACCTAAATTGATACTTCTAATTTTAATAAAAGAGCCATCTCTGTAAGCTAAAGTTGATGCATAAATAAATCTATCAGCACTTGCGTCTGGAGCAGGAAAATCATTTGTTGGATTTAAAGGAGTCCAATAATTAACTTTATATTGGTTAACTCTGGAATTATTAAAAAATGGATATCCTTGGGCACTACCATCAGCAGTTAAATAAGGCAAAGCAACCGTTTGGCCTATCCTTGCAAAAGTTACTATAGATAAATCAAATGCTTTATAGCTAAACCTATTGGTAAAACCAGCATCAAAATCTGGCTGAAAGTTTCCAATAATTTGTAAATCAGCAGCACTAATAGTTCCATCCTTATTTACATCCTCAACTTTTATTTGGCCTGGAACTTGGCTGTATATTGCGGCTTCTGCAGCTTCGTCTGTTTGCCAAATACCAATTTTTCTAAAATCGCGAATAATGTTAAAAGGTTGTCCAACTATCCATCCTCTACCAAAATCTTCTAATAAACCTTCTCTTAGAAAAGTAATTTCATTACTGAATTTAGAAATGTAAAAATCTGTTGACCAGTTGATACCTTTTTGGCTAACAACATTTTTACTGCTCACGCTAAATTCAAATCCTTTTCCTTTGGTTCTACCAGAATTTACATTTGTTGTTCCGGCCCCTCCACTTAATGGTAAAGGCAGGCTTTGTAATATGTCTTTAGTTTCTTGTGTGTAAACTTCAATAGCGCCTGTTATTCTATTATTAAATAATCCAAAATCTAAACCTACATTGTAGTTAGATGTTTCTTCCCAACCTAAAGAAGAATTTGCTAAACTTGTAACTAAGGCTCCTAATTGGCCAGTTGCACCAAAATTATATGGATAGCTTGTTCCGCTACTTAATAAACCTTGTGTAGAATACGGCGCAATAGATTGGTTAGCTGTAATACCCCACCCTCCTCTTAGCTTCAAACTAGAAACAACATTAACATTCTTCATAAATCCTTCGTCAGAAATATTCCACCCTAAACCCAAAGCCGGATAATTGTAGTATTGGAAGCCTGGAGACAATACGGAAGAACCATCTCTTCTTAAAGTAGCTGTAAATAGGTATTTTCCTTTAAAGCTATAATTTAAACGACCCATGTATGAAATCAAACCTCGCTCTGTGAAACCACCATTATCAGCATTTAAGGTTGCCCCTTGCGCCAAATTATAATTTTGGATATAATCTGCTGGTATTCCATTAGCTCTAAAACCACTGCTTTGGTTATGGTTTTTTTCCATACTAAATAAACCGGTGAAGGTTACATTGTGGTCTTCGGCAAATACCTTGTTATAAATTAACAAGTTTTCCCATAGGGCCGCCCAGTTTTCTGAATTATTAACAGAAGCATTTGATTGAGAAGCCAATCTACTTGAGTTATAATAAGTGTTTGGAGCTGTATATGCACCACCTTGTACCTGACCGTAAGTTAAACCAATATTGGTTCTATACTTTAAACCTTTTATAATCTCAAATTCACCATATAAACTATTAAATGTTGATAATCTTCTACTTGGATTAGTATTTACATCATCTCTAATGGTTAAGGGGCTAACTTGTTCAACATCTAAAGTACCTTCTTGAGGTCTTAAATTTACCGAGCCATCTGCATTGTATGGTGAGAATAAAGGACTAATTCTTAACGATCCGCCAACGGGGAAACGACCTCCATCCTGACTAATTCCAACACTATTTAAAGAATTAAGACCAATTTTTAACCTTTTATTTACCTGATGGTCTAAAGTTGTACGAAGCGTTATACGGTTATAATCTTGACCGTAAACAATGCCTTCTTCTTTTCTATAACCTGCACCCATAGAAAATTTAGTAGCTTCATTTCCGCCAGAAATTCCTAATTGATGATCTGTTACAAAACCCTGTCTAAATATAATGTCTTGCCAATTGGTATTAACACCGGCAGCCAAATTTGTACTTTCAACAGGGCTTATTGCGTAAGGATTTGTATTAGGCGAAATAGAGTTTCCTCTTGCTGCGGCTAATTTAAATTCTGCAAATTCTTCTCCATTAAAAAAATCATACTCTGCAAATCTGTTGTTTAAGCCATAAAATGCATCGTAACTAATTACTGCTTTACCAGCTTTTCCACGTTTTGTGGTGATTAAAATAACACCACTTGCACCTCTAGATCCATAAATTGCTGTTGCAGAAGCATCCTTTAAAATATCTAAACTTTCAATATCATTAGGATTGATTTCGTTAATACCACCAGTAAATGGGATACCATCTAATATGATAAGGGGTGAGTTCTGACGATCAGCATCACCTTGTCCTGCACCTAAAGATCTTTCTCCTCTAATACGAATTTGACCACTAGAACCCAGTTGTGTAGAATTGCTTTGAATATCTACCCCTGCAGCTCTACCTTTTAACTGATCTATAACGTTAGTTGTTGGCACTTCTCTAAGTGCATCTCCACTTACCGATACAACAGAACCTGTAACATCGCTCTTTTTTTGTGTACCGTAACCAACAACAACTACCTGTTCTAATGCTTTGGCATCAGAAACCAAATTTACATTGATGGTTGACTGTTCTCCAACCGTTCTTTCAAGTGTAGAATAACCCACAAAAGAAAAAACCAAAACTGCAACTTTACTTGGTGATATAATTGTATAGTTACCGTTAACATCACTTTGTGTACCCGTAGTGGTGCCTTTAACTTTCACACTTACTCCTGGAAGTCCAAGACCAGTTTGGTCTATTATTTTCCCTTTAACCGTTACCTGGGCAACAGAAGTTAATGCAGATAATAGAAATACCGTTAACATTAAAATTAGACGGGTTTCCCGAAGGGTTATCCAATTTTTGTTAAAATAGAATTGTAAAATTTCTTTTCTCATAAAATTTAGTTTATAATAATTTAGGTTAATTACAAGCATATAGCAATTTCCAAATTTCACCTACACCAGCAAATGGTTTAGTTTTTTTTAATAAGAATACTTTGATGACAAAGTAGGTTTGTATTTGGTTAAAGCTTAATGCTTAAATGTAAAACTATTTAAATTACCCGGGTAGCAATGTTACAAATGTTCAATTTAAGACACTAAATGTTCAAAGCCGCAATTTCCTAAAAAACACTGTTTAAATATGATCTGAGGCGTTTTTGTGTCACTAATATTACAGAAACAACTTAGGAAGGCTATTTTTAGCGCTTTAATTAAGAGAATTAGTGTTTAGAATTAAGAATTTTACTTGTATTAAAATTTCCACCTTCTTGATATATTAAACGCGGGTCAATCGATTGCAAAAACTCTATGTTATACACAGGTCTTTCAAGTTCAAAAGGAATGGGTCTTTTGCTAAATTGCTGAAAATACATTACACAGGCATCACTATAAACCTTAGCATCAAATGCTTGGTGTTTCAATAGTTTTTGCATTTCTACAAAACTTGTACTATCAACGTAATTTTCTATTTTATCCCAAGTTTTTTGAAAATCTCTGACTTGATTTACACCCTTATCATAACTGTAACAAAGCTCATCCCATAATTTACGTCCACTTTTGGTCTTATAATCCCAAGATAAGTGATGAAACCATAGTAAATAAATTTCTGGTGTTGTAGCTGCATTATTAAGTTGTGATGTTAAAGGCTCGTGGTATTGACTTACCGCATTACTACCGGTTTTTGTTCTATTAAAACCAAGCCCTGTGCTATCTGCTTGATGGTAATAGGGTGGTGTCCAATCTGGTCTGGCATTTTTAGGTGCCCACCAAGGGCCAGGACCATAATGATGATGTGCTGCAAAAATATGATGCAAACCTAATGGCATAGAATAATTAACTACTGCTTCTCGGCTTTCTAACATCATTTTCTTAACAGGCTCTAAAAACCCCACTGTCCAATTATCAGCATTTTCTTTTTCTGATTTAAAAGTGAGTTTTAACCATTCATCAGCAATTTGGCTGCTTTTTAACTTATCATTCCAAGCTAATCTGCCGTAAGCATACCAGTTTGCTTGGGCAAAATTATATCCGCACCAGTTGCTATCTAAGCCAATATTTGCAACACCTGCAATAGCGGTATATTTTTGATTATAAATACTTCCGTTAGTCACTTTTGCTACAGTACTGCCTTCGCCATTTTGGTAGGTATCACTATTTAAAGTTTCTTCCCACATTGGTGCTAAAAAAGCTAACTGATTAGAGTGACCCAAATATTCTTGCGTAATTTGAAATTCGGGCATTACCGAAGTTTTTTTCATAGCACCAAATAAAGCGCTAAAAGGTTCGCGAGGTTGAAAATCAATTGGGCCGTTTTTAACCTGTATAATCACATTATCACGGAATTTCCCGTCAAAAGGCATAAACTCAAGATAAGCCTGTAATGCTCGGTCTTTGTTAGAAGGACTGTAAACAAAAGCCCTCCACATCACAATTCCGCCATAAGGCTTTAAGATATCTGCCATCATGTTGGCACCATCTGCATGGTTCCGCCCAAAATCCTGTGGGCCAGGTTCGCCTTCACTATTGGCTTTTACCAAAAAACCACCAAAATCTGGAACCAATTTGTATATCTCATCTGCTTTCGCCTTCCACCATTTTATTACATCAGCGTTAAGCGGGTCCGAAGTTTTTAAACCACCTAATACAGCTGGCGATGCAAAATTTACAGATAAATAGGTTTTAATTCCGAAAGGACGGAGAACATCTGCAATGCTTTTTACCCGTTGCAAAACAGCACTCGAAAGCATTTTAGGAGAAGCATTTACGTTATTTATTGCACTTCCGTTAATCCCAATAGATGCATTTGCTATAGCATATTGTTTCCAGAGTTCAAGGTCATTAGCGGTAACAGCAAGGTCCTTTTCTCCTCTCCAAAAAATAGAATTCCCGGCATAACCCCGTTCTACAGAGCCGTCTAAATTATCCCAATGGTTTAAAATACGGTTTTGATAAGATGGATTTGAAAGTATTGAATTTGTATTTTCGCCAGTTTGTTGGCGACGTAAAAGTTCATAAACCCCATACAAAATACCGGATGGTGTGTTGGCCTTTATTTGATTATTATCTAATTTAAAGCCGTCGTTATTAATGGCTTTATCTTTAACAATCCTTAATTTTAATCGAGCATTGTTTTCGCCTTGCCAGCCATTTTTTAAAGCTTCAATTGCATTGTTTACAATAACAGATTTGTTGTTTGATGATATTACAACACTTTTTGCAGGCTGTTTTTTTAACCATAATTCATGTGCATCATTTCCATATCCTTTTATGGCTAAAAAGATTATCAATAGTATAACTGAGGTACTTCTTATAATCTTCATATTTAATTTTTTTATTTAATCAATAGAAATGGTTTTGGTTAATATGTTTCCGCTTAACACATTTTTTTCATCTGGTTGGCTTCCACCGATGCTGATTTCAATATTACCTGTAAGTGGTTTCATTGTGCCATCAGCATGTACATAGGATAAATCTTCTGGCGTTAATAAAAATTTTAGTTCTTTACTTTCACCAGCTTTAAGCTCAAATCTTTGGAAACCTTTAAGTGCTTTTAAGGCTGTTTTAATTGTTAAGTTTTCATTAACTAAATATAGTTGTGCAACTTCCTCACCGGCTAATTTACCGGTATTGGTTACCCTTACAGAAAGCGGAACGGCAGCACCTTTTTTAATACCACTAGAAATGTTTAGTTTATCATACTTAAAAGATGTATAGCTTAAGCCATAACCAAAACCGTATAATGGCTTCCCACCAAAATAACGGTAGGTACGGTTATCCATATTGTAATTATTAAAAGAATCTAAATCTGCATCGCTGGCGTAAAATGTAACTGGTAACCGCCCTGCTGGGTTGTAGTCTCCAAAAAGAACATCGGCAACAGCAGTACCCGCTGCTTGGCCACCGTACCAAGCATTTATAATTGCGGGAATATTTTCCGATTCCCAAGGCGTGGCAATTGCACTACCCGTCATCATTACAAAAACAACTGGCTTGCCTGTGTTTTGTAAAGCTTTCATTATACGAGTTTGCACTTCTGGCAGCATAATAGAAGTACGATCGCCCCCTTCAAAACCAGGGAAATTCACTTTCATTTCTTCGCCCTCTAACTGCGGAGAAATACCGCCAGCAAATATAAATGCGTCTGCATCTTTATGCTTGTTGGCCAAATTTAACATATTGGTAGCTTCAAAATTTCCGGTACTTAACCTTACATTTCCTTTTCCGCCCCCTTGCCAGTATTCTAAAACCAAATTATAAACCGCATCTTTTTGGGTTTTTAACTGATAGATACGAGCGCCCCACCTGTTTCTTTCCCAAGCATTTAATACTTCTTTTCCGTTCACTAAAAAACGATATCCGTCATCTCCTTCTACTTCAAAAGTGATAGTGCCTGTTGTTGAGGATTTAAAATTTGTGGTATAACGAGCAGAAAAATCATTAGCCGTCATTGTTCCTAACTTCTGTCCTTCTTGCCAAAAATGGTTTAAATCTTTATCATTAGTTACCATTTTTGGACTACCTTCTAATTTTGTATTGTCAAAATACTCGGCTTTAAAACCCGGTTTACCTTCAAAAGAATATTGTTTAGTTAAATCCTGATAAACCAACAAAGTATCATTGGTATAATTAACCGCTTTCTCGTAAATTATTTCGGTGTTTTTGCCTACTTTATCTTTTATGCCTTGTAAAATAGTAGTCAATTGAGATGGTGTTCCGTTGTAATTACCTAAAATAGAAATCGGATTATCTGCGTTTGGACCAAGTACTATAATTTTTTTAAGATTTTTCTTTAATGGTAAAGTCTGTTTCTCGTTTTTCAGTAATACGATAGACTGTTGAGCCATTTTTAAAGCTTGTGCTTTATGCGCTGCACTTTCAAGTACTGAAAAAGGTGTTTGTGCGTATTTTACAATTGATGGTGGATCAAACATTCCTAATTTAAAACGAATCATGTATAACCTTTTAACAGAAACATCAATTTGCTTTTCAGTAATTTTCCCTTCCTTTACGGCTTGTACTAAAGAAAGAAAAGCTTCTGTTCCACAGTCAACATCAGTACCATGGTGTACAGCATCAGCAGAAGCTGAAGCAGCATCTGGGTGAGTTTTATGATTTTTATAAAAATCATCAATTGCCCAACAATCAGAAGTTACGTAACCTGTAAAGTTCCATTGTTTACGCAAAATATCCGTCATTAAAATATCGCTTGCACAACAAGGTTGCGTTCTAAAAGCATTATAAGCGCACATTACACCTGCAACTTTAGAATCTACCACCAACTTTTTAAAAGCAGGTAAATAGGTGTCCCACAAATCGTAAGCGCTTACATCTACATCAAAAACATGGCGCAAAGGCTCAGGACCGCTATGTACGGCATAATGTTTTGCACAGGCTGCGGCTAATAAATATTTAGAATCGTTGCCTTGTAAACCACGTACAAAAGCATCGCCCATGTTTGCGGTTAAGAACGGGTCTTCCCCATAAGTTTCTTGCCCACGTCCCCATCTTGGGTCCCTAAAAATATTGATGTTTGGTGTCCAGTAAGTTAAACCTAAATACCTTTCATTGGTTCTTCCGGTTTCAACGGCTTTATTATAAATTGCCCTACCTTCTAAAGCAGAAAATTGTGCCATTTTAAATAAAGAAGTGGTATCAAAAGTTGCTGCCATTGCAATTGCTTGCGGATAAACTGTTACTTTAAACGGCGTTCTTGCTACTCCATGCAAAGTTTCATTCCACCAATCGTAAGCCGGAATCCCTAAACGTGTTATAGCCGGGGAAGAATTCATCATTTGTGAAACCTTTTCTTCAAGGGTTAAACGCCCCACCAAATCATCAACACGGCTTTCAAAAGATTTGGAGTAATCATTAAAAAGATAATTTTGATTTTGGGCTTTTGCAAATATTGATGATACCACAAGAAAAGCAGTTAAACTCAATATTTTTGCAAAATTTAAACTTTTAAGCATAAGAAGAATTAGTTTTTAAATGAAGATAATTTTTGATGTTAAGCTCATATTATTTTGCTGATTTACCATAAGGATCAATTGGTAAAATTTTCCCTTCAACGTCGTATTTTAGCTCTATAACTTTAACATTTCTTAAATGAGTTTTTCCTCCAGAAACTTGCGTATCATGATAGAACAAATACCATTTACCTTTAAATTCTACAATAGAATGATGAGAAGTCCAGCCTACAACAGGATTAAGTATAACTCCATGATAAGTAAACGGACCGTAAGGATTGTCTCCAGTAGCATAAACTATTTTATGGGTATCACCTGTAGAATAAGAAAAATAATATTTTCCATTGTATTTATGCATCCATGAAGCTTCGAAGAAACGTTTTTCGTGGTTTCCACCTAAGAATTCTTTCCCGTTTTCATCTAATATTTTAATATCTTTTGGTGTTTCAGCAAACTCCTTCATATCACCTGCAAGCATTGCCATTTTAGGAGATAATGCCGGTTGATCATCTTTTTCTAAATCTGTAGCCGAACCTTTAGCATCAAACTTTCCTGTCGCCCATTTTTGTAATTGCCCACCCCATATTCCACCAAAATACATATAGCTTTTACCATCTGTATCTGTAAAAACAGCTGGATCTATACTAAAACTGTTTTTTATAGCTTGTGTTTCTGCTTTAAAAGGGCCTTGCGGTTTATCGCTTTCGGCAACACCAATTCTAAATACACCATCTTTATCACGGGCAGGAAAATAGAAATAATATTTTCCGTTTTTAAACGCAATATCTGGCGCCCACATTTGCGAAACTGCCCATGGCACATCTTCAACCGTTAAGGCCATCGGATAATCGGTTACTTTTCCGCCTACGCTATCTAATGAATAAACATAGTAATCTTTCATTGCAAAATGATCGCCGTTATCATTTTCTGGCATACCAGCATCATAATCATGAGATGGATAAATGAAAATTTTACCATCAAAAACATGGGCAGATGGATCTGCGCTAAATCTTTCTGTAATTAAAGGTTGAGAAACTGCACCTTCAAATAAATTTTCAGTTTTAGATGTGCTATCTGCACTGTTGGTGGTTTTTGTGTTTTGTGTACAAGCTGATGTGGCTAAAACAATAGCCGATAGAATGATCTGTTCAATCTTCATATTTATCTCTTAAATTTAGGTTATCCTTTATTTTACTGCTGTGCAAAACGTATGTAATGCAAGTTCGGGTTAATTGGCTGTAATGATAAGCTCAAGTTTATACTTAAGAAAACCATCACAAGCAGTAAAAGTAGCCTCAATTAAATAAGTGGGATGTCAGAATTGTAAAAATATGTGGGATAAATGTTCAAAAAGATAGCTTAGGTAATAAACTATCACATGAAATGCCTTACAATAGAAGATGGAGTTTGAAAACGGGACTAACAAAGCAGAGGTTTTTTCAATAAAAATTCAACCTCATCATTAAATCTGATATGATTTTTTAGTATGATAAAAACCTATCAACAGCCATAAAAGGTTTTCTTTAAAAAAGATAATCTTTTGATTTAGTTAATGCAGCTGAAAGTTGATGATAATAAAAAAAATGAAGGCATTTCCCCACGAAAACACCTTCAAATTAATGTAAAATTTTTTTTAAGCTTTTACAGTTTTATGTCCTTCTACGGCATAAAATAAAATGTATAAATAAGCTGGAAACATACAAACTAAAAAGCCTGTTTGTGGCCCAAGTGATGTTTCTAAGCTAGCATAAATTTGAGGTAAAATTGCTCCTCCAGAAATACCCATTACTAACAATGCCGAGCCTATTTTTGTGAATTTACCCAAACCTTTAATTGCTAATGGGAATATAGCGGGCCACATAATAGAATTTGCTAAGCCCAATAAAGCAATAAAAACAATACTTGTATAACCAGTTGTTAAATATGAAGCAAGGGTAAACAACAAACCTATAATGGCAGCAACCATTAATGCTGTTTCTTGTTTTATATATTTTGGAATTAAAGCTATTCCTAAAATATAGCCCAAAACCATGGTTGCTAAAGTGTAAGAGGTGAAAATTTTAGTTTGATCTAACCCCATGCCTAATGAACTTCCATAAGTACCTATTACGTCGCCAGCCATAACTTCGGCCCCAACATATAAAAAAAGACATATTACGCCTAAATTTAAGTTCCTGTAACTAAAAACGCTCGCTCTTGAGGCAACTACTTTCCCGTCGGTATCTACTTCATCTTCATCTGTATTTATTTCTGGTAAAGATGATAACCTAATTAATATAGCCAAAATCACTAATACTATTGCAATAATGATATAAGGTAAAATTACACGATTTGCTAACGCATCTAATAATCCTTCTTTTTCTAATGGATCTGTAATTATTTTTATTTTTTCTTCTATTTCTGTTGCGCCTTTAAGTACCATTGCACTTAAAATAAGCGGACTTAAAACACCTGCAACTTTATTACAGATACCCATAATGCTGATTCTTTTTGCAGCACTTTCTATGGGCCCAACTACAGTAATATATGGGTTTGATGCAGTTTGAAGTAATGAAAGTCCCATCCCTTGAACAAATAAGCCTATCAAAAATAATGGAAAAGCCCTCATCATTGCTGCTGGAACAAATATTAAAGCACCAATAGCCATTACAAAAAGACCTAAAGACATTCCGTTTTTAAAGCCGCTCCATTTTAAAATATAGGAGGAAGGTATAGCCAAAAAGAAATAGGCCATATAAAAAGCAAATGTTACCAAAAGTGCTTGCGATGTGTTTAATTCGCAGGCTAATTGAAGAAATGGAATTAATGTACCATTTAACCATGTAATAAACCCGAAAATAAAGAACAAGGCGCCTATTATAATGATAGGATTGATTCCGTTTTTTGTATTAACAGCAGTGTCTTTTGATGTTTGTGTCATGTATTTTATAGCGTTAAAAATTTGCAATTAAAACTCCCATCTCACAAATGCTTCCATAGCTTCGTACTCTGCCAAACCTAATTTATCATAAGCTCTTGCCGTTTCGCTTGTTCTTTCCTCTGCTCTTACCCAAAATTCTCTAGCATCATCTCCAGGGAAAACTGGCATATCTTTTTGCGACTGATGCTTGAAAATTGCTAATCTTTTTCTTTTTACTTCTTGTGGCGAAAGTGGAACTGCCATTTGTATTTCATGAATTTCAAATTCATGCCATGCACCTCTGTATAGCCATAACCAACAATCTTTAACCCAATCATCAGTTACTTTTAATCTTTGTAAAGCTGTTAAAATGATATTGAAACATACTTTGTGTGTACCATGTGGATCAGCAAAATCGCCGGCTGCAAATACCTGTTGAGGTTTTACTTTACGCAGCAATTCCATTGTTTCCACAATATCGTCTTCAAAATCTACCTTATTGGTAACTTTTAATCTATCGTAAAAAGGTAAAGCCATAAAATGGATGTTTTCATCAGCTAAACCAGCAAATCTCGCTCCTGCCGTTGCTTCTCCTTTTCTAATTAAACCTTTAACTGTTAATAGCTCTGGAATATCTGGCTGGTTTGGAGATTTATTCTCCAAAAACTGCTTCATCTTCTCGTAAGTAGCTTCTAAACCAGAGGCATCTGTATTTTGTGATTTAGCAAAATCTATATTGAACTCCATAAAACGCAAAGCTTCATCGTCCCAAACTGCGGTATTTCCAGAAGTTTGGTACGCTACATGCACATCATGACCTTGGTCTGCCAATCTAATAAATGTACCACCCATAGAGATCACATCATCATCTGGGTGTGGAGAAAATATGATTGAACTTTTTATTGACGGTTCTGCTCTTTCTGGTCTTTGGCTATCATCAGCATTTGGTTTACCACCTGGCCAACCTGTAATGGTATGCTGTAATTTATTAAATACATCAATGTTAAGATTATAAACTGGCCCTTTCTCGGTAGCTAACTGAGCCATACCATTATTGTTGTAATCCTCTTCTGTAAGTTTTAAAATAGGTTTATCGGTTTTTTTAGCTAACCAGATAACCGCCTTTTTTATAGTTTTTTCTGCCCAAGCGCAATCTCTTACTAACCATGGTGTATCAAAACGAGTAAGTTCTGAAGCTGCTTCTTTATCTAAAATAAATTCTACATGATCTGATAATTGCAAAAATGTAGCAGGTACATCAGAAGAAATTTCTCCTTCAACGGCTTTTTTTATAATGGAAGCTTTTTTCTGATTCCAAGCCATTAAAATAATTTCGCGGGCTTTAAATATGGTACCTACTCCCATAGTGATAGCTTTGGTTGGCACATTTTCTTTACCCCCAAAATCTCTTGAAGCATCCCTTCTTGTTAAATCGTCTAAAGTAACTAACCTTGTACCAGAGTTGGGTGCTGATCCTGGTTCGTTAAAACCAATGTGCCCTGTTCTACCGATACCTAATAATTGAAAATCTAAACCTCCGTAAGCACTAATTTTACGTTCGTACTCTAAACAAAATGCAGCAACGTCATTTTCTGCCAATGTACCATCTGGTATATTGATATTTTCTTTTTTAATATCAATATGGTTAAATAACTGCTCGTTCATAAAGGTTACATAACTTTGAGCAGCATTTGGCTTCATAGGAAAGTACTCATCCAAATTGAAAGTGACTACGTTGCTAAAACTCAAACCTTCTTCTTTATGCATCCTAATTAACTCTGCATAAACACCAACAGGGGTAGCCCCAGTTGCTAACCCTAAGATTGCTTTTTCACCAGCTTCTTGTTTTGCTTTTATTAATGTAGCAATACGCTGAGCAACTTTTTTTGAAGCTATATCTTGATTATCATAAACAGTAACTGGAAGTTTTTCAAAACGGGTTTCTTCTAAGAGGTTTAAACGAGACATAATATTTTTATATTAAAGACCAACATTGATAAACAAACTTAAATAAAATTTAGATTAAAACATTAAATCTTATTAAAAAAATTATTAAGTTGTTGTAATTATTTGAAATAAAGCAATTTGAAATCTTTTTTTTGGAATGTAATTCATCTAATTAGCGTCTTTACCTAAGCTTTCCATAACCAAAATAGCGGAGCCAATTAATTCTGCATCAAAACCAATTTCTGATATATAAATTTCCGTTTCGGCAGCTAAGCGAGGAATACAATACTTGTTTAAAGCTTGTTGAATAGGGGCTAAAAGTAATTTTCCCACTTTTACTCCTCTTCCACTTAATACGATAGCTTTTGGGTTAATGATATGAATAAGGATTGAAAGACCCCTTCCAATTTTGTAGGCAGCATCAGAAAGTAGCTCAATCGCAAATTGATCTCCTTTATTAGCTATATCCATAACCGCATCACCAATATCTAATTTAGAAGTTGATGAATCATATTTTAACCCTGTTTTTCTTCCGGAGTTTATGCCTTCAATAGCTTTATCTGCTACCGCTAATAATGAAGCTTCGGCTTCTAAACATCCTTGTTTTCCGCAAGAACATAATAATCCTTCTTCAGAAATTGGGATATGACTTAACTCGCCAGCAAAACCACTATGGCCTCTAAATAGCTGTCCGTTTACAATCATACCTAAACCTATACCCCAGCTAAGGTTAATAATCATAGCGTCGTTAATAGTTTTTGCCAAGCCAAATTTTAATTCTGATAAAGCAATTAAACTAGAGTCATTATCTATAAAAACAGGTAAATTTAATTCGTCAGTTATATGCTGGCTCACACTTTTTTTACCAGATTCTAAATAAGTATAGTTAATGCCTTCTTTGGCATTTACAAAACCAGGCATGCCTATTCCAACTCCAATTAATTTATCTTTTTTGATGCCCGAATTTTGGATATGATTGGCGATTAATGCCGTGAGTTCTCTTAAAGAATTTGGATTATTTTTAAGCTTTAAATCAACAATTTCTACAGGTGTAACGTAATTATTTAACATATCAATAGTTACTATTCTTGTAGATAGCTGATCCATTGCAACGGCTACAATATTAATTTGACTTGCATTTAAAGCATACATTAAAGGCCTACGACCTCCGGTTGATGCTGCATAACCTTTCTCTATAACAAAGCCCTTTTCAATAAGATTACCAATGGCTTTTGTTACTAATGGAATGCTTTTATCTATTTGCAAGCTAACGTCTGCACAAGACATAGTCTTGTTATAGAAGATTTGTTTAATTATTTCGAAATAAAGCTTTGAGTTCTTTTTATTGGCGTTAAACATATTTGCAATTATAATAAAGCATTTTTTCTACAACAGATTAATAGCATGTAAACATCCATAAATATTCTTAAAATTAAAATAATACAGCATCCCAATAGCTCTTTAAATAATTAAGGATAATTATATGTATATCTTTTCACGAAAATAAAGAATAATAAATCAAATCTTTTTAATTTTTTTTAAAAGATTAATCAACTTTTTATATATTTGGTTTTACAATTTATAAACCGCTTTACAATTATTAACTGTTAAAGCAATTATCCTTAAAATATTTTTAACATGATTCTTTTAGCAGATAGTGGCTCTACCAAAACAAGTTGGTGTTTAAAAAGTATTAATAATACAGATTTTCATTTTGCTACCGAGGGTTATAACCCTTATTATTTAGACAGTTCTTATATTGCTAATTCTATTAAAGCAGGGTTACCTAATGAAATAAAACCAGAATTAATTACAGAAGTTAATTTTTATGGTGCCGGCTGCAGTGAAGATAAAGGTTTTATTATTAAGGATGCCTTAAAAGATACTTTTAAAAATGCTGTAAGTTATGTGGATATTGATTTATTGGCTGCGGCCAGATCTGTACTTGGTAACACAGCAGGTTTTGTAGGTATTTTAGGAACGGGTACCAACAGTTGCTTATATAACGGAAAAAAGATAACACACATTGTAAATTCATTAGGTTTTTTAATGGGAGATGAAGGAAGCGGTGGATACTTAGGGAAAAAGTTACTTACGGCTTACTCAAGAGCTTATCTTCCTGAAAGTTTAGTGCTAGATTTTTTTGAAAACTATCACTTAACAGCAAATGACATTGTAAACGAAGTATATGCTACTAAAATGCCTAATACTTATTGCGCAAGCTTTTGTCCGTTTATTAGTAAGCACATTACACATCCTTTTATAGATGAAATGGTTAAATCATCTTTTAGAGATTTTTTTACAAACATTGTTAATTACTACCCTAATTATAAAGATGAAACTTTTAACTGTGTAGGCTCTATTGCTCACAATTTCTTACCTCAATTAAATGCGGTAGCTAATGAATTTGAAATGAAAATAGGAAACATTATAAGAAACCCAATGGACGGATTGATTGAATACCATAGGGTTTAGGCTTTTAATCACTATTAATTTTAAATTTAAGTAGCTTTTTGAATAAATAACCTATATTTGCACTCCCGAACAGAAATGAACGGACTAACGGAGTGGTAGTTCAGCTGGTTAGAATGCCTGCCTGTCACGCAGGAGGTCGCGGGTTCGAGTCCCGTCCATTCCGCCAATTACATTTTAAAAATGTGCAAAAGCCTTCGAATGATATGATTTGAAGGCTTTTTTGGTTTTAAGCCCTGCCAAATTATATAATAAAACCCAATATTTATGAGCGTCATTCATGACGTCTTTTAAAACTAGAAAAAAAGACGCGTTGAAAGTGACGCTTATAGCTGTGAATCAAGGTGTTCAACCATTAAACATCTTGATTTGATGAGACTACATTTCGACATTTGTTTAATCTAATAATGATGTTGTTATGTTAGAAAAAAGCTTCGTGCTAATCTTCTTTCTGAAGAAACCCAAAAATGAAAAAGGAAATTTAAGGTATATCTACCTACGTGTGACAGTCGATGGTGGAGTTCCTACCTTTGACTAGAGGGATTTTATTGTCAGATTTAATTTAAACACATTAAATTTGAAACTATGAA